>JAGPGQ010000391.1 GCA_018055925.1 Micropruina sp.
GTTCCCGGCGGCTCGAGCTGCAGGTGGATCCGTCCAGTTACGCGCCGCACGTGGGCGGGCTGCCGGCCGCCCTGGAGATCATCCTGGACGAGGCCCGCCGGGCCACCGCCGAGACCGGCGTCCAGGTGGCGATCATCGTCGCGGCGAGCCGGGTGCGGCACCCCCTGGACGCCCGGACGATGGCCCGGCTGGCCGCGCGGCACGCCGGCGAGCACGGTGTCGTCGGGTTCGGGCTGAGCAACAACGAGCGCTCCGGCCACACCGCGGACTGGGCGGCGGCGTTCCGGATCGCGCGCGAGGCGGGCCTGCCCGGGGTGCCGCACGGCGGCGAACTGCTGGGGCCGTCCCACATCCGGCAGGTCGTCGAGCAATTGCGGCCCGCCCGGCTGGGTCACGGCGTCCGCAGCGCCGAGGACCCGGCGTTGCTGGACGAGCTGGTCGGGGCCGGGGTCGCGTTCGAGGTCTGCCCGGCGTCGAACCTGCACCTGGGCGTATACCACGAGAGCACGGACGTCCCGCTGCGCCGGCTGGTCGACGCCGGTGCGGTCGTCGCCCTGGGCGCGGACGACCCGCTGCTGTTCCTCTCCCGGCTGACCGATCAGTACCGGCTGGCGCGCACCGAGCTGGGCTTCGACGACACCGAGCTGGCCGCGCTGGCCCGCTCCAGCATCGCCGCCAGCCTGGCGGCCGACGCCGACAAGGCCCGCTGGCTGGCCGAGGTGGATGCCTGGCTGGCGGCCCCGGCGCCCGCGTCCGCGCCGTAGGGTCGGGGCATGCCTGACCGGGCGGACCCGACGGCACTGACCGAGGCCACCATCGATGCCCTGGCCCGGGGCTTCCGGTTGCCGGAATCCTCCCCGGCGGCCCGGCGGCTGCTGCGTCCGCTGTCCCGGCGGTTCGCCCGGCGGATCGGACGGTTCGACGACCTGGTGGCGGTCGACGGGCTGGCGGCCGGCGCCCGCACCCAGATCCCCACCTTCGTCCGCTCGCTGACCACTGTGGGCCGCGACCTGATTCCCCCGTCCGGACCGGTGCTCGCCGTCGCCAACCATCCCGGCGTGATCGACGGCCTGGCGCTGGCGGTGGCGCTCGAGGCCCGGGCCGACCTCCGGGTGCTGGCCCTCGACCGGGCGTTCCTGCAGGTGATGCCCGGGTTGTCCTCCCGGTTGCTGCTGTTGCGGCCCGGCGACGGGTTCGACGCGCTGCGGCGTGCGGTCGAGCACCTGCGGGCCGGGGGCGCTCTGCTCACCTTCCCGGCCGGGACGATCGAACCCGACCCGGTGGTGGCCGACGGGGCGGTCGCCGCGCTGGACGACTGGGCGCGCTCGGCCGACGTGCTGGCCCGCCGGGTCCCCGGGGTGCGCCTGGTGCCGTTGGCGATCGGCGGGGTGCTCTCCGCCGCGGCGCTGCGCACCGGGTTCGTCCGCCGCGCACCCACCCGGGCCGACCGGGAATGGCGCGCCACCACGCTGCAGGTGCTCAGTCGGCACTACCGGGAAGCGGACGTCCGGATCCTGGTCGGGGAACCGTTCGAGCCCGGAACCGAACCGACCGCGGAGCTGATCGTCCGGATGCGGACGCTGCTCGGCGACCTGGCGGCGGCGTCCGGCCGGTGAGTCCGGCCAGTGAGCCGCCATCGAACCCGATCCGGGACGAATTGCGGACCGCCTGACAGCCTGCGGCATCTGTCTCAGACTTGAGTACATGTCCTCAGCCGTGACTGCCTCCGTCAATCTGCGTCTTGCCCTGATCGGGATCCCCGTGCCGCTGCAGGCCGAGGAGACCACCAGCGCGCGCCTGGTCGCACCGATCCTGGCGCGCCAGCGGGAACTCAGCCGCCGGCTCTCCGACCGGCTGTGCGCCGTCGACCAGCGGATCCAGGCGTTCCTGGACGACTACCTCGCCGACGTGCCGGCCGACGACGACGAGCAGCGTCCGCGACTGCCCCGGCGGACCCTGGTGCTGGACGAGCCCGGCCTGGCCCGGGCGCTCTCGCTGCCGGTCAACGGCGACTCGTTCCGCTCCCCGCTGCTCTCCAGCTACCGGCTGGCCAACGGGGTGCTGCACAACCCGGCCAACGACCGCCGCACCACGGCGGGCGTGTTCCACATCGCCGAGGGCGGGCTGCCCATCCCCGACGACAAGATCGCCGTGCCGAAGCCGGTGTTCGCCCGGCTGCTGAGCGAGGCGTTCCGGCCGCCGCACGAGGATCTGGTGCTGCCCTACCTGGCGCAGACCGATCATCCGGCCGCCTGCTTCGTGTCGCTGCTGCTGCGCCCGCTGGTCTCTCCGGCGGTGCCCGGCTACGCCACCGAGCGCCGGATGGAGACCCGGTTCATCGTGCCCGGCGGCCTGGTCGCGAATCTCGACTTCGTGGAGAGCATCTTCGGCAACGGCGGCGACCCGTACCTGCCGGAGCACGACGCCACCCGCGACCCGGGAACCTGGACGGGCACCACCGGCTGCGTGATCCTGGCCCCGCACCTGACCCGGCTGACCAAGAA
>JAGPGQ010000159.1 GCA_018055925.1 Micropruina sp.
CCACCCAGTTGCTCCTATCAAAAGTGCAATCGAGGCTTGTGAGGCCGCCCGAGAGGGCGGCCTCAGTCGTCTCCGGGTCCGTGGGCAACCCTGGGCTGACCGGGAGGGTTTGCTGGCATCAGCATGTGGTTTGAGTAGGTTCTCCTTGCTTCATCGCCGGAGCGGTTCTACTACCGCGACTTGGGTTGCCGGCATCTCATCCGGGTTGGGTGATGCTGGCGAAGGGTTCGTTGAGTTCGGCGCGGATCTGGCTGGGGTCTGGGCCGAGGAAGATCCCGGCGAAGATGGCCTGGTTGAGCTGCTTGCGCACCGTGACCGGTGCGTTCGTGTAGGTGGCGTGGACGTCTTGAAGCAGGTCGAGGGCGTCACGGACGCGTTGCTGGATCTCGGTGCTCTTGGACTCCAGCTTCGCCCTCTCGCGGACGAGGGTCGCCTGCTCGATGTTGAGGCGTCGCTGGTGGGTAAGGAACAGCTCACGGTCGATGGCATCGGCGTAGTAGGCCTCGAGCAGCTTGGCCTGGTTCGCCTCGACCGTCTGGGCCTCGACGGTGATCGCTTCGAAGCGCTCACCGTTGACTGCCTGCTGCCGGTGGAGCTTCGCGAGCACAATCTGTTCGATGCGTTCACGCTGGCCGGGGTTCAGCTCGATCGTGCGGTAGAGGTCCTCGACCTGCTGCTCGACCTGGCCGATCGGCAGGGCCTTGCGTTGCTGGCAGGTGGTGTCGCGGCGTCGGTGACAGACGAAGTACTCGTAGACCCGGCCGCTCTTGGTCCGCGTGTGCTGCACGATCAGCCGCCTGCCGCACTCGACGCAGAACACCGTGCCCTTGAGGTAATGATCGTGCGCTCGTGAGCGTTCCCCGTTGCGGCGGGAGGTGAGGATGTCTTGCACACTCGCCCAGATCACCGGGTCGATCAGGGGATCGTGCCGACCGGGATGTTCGATGCCGTTGTGGACGACGATGCCCTTGTAATAGGGGCGCCGCAGCAGCCGGTGCAGCCCGTTCACTGTCAACGGCCCCGCGGGGGTGTTCGGTCCCGGCCTGGTCGTCAGGCCGCGGATCTCAAGTTCGGCGGCCAGTCGGGTGACGCTCCACTCGCCGGTGGCGTAGGAGTGGAAGGCCCAGATGATGTGCTCGGCGCGTTCCGGGTCGATCGTGATGGTGCGGACTTCACGGCCGTCGTGGTATCGACGCTCGTTGAGGTAGCCGAGCGGTGCCCGTCCCGGCGTTCCTCCGTGGATGGCCTTCTGTCGCATTCCCTTCATGACCTCGGTGGCGAGGTTCTGGGAGTAGAACTCCGCGATGGACGCCATGATCCCATGCAGCAGCCTCCCGGACGGTGTCGTGCTGATCGCCTCGGTCGTGGAGACCAGGTGCGCGCCCGCTCCCTGGATCGTCTTCGTGATCGCTGAATCGTCGGCCCGGTTGCGGGCGAGGCGGTCGATCTTGTGCACGATCACGAAGTCCACCGGACGGTCCTGGATGTACTCCAGCATCCGCCGCAGTTCTGGGCGTTCCAGCGACCTGCCCGAGCGGCCACGCTCGACGAACTCCGCGACCACGAGCGCACCCATCTCCAACGCCCGCCGCCGGTTCGCCTCCCGCTGCGCCGGGATCGACAACCCCTCCGGCTCGGACCCCCGCCGGGCCTGATCGAGGGTGGAGACACGGACATAGGACACAGCCCGAAGCGGAGACAACGGACTCTCTGTGGTTGTAGACGTCATGCTTCCAACGCTCTGGGAGCGGTGCCTCTGCGACCGAGCGGGGAACCTGGTGGTTCACGGTGAGGCGGGTTAAGGATGCGGTCTCACGAGGACAGTGCTGTTCGCTGTCAGCACGCATCCTTGCCCTCCTAACTACCTACAGATACCCTTGATGTGTAATGAGTTAGGAGGCTGCCGTGTTACGACGTGAGCTTGCCCCAGCCTTCACACTCGAGGATGCGCGGGAAGCAGGTCTGAGCAAGGATCAGGTCTACTCGTTGCTCGACCGGGACGAGATCGAGCGCGTGGGGCGCGGTGTTTTCGTGCGTCCTGACGCAATCCCGCCTGCCTTCATCGCCCTTGCTGTCGCGACGAGGCTTCACAGCGACGCGACGCTGTGTCTCACGAGTGCTCTTGTGCATCATGATCTGAGCGACGCGATCCCTTTCGGCTCCGATATCGCGTTACCGCGTGGCACACACCATCCAGCTGGGCTTGCGAACGTGAGTTGGCATAGCTTCGATCCGCGAACCTTTCAGATCGGCCGCGAGCATGTCGAGGTCGGGGAAGGAGCCACGGTCGCGATCTACTCGGCGGAGCGGAGCATCATCGACTGCTTCCGGCTCATGCACCAGGAAGGCAGCGATGTCGCCTACGAGGCGCTGAGGCGATGGATTCGTCGGAGAGGGAACACCCCAGCGGCGCTGTTGAAGGTGGCAGCGGCGTTCCCCAAGGCACTCCCTCGGATCCGCCAGGCGCTGGAGGTGCTTCTGTGACCCCTCCAACACCGTCCAGAGATACGCCAGCAGGGCGCGCTTACAACGATCTGCGCAACCTCGCCCGAAAACAGAAGCGTGACCCTGCCGAGTACATCACGCTGTACGCGCTCTGATCGACGTCAAGTCATTCCCCAGGGGCAACCTCGCCCTGACCTACTCGCGTCCGGATGCAACTTCCTCCTGAAGTGCAGCGCAGAGTGACAACCGGGCCGACGCGCGGCGCCAAACCCCTGCCTAACTTTCTCTGCCCTCCCGTCGACGGGAGGGCAGAGAAAGTTAGGCAGGGGTTTGCGACGGAGACGCGCCGGGCGCTTGGCCTCCAGCTCTTCGGCCCGTCTCAGAGTCGCGTCGCCCGGAGGAGCGATTGGATTGCGGCTTCGGAGCCGGTACACCTCGCCTCCGCTAGGTCTGCGGGTGACGTGCCGCCGAGGATGCAGGCCTTCCAGTCGGCGGTCGTGGCGAACACGTCCGCGTCAGCCTCACCGGGGTTGGGCGACTTCTCGACAGTCGTTTGCTCGGAGGTCATGTGCGCGGCATACGAGACGGGCTCCGCGTCAGGCAGTCTGGAATCAGTGAGGTGCAGGTTGACACTGATCGGCTCCGCAAGGTCGTGGTCTGCGCGAGCATGGGCGCGCATGGCGAGAACGAGGGTGTCCGGGCTCATGTCGGCTTCCCAGGGCAGCGCGGGCGACTCGACCGCCCACAGGGAGAGCGCGGTGTTGACCGCTTCGAGACGGGCACCCCAGGCGGTGAGTTCATAGACATCGACCCGCGCAGGGGCGGGGAGCGTGCGGCGCGCCACGATTCCGCGTGTTTCGAGGTCGTGGAGGCGGCGGGAGAGCACGGTCGGGCCGATCCCGATGATGTCTCGTTGCAGTTCCGCGAACCGCTTGGGGCCCAGCAGTAGTTCACGCACCATGATCAGCGTCCACCGCTCGCCGATGAGATCGAGGGCGTGGGCGGCGGCGCACCCATCGTTGTAGGAACCGTACGAGCGGCGCACACTCAGACACCCCGGATGAGACTGCGCAACGATTCCGCAGTCTGGTGACCAGCACCGTCGTGCCCACCAAGGACTATGCCGCCGTGCTCGGAGAGGTCATCGTCCACGGCCAGGACATCGCCCGTCCACTCGGCATCGACCTCACACCCGACCCCGCCGCGGTTCACGAGGTTGCGACGTTCTTCGCGGCCAAGGACTTCGCCGTCAACAGCCACCGACTGATCAAAGGGCTCACTCTCACAGCCACCGACGCCGACTTCACCGTGGGCAGCGGCGCACTCGTGCAGGGGCCGTTGCTGCACCTGGTGATGGCCATGGCGGGCCGCTCCCGCTACCTCACAGAACTCGACGGCGACGGAGTGGCGGAGCTCCGCCACCGGATCAAGCCGAGCCGCGACACCCTCACCGGATGACCAGCCGAACCATCTGGCCGCCATCAGCGAGAGCCAGGCAACGGCGAATGCCCGTTCTCTCAACGACTCGGTGAGCGCAATCCGTCCTCTCCCATTCTCAGCAACTTGTGCTCGTCTGATGGATGCCGGACGAGTGTCAGGGAGCTGAGTGCAGTCATCGCTGAGGTCTCGATCGTCGCGATGTCATCGAGCAGCTGACTCGCGTTGGCGAGATGGTCCGGTCTACCCGTGGCACCCGCCTTCTCGATGAGTTCGGCAACGCTCGTCCAGAGCAGCGCGGATTCGGCGAAGAGATCCCTTCCCTGCCCCACGAGGTCCGCGCCCGACTTACCTTCGAGAAGTCCCTGGCACTCGGTCAGGAAGTCTCGGTACAGGTTGCGAAACAGTGCGCCTCCGGTGCCCGCGCGTTCCATCATCGTGGAGATGACGGCGAGGTCGCGGCCGGGGTCCTCGACTCGATCGAACCACGACTGTGCGCGCTTGGCGGCCGTACGGATTCCTCGGTTGCCGAGGTTGGTGATCGGCGGCGCCAGGAAGGACTCAGCGCACGCGGTGATCGCGGGGATGATCGCCGGGATGAGGTGTCCGCCATCCGTGTTCGACGCCGGCACCCTCACGGTGAAGGACCGGTGGCGGGCCGCCATCGGCCCGCGTGCGGCTCGAGCCCTGGCCAGGCTCTCCAGGCTCGTGGACACGGCTCCGCCCTGCTGCGCAGTGTCGACCAGATACGCCCGCTCGGCGTCGTAGCCGTACATGGCGACGACGTGACCGGCGAAGTGCACCCGGGATCCGAAGTACTCCAGGTCATGGCTGTCGAGCTGTAGCCCTACGGGGATCCCATCGTCGATCGAGGAGCGGACCTGGTCCCAGGCCCTTCGTGACGAGGTAGTCTCCCGCACGCGCAGCTCGAGCCCCAGCCGTTGGGCCAGGTTCTGAGCGAGCACGAAGGGCTTCACCCTGCCGCCCAGAAAGGGCAGTTCCTGCCGCTTCGAGTCCCAGTAGATGAAGGACAGCCCGCTCCCCAGCCCAAAGAGCATTGGTTCGGAGAGGTCGAGTCCGGCATGGCGCAGGAGAACGCCGAGCGCCGTCGTCTCGCAGTGCGCGCCGCCGGCCGTGGAGACTCCGTCGATGATCGTCTTGTCGGGCAGCTCGAGCTCGGCCTTGTCACTCATCGGATACCTGGACTCTGCGGCCCGGGAAGCAGCCCGAGCGACATCGCGGTCGTGACGGCCGCGGTGCGGTCGGAGACTTCGAGCTTGCTGAAGATTCGCAGCAGGTGTGTCTTCACCGTCGCCTCGCTGACGAAGAGGGCGCGGCCGATGTCCGCGTTGCTGTTGCCGATGGCGACCAGCTCGAGCACGTCGAGCTCGCGCCGAGACAGCCGCGGTGGCCCCGGGCCGCGGACGCGCCTCATGAGCCGCGCGGCAACGGTCGGCGTCAGCACCGCCTCGCCCGCGGCGGCCGCGCGGACGGCGCCGATGAGGTCGGCCCGTGAAACGTCCTTCAGCAGATATCCCGCAGCGCCCGCGTCGACGGCGCGCAGGATGTCGGCATCGGTCTCGTAGGTCGTAAGAATGACGACCGCCGTCGTGGGCCATCGACGGCGGATCTCGGCAGTCGCGGCGACGCCGTCCGTGCGCGGCATCCGCAGATCCATCAGCACCACATCGACGTCGTGCGCCGCGACGGCCTCGATCGCCGCGGAGCCCGAGGACGCGTCGGCGACGACCGCGATGTCCGGTTCGGCGTCCAGCATCCCGCGGACCCCTTCGCGGACGATCGCGTGATCGTCGGCGAGCAGCACTCGGATCGGACCGCTCACCAGGGCACCTCGACGATCACCCTCGTGCCGGCCTCCCGACCACTGTCGATTCGGAAGCTGCCGCCCACGGCCTCGACCCTCGTGCGCATCCCGTCCAGCCCGAATCCCGCGTGCGGCGCGTGCGGGTCGAAGCCGGCACCGTCGTCGGCCACGCTGAGCCGCACGGCGTCGCCGGTGTCGACGAGCTCCACCGAGACCTTGGCGGCGGCCGCGTGCTTCCCGATGTTCGCGAGGGCTTCCTGCGCGGCGCGCAGCAGCACTACCTCGACCGGAGTCGGCAGCCCATCGATGTCGTCGACGCGCACCGTCACCGTCGACGACGTCTCGCGGCCGAGCTGCTCGGCCCGTCTGCGGATCGCCCCGGCGAGGCTGCCGGATGTGAGGGCGCTCGGAGTCAGCTCCTGGACCATGGCGCGCGCTTCCGCGAGGTTCTCGCGCGCGGTCTCCGTCGCGAGGGAGAGGTGCCGGCGCGCTGCGGCCGGGTCGGAATCCAGCTTGGATTCGGCAGCCTGCACGAGCGCGACGATGCTCGTGAACCCCTGGGCGAGGGTGTCGTGAATCTCGCCGGCGAGTCGCGCGCGTTCGGTGGCGACGCCCGCAGCCCGCGACAGCTTCCTCGCCTCGTTCTGACTTTCCTCGAGTCGCTTGATGAGCTGTGCCCGCTGGCCGCTTTGCGCAGTGATCTGACCGATCCACAGGCCGAACAGTATCGCCGATGCACCGGCCGCCAGCCCCTGGAGCAGCGACGCCGGAAGGAACGGAGCGTCCAGGCCCGCTCGCGCAACGAGCGCGATCGACGGCAACACGGCGGCAAGTGCGGCCCATGCGACGGAGGCTCCGAGTCGACACGCGAGGAACAGCATCGGGAACACTGCCCCCCATCCGATGGGCAGTGTGGGCTCGAACGCCAGCCCGATCGCGAAGATCACCACGGTCCCGAGCGGAAAGCTCACCGGAGCGCTCCCGCTCCCGACGCGGATGTGGGTCCGGCCGAATCCCCAGTACCACGCATACAGCCCGATGAGCGCGCCCGCGGCGCCCACGCGTTCCACGACGGAGTCGCCGAGCAGGATGACGATCACCGGAGCGACGACCGCAAAGACACCGAGATACAGATCCCAGTGCCAAGAGGCTGCCCGAGACCGGGGATCCCGAACATCGTCGGCGCGCGGCGCCGAGGACGCTGCGCCCGCAGGCATGCCTTCCCCTCCCGTCCGTGGAACGATCGTCGACGGACCCGAGTCTAGGACGGTAGGTGCGCCCGCGGGAGGCGTCACGGGCCGGACCGTGATCAGCCCCTCTGCCTGCGGTGATGCGCCAGAGTGACGAAGTAGACACCGGCATAGGTGCCGCCAAAGGCGACGACCGCGCCCCACGCGCCCCACATCAGGGAGTACGCCAGGTCGCCGGTGAAGATGAAGGCGAAGAGACAGCCGAACAGCCCCGCAATGGCGGCCGCCAACCCGCCACTGGCGGCCGCGTTCGCGTGGATGCTGAGGTCGGAACTGCTCACGATGGATTCCTCTCGGTCGGTCCGGCGGATCGCGCGCCGGTCGCACCCAATTGTTCCGGCGGCACCCGGCGGTGCGGAACGACCTCTGGATGGAACCTCGTGTCCACCGATCGATGGACACGAGGCCACGCTGTACGTGCCGACGTGAGAAGAAGCCCGGGGGCAACGAGGACGACGACGTCACCAATGGGATGCCGCCCGCCTGTGTGATGAGGGCGGAACTCCCGGGATGTCGTCGCGCCGAAGACGAGCACCTGATCCGCGAAACGATCCGGCGGTGGTGAGGCGCCCGGTTACCTCAGCTGCGATCCGCCGGGAACTGGGCTTGATAGTGGTCGTGCAGTTGCTGCCATCCGTAGGCCAGGGCGCGCTGCCCGGTCGGGCGCTCCCGGTCCGTGCCGTCGTCGGCGGCCAGGCGTGCCAGGCACACCTGCCAGCCGGCGGCGAGCATCGTGGCCCCCGCGCGCTCATCGGTCGTCTGCCGCAGTTCCAGGACGGTGCCGTCGCCGTCGGGCGTGAGCGTCCAGCGCAGTAGATCGGAGCCCCAGCGGTGGACGAGCTGGCGTGGCGCGTCGGCGACGAGGACGTCCGCGTCAACCGGCTGGTCACCGGGGTTCTCCCGGCAGGTGGCCGGTCCGGGTTCGGTCAGCGGGCGGTCGGGCACGATCGGGGACCAGCGTGCCAGCTTGACGGGGTCGGTGAGCATCCCCCACAGCGTCTCCGGGCTGCGTGGGAACCGGCGTCGCATGACCAGCGTCCACCGGTCCTCGTCCAGTTCCAGCTGGACCTCGATCGGCGCACGCACCTGTGCGGCAATCACCTCATCGGGCGGTGCCTGTGGGCCGTCCGTCATCGTCGTTCCTCCTCGTCCAGAGCCTCGGCCAGAAGGTCGAAGCTCGCGCTCCACCGGTCGACATAGGGCTTCACCCAGGCGAGCACGTCCGGTAGCGGCTGGTCTGTGAGCCGGTAGATCCGGCGCTTGCCCGCGACCTCCGACTCCACCACGCCCGCCTGCCGCAGCACCCGCAGGTGTTTGGACACCAGCGACTGCGACACCCGCAGTTCGTCCACCAGTCCGCCCACATCGCTCTCACCGAGCCGGAGGCGATCCACAATCGCGCGCCGGGTCGGTTCGGCGATCACCGCGAAACCATCCATGCGCCCAAATATTGCCATCTATTCATATGAATAGCAAGGCATGTTATGCTCGCGGTCATGAACCCTGCCACTGTTGTCGTCTCGCTTCCGGTCGCCGATCTGGAGCGCTCGTTGCGCTTCTACCGCGATGGCCTGGGCCTGGAGACGCCGGGGATCGATGAGTACATGATCGCCTTCGAGTTGCCGAACCTGTCACTGTTCCTGATCGAGCTCGGCGAGTACGCGACCTATGTCGAACGCGCCGGCATCGCGGGCCCGGCGTCGGCTCACCCCGGCGCTCTGGTCGTCTCGTGCGCGATGGGCAGCAAGCAGGAGATCGATGATGTCATCGCCCGTGCCGCGGACGTGGGAGGCTCCGCCCAGCCGGCCGCCGAGCACGACGGGGGCTACACCGGATACGTCAGCGACCCCGACGGGCACCTCTGGGAACTGGTCTTCAACGACCGGACCGCCGCCGCAGCCGGAAGCCCGGAGTCATGACGCGGAACGACGCCCGCGCAGGCGTCGTGCCCGAGTCGCCCAACGCGCTCGCCGACGCGGACGTGCGCGTTTACCGGCCGCTGCCGGTCGGGGGCAGGAGGCCGCCGGACTGCGGGTCAACGTGGGCGGGATCAGTATCGACGATGACCCGGTAGCCGAATGACGCGGGCAC
>JAGPGQ010000160.1 GCA_018055925.1 Micropruina sp.
CTCGGCCCGATCGCGCTGGCGCTGGTCAAACGCAACGTCGGCTGGGACCTGCCGCTGGTGGTGGACGGCATCGCCGCGAGCCAGGAGCTGATCGTGAACCCCGAGGTCGGCCTGCACGTGCGGCCGCGCCTGCGCTGAGATCCCGGCGTCCGCCGGGATGACGGAAGGCCCGTCCCGGCGACGGAAGGCCCGTCTCGGGGACGGAAGGCCCGTCGTCCCCGACTCTCCGTGGTCCGTCATCCCGGGCTCGCCCGGGGACCAGGTATCCCGTCATCCCGGACTTGATCCGGGATCCCTGCGGTGACCAGGCACCCCGTCATCCCGGGCCCGCCCGAGGACCAGGCATTCCGTCATCCCGGACTCGATCCGGGATCTCCGGCCCCGACCGAGTTCAGGCCCGGCGGCCGAGCACGTACAGGCGTTCGTTCGGGCCCTCGGCGGCGACCGGGCCGCGGCGGTACCACTCCACGTCCACCAGCCCGGCGGCCTCGACGGCGGCCAGCACCTGGGCGGGATCGTGGAAGACCGCCTGCACGTTGACGGGTTCGCCGACGAACTCGGTCACGTGCCGCACCTCGTCGCCGACGTGCACGGCGAGCACCAGCACACCACCCGGCGCCAGGGTGCGGGCCAGGGCCGTCACCGCGGCCGGCAACTCCGACCCGGCCAGGTGGATCAGCGAGTACCAGGCGAGCACCGCGCCCCAGCCGGCGGCCGTGCGGGGCCGCAGCAGGCCGGTCAGGTCGCCGACCGAGAACTCCAGGCCCGGGTACTGCTCGCGGGCGACCTCGATCATGCCCGGCGACAGGTCGACGCCGGTCACCTCGGCGCCGGTGTCGGCCAGGAACGCGGTGATGTGGCCCGGCCCACAGCCGGCGTCGACGATCGGGCCGTCCCCGGCCAGCGCCGCCACCCGCTCCAGCAGCCAGACGTCGAACGGCTTGTCGATCAGTTCGTCGCCCAGCCGGTCATGGTAGGCCCGGGCGATCGCGTCGTACGTGTCCCGCACCCTGGCGTCGCGGGCCTCGGCTCCCTCGGCGAGCACCGCCTCGCGATCGACGCCCGGCGCCGCGGCCGTCGCCACCGGGGACTCGGGCACCGGGCCCAGCAGGTGCGCCCAGCGGCGGTCCTGCTGCCCGGGACGGCGGTCCAGTTCGCGCACCAGCGGCGTCGGCAGCGCCGCCATCCGGCGCAGCACCTGCTCCACCTGGTCGCGGTCGGTGAACGGGTGCAGCCGGTCGGTGCGGGTCTTCAGCTCGCCGGGCGCCTGCGGTCCGCGCAGCAGCAGCACGGTGAGCAGCGCCCGCTCGTCCGACTGCAGCGCGAGCTCCTCGTCCAGCAGCTGGTGGTACTTCAGCACCCGGGAGCCCTTGCCGGCCCAGACGATCCGGAGTAGCCCGCGGCCCTTCAGGTCGCGCGCGACGGACTCGATGGTGCCGTCGTCCAGGTCCATCACCGGCTCCCGGCTGGAGGTCTGGTTGCAGGCCAGCCGGAGCGCGTTCAGGCTCAGCGGATAGCTGGACGGGACGGTGCGCTGCTTCTCCAGCAGGCAACCGAGGATTCTCTGCTCGGTGGCATCGAGGACGGGCAGCGCCATGGCGTCAGGGTAATGGGTCTCGACGGGTTCGACCGGCGACGAGAGCGGCGCCCACCACGTAGTGCCCACGCCGATTCTCAGGGAACCCGGACCCGCAGCATGGTGCCGCCCTCGGGCGGCGACTCCAGCGTGAGCCGTCCGCCGACCGAACGCACCGCGCTGCCGACCAGCGCGAGCCCGACGTGCCCCGCCTCGGCGGCGGGCGTCCCGGTGGCCAGGCCGCGGCCGTCGTCGGTCACGGTCAGCTCGGCGCCGGCGTCGCGTGCCTCGAGGGTGACCTGCACGAGCGAGGCGGACGCGTGGCTGCGCGCGTTGCGCACGCCCTCCTCGGCGGCCCGCAGGATCACCCCGGCCGACTCGTCGCCCAGCCGGACCCCGGGATCCACCCGGACCTCCACCCGCGGCGTGCCGGTGGCGTCCGCCAGCCGGAGCAGGTCGCCCGGCAGGGTCTCGGGGTCGGAGATCGCGACGTACTCGGCCAGCAGTCCGCGCAGGGCGCGGGTGTCGTCGCGGAGCACCTCGGCGACCCGGCGCAGCATCGCCTCGTCGGACGCTGTGCGCCCCCGGATCGAGTCCAGCGCGAACCGCGAGCCGGCCAGGGACTGCACCACACCGTCGTGCAGGCGCTGGGCGAGCCCGGTGCGTTCGTCCTCGCGGGCGCGCAACCCGAACAGGACGGCGCGGTGGTGCTGCTCGGCGAGCACCTTCAGCTGCCCGGCCAGCGACACCGATCCCCAGCTGAGCACGACCACCAGCAGGACCAGGCCGACCCCGATCACCGGTGCCTGCACGATCAGCGCGTTCGCGGTCAGTTCTCGGGTCTGCACCGGCACGTAGACCTCCAGTCGCACCTGGTTGCCGCCCTGGTCCACGAAGCCGATGAACGCCTCGCGCAGGTCCATCCCGAGGGCGCTCTCGTAGCGGTGCTCGGCGTCGTCCGGCACCGGCAGCACGACGGTCTCGCCGGCGTCCAGCCGCCGGGCCAGATCGGACGAGAACGCCCGCACGGTGCCCTCGGTGCGCGGATCGTCCGAGAACACCACGCGCACCTGGTCGCCCTCGACCAGCCACACCTTGATCCGGACGATCACGCCGACGTCCAGGAAGCTCCTGATCCGCTGGTCCAGCTCCCGGTGGGAGTTCGTCCCGTCCCGGAAGTCGGTGCCGGTGAGCAGTTCCGAGACCGTCCGGGCGACCCGGACCGACACCTGCTCGGCCATCCGGTCCGCGGCCCGCCGGGTCAGCGCCCATTCCGCCAGCAGCATGCTGAGCATGATGCCCACGACCAGTGCTCCGGTCGCCACCAGGTGGCGGCGCAGCACGCTGCGGGCCCGCTCCACCGGGTCGCGCTGGGTCATCGGCGCCATCGGGTCACCCCGGCCACGGGTCGATCAGGCCGAGGGCGGTCGCCTTGACCACCGCGGCCAGCTGCGTATGCGCGTCGAGCTTGGTCAGCACCGCCTTCACGTGATCGCGGACGGTGTGCCGCGACAGCCACAGCAGGCGCGCGATCGCCGCGGAGTCGTGGCCCTGGGCGAGCAGGGTGAGCACCTCGCGCTCGCGTGGGGTGAGCCCGATCGCGTCCGCGGGGGCGACCGGCAACGCGCTGCTGATCGCCGGCCGGCCCGGACGGGCGTCCTCGATCGCCCGGAGCAGGTGCGCGAGCGGTTCCTCCTTGGCCAGGAAGCCGCTCGCCCCCGAACGCAGCGCCCATTCGGCCAGGTCGGCCCGGGGATGCGCGGTGAGCAGCAGGATCCGGGCGCCGGGGTGCAGCGCGAGCAGCTGCGGGACGGCGTCCAGCCCGTTGCCGTCCGGCAGCCGGACGTCGATCACGACCACGTCGAACGGATGCGCCGCCGCCTTCGCCAGGCCCTCGCGGATCGAGCCGGCCACGGCGACGCAACGGGTGCCGGGGCTGGCGTCGAGCGCCAGCGAGAGCAGCTCGGTGAACACGCGGTGGTCGTCGATCACCAGCACCCGGACCGCGGCGGTTCCGGGGCCGGCGAGCGTAGGCGCGGGCGCCACCCGTTTCATATCCCTCACTTTAGGGAATTCCGATGAGCAAAGGCATGCCTAACCTAACTCCAGACCGGGGCGGGGGTTGCGCCCGGTATCCGAATGCGATCACCCGAAGGATCTCCTATGAGAAGACGTCCCACCGCCCTGCTCGTTCTCGCGGCCAGCGGCGCGCTGCTGCTCGGTGCGTGCTCATCGGCCGCCCCGGCCGCGTCCCCGTCGCCCAGCGCGACCGGGGAGCGCACCCTGGTCGTCTATTCCGGCCGGGACAAGGCGCTGATCGACCCGCTGATCGCGAAGTTCCAGACCGCCAGCGGCATCAAGGTCGAGACCCGCTACGCCGGATCGACCGAACTGGCCGGCCAACTCCTCGAGGAGGGCGCCAACAGCCCGGCGCAGGTGTTCCTCTCCCAGGACGCCGGCGCGCTCGGCGCGGTGGGCGAGGCGAAGCTGCTCCAGACGCTGCCCACCGAGATCGCCGGCAAGGTGCCCGCGAAGTACACCTCGACGGACGGATCCTGGGTCGGTCTCACCGGGCGTGCCCGGGTGGTGGCCTACGACAGCCAGAAGCACAAGGCGGCGGACGTCCCCGGCGATGTCACGAAGTTCACCGAGGCGAAGTGGAAGGGCAAGGTCGGCATCGCGCCGTCGAACGCCTCCTTCCAGGCGTTCGTGACCGCCATGCGGGTCTCCGACGGCGAGGCCGCGGCCAAGACGTGGCTGGAGGGGCTGAAGGCCAACGACGTCAAGATCTTCGAGTCGAACGGCGACATCCTCGAGGCGGTCAACTCCGGCACGCTGGACGCCGGCCTGATCAACCACTACTACTGGGCGCGTTCCGAGCAGGACCCGACCAAGCTGCGCGCCCAGCTCAAGTTCGGTGACGCCGGGACCACGTCCGCCCTGGTGAACGTGACCGGCGCGGGCATCCTGACCGCCAAGGCGAGCCCCGAGGCCACCGAGTTCGTCACCTGGCTGCTCGGCGAGGAGGCCCAGACCTACTTCCTCACCGAGACCTACGAGTATCCGCTGGTGGGCGATCAGGGCCCGGCCAACGTGCCCGCGCTGAAGGATCTGGGCGGTCCCGAGATCGACCTGTCGAAGCTGGCCTCGCTGAAGGAGACGGTGGCGCTGATCACCGAGGCGGGCCTGCTCTGACCTCGCCGGTCGCCGAAGTCCGGGGCACCCCCAGCGTGTGGGGTGCCCCGGTCGTCTTGCTGTGGGCGGGTGTGCTGGTCGCCGTTGCGGCACTGGCCCCGGTCGTCCAGTTGGTGCTCCGGGCGGGCTCGGACGGCTGGGACCAGGCGCTGCGGATCATCGTCCGGCCCCGGACGGCGCACCTGCTCGGCAACACCGTGGTGCTGGCCGGCGTGGTCGGGCTGGCCACCCTGCTGCTGGGCATCGGGGTGGCCTACGCCAGCACCCGGGTCCGGCTGCCGGCGCCCCGGGTGTGGCTGCTGCTCGCCTGCCTGCCGTTGGCCGTGCCGAGCTTCGTCGGCGCCTTCGCGTGGGCGGCGGCGTTCCCGGGGGTGACCGGCCTGTGGCCGCTGGCGCTGGTGATGACGCTGACCTGCCTGCCGCTGGTGACCGTGCCCACCATGGGCGCCCTCGCGCTGGCCGACCACACGCTCGCCGACGTCGCCCGGACGCTGGGTCGCCGGCCGATGCCGGCGTTCGTCCGGGTCACCCTGCCGCAGATCCTGCCGGCGGCGCTGGCCGGCACCCTGCTGGTCGCGCTGTACACGATCTCGGACTTCGGGGCGCCGGCGATGCTGCGCTACCAGACGCTCACCACCGGCGTGTACGCCCTGTTCACCGGGACGGTGGACCGGTCGTCCGCGGCCGCGATGTCGCTGCCGCTGGTGCTGCTGGCCCTGGTCTGCGTGTGGGGCGAGCAGGGGGTCCGATCGCGCCGGGCCGGGACGGAGCGGTCGGCCGCCGCCCGCCGCCGTCCGCCGCGGGAACTCTCCCGGCCGGCGACGACGCTGGTCGCCGCCGGGCTGACGCTGCTGGCGGGGCTCAGCGTGCTCGGCCCGCTGGCGGCCCTGGTGATCCGGATGCTGCGGGCGGACAGGTACGCGGCCGCGCCGGTCGAGTTGGCGTCTGCGGCCGTCACGTCGCTCGCCCTGGCGACCGTGGCGGCCACCGCGACCGTGCTGGTGGCGCTTCCGGTGGGCTACCTGGCCGCCCGGTACGGCGGCCCGGTGGTGCGCGCCATCGAGGCCGCCACCATGATCGGTTACGCGCTGCCCGGGGTGGTGGTGGCGCTGGCCCTGGTCGCGTTGACGATCACCGCCCTCCCGTTCGCCTACCAGGGCCTCGCCGGCCTGCTGGCCGCCTACCTGGTGCTCACCCTGCCGCTGGCGATCGGCTCGGCGCGGACGGCGTTCGCCCGGGTTCCGGTGCCGGCCCGGGAGATCTCCCGCACCCTGGGGCACGGACCGCTGGCGACCTGGCTACGGGTTTCGGTGCGGACGGCGCTGCCCGGCATCGCGGCCGGCTGGGTGCTGGTGGCCGCCGAGGTGCTCAAGGAGCTGCCGGCCACCCTGATGCTGCGCCCGATCGGGGTGGAGACCCTGGCCACCGAGCTGTGGACCCGGACCAGCATCGGCGCCTACGGGGCGTCCGCCCCGATCGGGCTGGTGCTGGTGCTCGTGGGCCTGATCCCCGCGCTGCTGCTGGCCCGCAGCGTCGGCCTCCGGGTGGCGCGATGACCGGGCTGCTGATCGAGGGTCTGCGGGCCGGTTACCGGGACGCGCCCGAGGTGTTGCGCGACCTGACGCTGCGGGTCGAGCCGGGTGAGCTGGTCGCGGTGCTGGGGCCCTCCGGCAGCGGCAAGACCACCCTGGCCCGGGTGCTGGCCGGGCTGCACCCGCCGAACGCCGGCCGGCTGCTGATCGACGGCACGGACGTCGCCGGGCTGCCGCCCGAGCGCCGCGCGATCGGCCTGGTGCCGCAGGACGGGGCCCTGTTCGGCACGCTGACCGTGGCCGCCAACGTCGGCTACGGGGTGCGTGGGCTGTCCGTCCGGCGGGCCGCCACGGATCCGTGGGTGAATGAACTGCTCGGGCTCGTCGGCCTGGACGGGTACGGGCGGCGGTTGCCGCACGAACTCTCCGGGGGCCAGCAGCAGCGGGTGGCGCTGGCGCGGGCGCTGGCGATCCGTCCCCGGCTGGTGCTGCTGGACGAGCCGTTCAACGCCCTGGACGCCGGCCTGCGGGGCCAGGTGCGCGCCGATGTCGCGGCCACGTTGCGGGCCGCCGGCGTGACCACGCTGCTGATCACCCACGATCAGGACGAGGCCCTGGGGCTGAGCGACCGGGTGGCGGTGCTGAACCAGGGCCGCCTGGTGCAGCTGGGCAGTCCCGCGGAGGTGTACCGGCGTCCCGCCGACGCGTGGGTGGCCGGGTTCGTCGGCGAGGCGGTGCTGCTGGACGGCGTCCGGCGTGGAGGCGTCGTGGAGACCCGGCTGGGCCCGGTGGCCACCGTCGGGGCGGCGCTGACCGCCGAGGGCGACGCGGCGCTGGTGGTGTTGCGGCCCGAGCAGCTGCGGGTCGTCGAGGCGGATCGGGCACCGGTCTCCGGGGTGGTGCGCGGCGTGGAATTCCACGGCCACGCCGCCCTGGTGCGGGTGCGGATCGAGACGCTGGAGGTGACCGTCCGGGTGCCCGGCGGGCAGACCGTCCACGCCGGGGCCCGGGTCGGCGTGCTGGCGTCCGAACCCGGTCACGAACTCCCGGTTTCGCCCGTCTAGGCCCGCTCCGGACGGTCGCCCCACCGAGATCCCGGGGCAAGCCCGGGATGACTTTGGCAGTGGATCCCGCCCACGTCATCCCGGCGGACGCCGGGATCTCCGCTCGAGGCCTCGGCCGGCGTCAGCTCCGCGCGGCCAGCCACGCGCGGTACTGGGCGACCAGGGCGGGGGCGCTGCGGGTGCCGATCAGGTCGACGCCGCGGTCCAGCATCCACAGGCTGGCGGCGAGGGTGAACGTGCGCGGCACGCCCGACACCTTCAGCTTGGTGTCGCCGGTGAGGTTGGCCAGCATGAGGTCGACCTGGGCGTCGGTGGGGAAGGCCTGGGAGCCGGTGGCGGTCTTGACGTAGGTGATGCCCTCGTCGCAACAGATCCGGGTGAGGGTGGCGATCTGGTCGTCGGTCAGGAAGCCGACCTCGAAGATCACCTTGCTGTCGGCGCCGGCCGCGCGGCACTGCCGGGCCAGTTCGGCCACCTCTGCCCGGACCAGGTCGAGGTTGCCGTCCTTGTTGGCCCCGACGTTGGTCACCAGGTCGATGCCGCGGGCGCCCTGCTCGAGGGCCTCCGCGGTCTCGCGGGCCTTCATCGTCGACGTCATTGTGCCGTAGGGGAACGAGATGCAGGCGCACGGGACGACGCCGGTGCCCTCGAACATGCCGACCACGGTCGTGGTCCAGCACGGGTTGAACACGAATCCGTAGACGCCGGTGTCGACGGCCTGTTGGGCGGCCTCACGGATGGCGGATTCGGTCACGTCCGGCGCCAGCAGGGCCATGTCGTAGTGCGTGGCGTACTCCTCGGGCGTCATCGCGGGCACTCCCAGCAGGGTCATCGTCGCTCCTCACCTGGACCTGGCCGGGGTGGTTCGCGACCCGGCCCTGCCGTGCAGCTTAGGCCGGACGACGCCGCGGCGCCGCCGGTCAGCCGCGGAGTTCCACGTCGTGCCAGTAGGCGGGGTGAATCCGGAGTTGCAGGGTGCGCTGCGGGTTGGTGCTCCTCATCCCGAGGTTGTTGAGCCGGCCGGCCTCCCGCTCGGTGACCAGCACGTTGCCGGCGAACACCGCCCCGGCCCGCACGCCGGTGAGCCCGGTGGTCGTCCAGGGGATCCGGGCCTCGAGCGTGTAGCCGGTGGCGCTCGTGGTCACCGCCACCTGCAGTTCCGAGGTGCCCTGGGGGGTCTCGAAGGACCGGCGCTTGGGGTCGTAACGAAGGATGCCCTTGGCCTGCTGGGCGCCGGTGGGCAGGCCGAACATGTAGTAGCCGTCGTGCGGCCGGGCGACGTCGCGGTCCTTGAGTCCTCGCTTGTCCGGGCCCAGTTCCAGCATGATGCCGTCCCCGCGGTACACCTGGCTGGGACGGCCGGGGTCAGGGGCGCGCAGGGTGCCGTCGGTCACCACGGCGAGCAGGTAGAGGGCCTGGTCGTCCCACATCAGGTAGATGTCGCCGGTGGCCGTGGACGTGCCGGCGACCCGCTTGTCGGCGCGCGCCACGTACTGCCACTGCCAGTCGTCGGTGTTGCCGTCGATGGTCATGGCGTGGTTGACCCGGTCCACCAGCAGGGGATCCTTGGCCTGGATCGGCGGCATCGCCGGCGTCGTCGGCGGACGGCTGC
>JAGPGQ010000161.1:0-1537 GCA_018055925.1 Micropruina sp.
GACAACGGAGTTGTCACATATCGAAGTACATCTCGAACTCGTGCGGGTGCGGACGGAGGCGCAGGGCGTCCACGTCGGCACGCTTCATGTCGATCCAGGTCTCGATCAGGTCGGGGGTGAACACGTCGCCCGCGAGCAGGTAGTCGTGATCGGCCTCGAGCCGGTCGAGCACGTCGGTCAGGGTGCCGGGCACCTGGTTGATCTCGGCGTGCTCGTCCGGGGGCAGCTCGTAGAGGTCTTTGTCGACCGGAGCGGGCGGCTCGATCCGGTTCTGGATGCCGTCCAGGCCGGCCAGCAGGCAGGCCGAGAACGCCAGGTACGGGTTCGAGGACGGGTCGGGGCAGCGGAACTCGATGCGCTTGGCCTTCGGGTTCGAGCCGGTGAGCGGGATCCGGATACAGGCCGAACGGTTGCGGGCCGAGTACACCAGGTTGACCGGGGCCTCGAAGCCGGGCACCAGGCGGTGGTAGCTGTTGGCGGTCGGGTTGGTGAACGCCAGCAGCGACGGGGCGTGATGCAGCAGGCCGCCGATGTAGTACCGGGCCGTGTCGGAAAGCTGACCGTAGCCGCTCTCGTCGTAGAACAGCGGCACGCCGTCGTTCCACAGCGACTGGTGGATGTGCATGCCCGAGCCGTTGTCGCCGAAGATGGGCTTCGGCATGAAGGTGACGGTCTTGCCGGCGGCCCAGGCGGTGTTCTTGATGATGTACTTGAACTTCATCACCTCGTCGGCCGCGGCCAGCATGGTGTTGAACTTGTAGTTGATCTCGGCCTGGCCCGCGGTGCCCACCTCGTGGTGCGCGCGCTCGACCTCGAGGCCGACGTCGATCAGGTTGCGCACCATGTCGTCGCGCAGGTCGGCGAAGTGGTCGGCCGGCGGCACCGGGAAGTAGCCGCCCTTGTACTTGACCTTGTAGCCGCGGTTGGGACGGCCCTCGGTGTCGGCCTCCAGGCCGCTGTTCCACGCGCCCGCCTCGGAGTCGATGTAGTAGTAGCCGGCGTTGGCGGTGGTGTCGAAACGCACCGAGTCGAAGATGTAGAACTCGGCCTCGGGCGCGAAGAACGCGGTGTCGCCGATGCCGGACGAGCGCAGGTGGGCCTCGGCCTTGCGCGCGATGTTGCGTGGGTCGCGGCTGTACGGCTCCTTGGTCAGCGGATCGTGCACGAAGAAGGTGACGGCCAGCGTCTTCGACCGGCGGAACGGATCGATGAAGGCGGTGGTCGGATCGGGCAGCAGGGCCATGTCCGACTCGTGGATCTTCTGGAACCCCCGAATCGACGAGCCGTCGAACGCGAGGCCGTCCTCGAACACCTCCGGCCCGAAGGAACTGGCCGGGACGGTGAAGTGCTGCATGACGCCGGGCAGGTCGCAGAAGCGGATGTCGATGGTCTCGACACCCTCGTCCTTCACATAGGCCAACAGGTCGTCAGCGCTTTGGAACATCTTTCCTCCGAGTCGGTAAGGGATCGAACGGCAGCCACCCTAAGTGGGCCGCATTTCCGCGTGGTTGCACAGATGTTTCAGCGACGTTACGCG
>JAGPGQ010000161.1:1637-8955 GCA_018055925.1 Micropruina sp.
CTCGGCCTGCCCGAGACGGGACGCGGGTCGCTGGCCAGTTGGCGGGCCCGGATCGCCGCGCTGCTGATCGACTGGGCGGCGTCCATGGCCCTGGCGGTGTTCATGTTCGGGACGGGCGTGCTGCGCGAGTCGGGCTGGCAGAGCTGGATGGTGATGGCCATCTTCTTCGTGGAGAGCTCGGTGCTCGTGGGCCTGGCCGGGGGCAGCTTCGGGATGATCCTGGCGAGGATCGGTGTGGCCCGCCTGGACCATCAGCCGATCGGGTTGCTGCGGGCGATCGCCCGCCAGGCGATGATCTGCCTGGTGATACCGACCGTCGTTATCGGTGCCGAAAGGCGGGCCCTGAACGATCTGGTTCTGGGCACCGTGGTGATCAATCGCCGATGACCGACGGCCGACGGTCGTGGGGTTCAGGTTGCGCTTCCATAACGAACCCACCCCGGTATCGCGAAATCCGTTGCTGAGGGGGCAGGGGATCGGTACTTTGGTGCAAACTTCACCACGCTCCTGCGACCACGTGCCACAAGCGAGGCGACGGGGGCGTTCGATCAATGGAGGAAACCTTGGCCACCAAGAAGCTCCTTGCTGCGGCAACGGGCCTGATCGCGGGTGCGTTGACCCTCAGCGCCTGCACCCCACCATCCCCGAGTTCGACCTCATCAGCCCCGGCCGCCACGAACGTCGCGGTGATGTGGAACCAGCCGTTCTACTCCGTGAACCAGTGGTCGCAATCCGGCAACAACCTGGTCAACGCGAACATCGGCTACCTGATCAATGACCAGATCACGTTCTACGACAAGGCCCTCAACCTGGTCAACAACAAGAGCTTCGGCACTTACGAAAAGGTCAGCGACGATCCGCTGACCGTGAAGGTGACCCTGGCCGACACCGCCACCTGGTCCGACGGCACCCCGGTGACCGCGGCCGACCTGGTGCTGTACTGGGCCACCTACAGCGGTCACTTCAACACGTTGAAGGACAGCGAGGTCAAGAAGGACAAGGACACCGGCCAGGTGACCTCCACGAACACCGGCGATGACGTCTTCTTCGACCAGCCCGGCACTCCCGCCGCTTCGCTGATCAAGGATTTCCCGGTCGTGGGCGACAACGGTAAGTCGATCACCTACACCTACACGAAGCCCTACGCCGACTGGGAGAAGAACCTGATGACCGCCGGCCTGCCGGCGCACGTCGTGGGTGCCCGGGCGCTGGGCGAGACCGATCCCACGAAGGCCGCCGAGGCCGTGACCGCGGCCTTCCAGAAGAAGGACAACAAGTCGCTGGCGAAGATCTCCAACGTCTGGAACAAGGACTGGAACTTCAAGAACAAGCCGGCCGACGCCAACCTGTTGGTCTCCTCGGGTCCGTACACCATCACCGACGCTCAGTCGGACCAGTACCTCACGCTGAAGAAGAACCCGAACTACAAGGGTGAACACGTGCCGTCGATCGAAACGATCACGGTCCGGTTCAACGAGGACCCGATGGCCGGCGTGCAGGCGCTGCAGAACGGCGAGGTGCAGTTGATCTCGCCGCAGGTCACCGAGGACGTCTACAAGGCGGTCAAGGAACTGCCGGGCGTGACCACCGTGACCGGTGTCGAGGGTAGCTACGAGCACATCGACCTGTCGGTCGCCAGCGGCGGCGTCTTCGATCCGAAGACCTACGGCGGCGACGCGGCCAAGGCCATGAAGGTGAAGCAGGCCTTCCTGCACACCGTGCCGCGGCAGAAGATCGTCGACACCCTGATCAAGCCGGTCAACCCGGACGCCACCGTCCGCAACTCGTTCAACGCGGTTCCGGGAGCGCCCGACTACGAGGCGGTCAGCGGCGCCAACGGCATGGGCACCACCTACGCCGACGCCGACATCGACAAGGCCAAGGCATTGCTGGCCGAGGCCGGTGTGACCAACCCGACCGTCCGGGTCATGTTCGCCAAATCGAACGTGCGCCGGCAGGGCGAGTTCCGGTTGATCAAGGAGTCCGCCGAGCAGGCCGGCTTCAAGATCGTCGACGCCTCCAGCGAGGACTGGTCGACCCTGGTGTTCACCGCGCCCGACAAGTACGACGTGGCGTTCTTCGCCTGGATCTCGAACGGCACCGGCGTGACCGACGTCATTCCGCAGTACCAGACGAAGGGCTCGAACAACCCCTACGGATTCACGAACAAGGAGATCGACGCGCTGTACGACCAGCTGTTGACCGAGACCGATCCGGCCAAGCAGACCGAGTTGCTCAAGCAGGTCGACAAGCTGCTGGTGGACAACGCCTTCGGACTGACGCTCTTCCAGTTCCCGAGCATGAGTTCGTACAGCAACAAGTTGTCGGGCATCGATCCGATCACCATCACCCCGACCATCTTCTGGAACTTCTGGGAATGGAAGATCAGCTGATCGTCAGGGCTTGACCTGCACCTCAGGGTGCTGAAACCCTCACGCAGTGGGGAGTCGGAGAAGCCCTCCGACTCCCCACTGCTGGGTTTAATCTCGAAATCCTCCGCGTGAGAAGTGGGTGACTAATGGTCAGGTTCCTGGCACGAAGACTCGGCTTGGGCATCGGCATTCTGTTGGTGCTGTCGCTACTCATGTATTTCATGCTCGACCTGGCGATGGATCCCCTGGACGATCTGCGCACGAGCACCGCGCCCAACAAAGAAGCCGCCATCGAGGCCCGGATCCTGGCCCTGCAGCTCGACCAGCCCTGGCACCAGCGCTACGTGACCTGGCTGGGCAAGTTCGTCACCGGGGACCTGGGCATGGCCTGGCGAACCCAGGAGTCGGTCAACCGGCTGCTCGGCGGCGCCATCGTGACCACCATCCAATTGGTGCTGGCCGCGACGCTGATCGCGATCGCGCTGGGTGTGCTGGTCGGCATCATCAGCGCCCTGCGGCAATACACCGCCTTCGACTACGCGATCACCTTCGTCTCGTTCGTGCTCTACTCGCTACCCGTCTTCTGGGTCGCGGTGCTGCTGAAGCAGTTCATGGCGATCGGGGTGAACGACTTTCTCAACTTCCCGACGATCAACTGGATGTGGGTGGCCATCTTCTCGCTGGTCGCCGGCCTGTTCTGGGCCGGTGCTCTCGGCGGCGAACTGAAGCGCAGCCTGATCGTTTTCGGCGCCGCCACCGCGGTCACCTTCGGCTCGCTGGCCTTCATCCTGGCCTCGGGTTGGCTGGAACAGCCGTCCCTGGGTGTGATCGGGGTCGGTGTGATCGGCATCGCGGTGGCGATCGCGGTCACCGCGGTCTTCGCCGGCATGGCCAACAAGCTGGCGCTCTACTCGGCGCTGACCACCGCGGTGGTCGGCATCGGGGTCTACATCGGCGTCCAGTGGTTGTTCTACTACGTCCCGATGAACTGGGGCTGGATGTTCGGCCTGCTGCTCGTCGCGATCGGCGTCGGCCTGCTGATCGGCTGGCTGTTCGGCGGCCCCGATCGGGCGGTCTCGATGCGGGGTGCCGCGGTCACCGCCGTCCTGGTCGCCGGGCTCACCTTCGTCGACCGGATCATGCAGGGCTGGCAGGAGTACTTCAACCATCCCGACATCAAGGGCCGCCCGATCGCCACCATCGGTGCCGAGACGCCCGGGTTCCAGGGCGACTTCTGGCTGCAGGGCCTCGACCGGTTCACCCACCTGCTGCTGCCGACCATCGCCCTGGTGCTGATCTCGTTCGCCTCCTACACCCGCTACCAGCGCGGATCGATGCTGGAGGTGCTGGGTCAGGACTACATCCGGACGGCCCGGGCCAAGGGTCTGAGCGAACGGATCGTGGTCGTCCGGCACGCACTGCGCAACGCGTTGCTGCCGCTGGCCTCGGTCGTCCCGGTCGACGTGATCACCCTGATCGGCGGTGCGGTGATCACCGAGACCATCTTCGGCTGGTCGGGCATGGGCCGCATGTTCGTGGTGTCGCTGCGCGGCAGCGAGGCCGACCCGGTGATGGCGTACGTGATGATCACCGGCGCACTCGCCATCATCGCCAACCTCGTGGCCGACTACTTGTACGCATTGCTTGACCCCAGAATTCAGGTGACCGGATGAGCAACGACGACAAGCCGACCGGCGACCAGCTGCCGGAGGAGAAGCTCCCCGACGTCGTGGGCGATCCCGTTCCGCCGCTCGGCGGGCCCGGGGACGGCCTCGTCGAGAACGAGGCCACCGGCCGCGGCGAGGGCGTGGGCCAGGCCAAGGAGGTCCAGGGCCTCACCCAGGGCCAGATCGTGCTCGGCCGGTTCGTGCGCCACCGCGGCGCCATGGCCGGGGTGGTCATCCTGGTCCTGGTCTGCCTGCTCTCGTTCACGTCCATGGGCATCGGGCCGATCCCGGGCTGGTGGAAGTACCAGGACTACCTGGCCTCGGGCACCCCGGTGAACGGCGGGGCACCGACGATGACCCTGCCCACCTGGCTGGGTGGCCCCGGTTTCGCCATCGGCGACCATCCGTTCGGCCAGGATTCGCTCGGCTCGGACAACTTCGCCCTGGTGATGAAGGGCGTCCAGACCTCCATGCTCGTGATGATCGTGATGGGCATCGTGGCGCTGGTCATCGGCGTCCTGGTCGGCGCCCTGAGCGGCTACTACCGCGGATGGGTCGACCAGACGCTGATGCGGGTCACCGATCTGTTCATCACCCTGCCGGTGATCGTGCTGGGCGCCGTGCTCGGCCGCCTGGTCAACACGCTGCCGATCAAGATGGGTGCCTCGCAGGAGGTGGTCGACTCGCTGACCATCAACATGCCGATCCTGCTGGCGGTGGCCCTCGGGCT
Organism: Micropruina sp.; assembly: GCA_018055925.1. GTDB lineage: Bacteria > Actinomycetota > Actinomycetes > Propionibacteriales > Propionibacteriaceae > Micropruina. The sequence goes on from JAGPGQ010000161.1 coordinate 6,407, forward strand.
CATCCTCTGGCCGAGCCTCGCCCGGCTCGTCCGGGGCGAGTTCCTCACCCTGCGGGAACGCGAGTTCGTCGACTCGGCCCGGGTGGCCGGGGCGTCCGACTGGCGGATCATCACCAAGCACATGCTGCCCAACTCGATCGGCGTGATCATCGTCAACACCACCCTGTTGATGTCGGCGGCGGTCGTGCTCGAGACGGCGCTCAGCTTCCTCGGTTTCGGCATCAACCGGCCGAACATCTCGCTGGGGTTCCTGATCAACACCTACCAGGGCGCCTTCGCGACCCGGCCGTGGCTGTTCTGGTGGCCCGGCCTGTTCATCATCCTGATCGCGCTCAGCGTCAACTTCATCGGCGACGGGCTACGGGACGCCTTCGACCCGCGTACCCGGCGGATTCCGTCCAAGCGCGAGATGGACAAGGCGTTGGCCAAAGTGCAGGCCGGGGCGGCCGAGAAAGGCGGGGCACGATGACCGGCAAGGGCGAGAACAGCCTGGACGGAGCCGTCCGGCTCTCCCGCAAGCTGAGCGACAAGAAGATCGAGCACGGCGACGTCGTCCTCGAGGTGCGTGACCTGGCCGTCCGGTTCTGGGTCAACGACGACTGGTTCAACGCGGCCCAGGGGCTCAACTACGACCTGAAGGCCGGCGAGGTGCTGGCCATCGTCGGGGAATCCGGGTCGGGCAAGACCCAGTCGGCGATGAGCTTGATCGGGCTGCTGCCCAAGAACGGACGGGCGACCGGCTCGGCCAAGCTGAAGGGCACCGAACTGATCGGCATGAGCCTGGGGCAGATGCAGCACGTCCGCGGCAACGAGATCTCGGTCATCTTCCAGGAGCCGATGACCGCGCTCAACCCGGTCTACACCGTCGGGTTCCAGATCGTCGAGACGCTGCGGACGCACTTCCTGATGCAGCCGGCGGCCGCCAAGGCCCGGGCGATCGACCTGATGCGACTGGTCGAGATCCCCAACCCCGAGGACAGCTTCGACAAGTTCCCGCACCAGCTCTCGGGCGGCCAGCGGCAGCGCATCATGATCGCCCAGGCGCTGGCCTGCGACCCCGGGCTGCTGATCGCGGACGAACCGACCACCGCGCTGGACGTCACCGTGCAGGGCGAGATCCTGAAGCTGATGCGCGACCTGCGCGAACGAGTGACCGCGGCGATCATCCTGATCACGCACGACATGGGTGTGGTGGCCGACATGGCCGACCGGATCGTGGTGATGAAGGACGGCCAGGTGGTCGAGCACGGCACCGCCGACGAGATCTTCAACAACCCGCAACACCCCTACACCAAACAGCTGCTGGCCTCGGTGCCGCACCTGGGTTCGGCCACCGCGGACGAGACGCTGCCCAGCGCCCGGCTGTCGCTGGTGGCGCAGGGGGACGACACTGGCGTCCCGTTGCCCGAGAGCGACCCTGCCGTCACGCCCGCCCTGCTGATGGAGGACGTGGCCATCGAGTATCCCAAGCAGGGACGCCGGCCCGCCTTCCGGGCCGCGCACCACATCAACCTGCGGGTCGATCCGGGCGAGGTGATCGGGCTGGTCGGTGAGTCCGGTTCGGGCAAGACCACGATCGGACGGGCGGCGATCGCCCTGCTGCCGGTGGTCGAGGGCAAGCTCACCGTCAACGGCCGCGACGTGACCGGCGCGAAGCCGTCCGAGTTGAAGCCGTTCCGCCGCGAGGTCGGGATCGTTTTCCAGGATCCCGGGTCCTCACTGAACCCGCGGCTCCCGGTGGGTGAGTCGATCGGCGAACCGATCATGCTGCACCTGGGACTGAAGGGAGCCGAACTCTCCAAGCGGGTCGAGAACCTGCTGGAGAGCGTCCAGCTGCCCCGGGCGATGCGCAACCGGTACCCGCACGAGCTTTCCGGCGGCCAGCGGCAGCGGATCGGCATCGCCCGGGCGCTCGCCCTGCAACCCAAGCTGCTGATCGCGGACGAGCCCACCTCGGCGCTCGACGTGTCGGTGCAGGCCCGGGTGCTGAAGCTGTTCCAGGATCTGCAGGCCGAGTACGGCTTCGCCTGCGTGTTCATCAGTCACGACCTGGCGGTCGTCGAGATGCTCAGCCAGCGGATCGCGGTGATGCGGCACGGCTACCTGGTCGAGGTCGGCCCCACGAAGGAGATCGTGTCGTCCCCGCAGCACCCGTACACCCAGCGGCTGCTGTCGGCCGTCCCGGTCCCCGACCCGGCCGAACAGCGCCGGCGCCGCGAACTCCGCGACGCGATCATCGAACGGGAGCACATCGTCTCGTAGGACGGGAGCGCGTCGCCCCGGCGAGGACCGTCGCGCTGGCGGGGACCGTCATCCCGGCCAAGACCGTTATCCCGGCCAGCACCGTCGCCCCGGCGAGGACAGTCGCTCTGGCCAGGACCGTCGCGCCGGCCAGCACCGTCATCCCGGCGTAAGCCGGGATCTCCCGTCGGCGACCGTCATCCCGTCGGCGACTGTCATCCGTCGGCGACCGTCGCCCCGGCCAGCACTGTCGCCCTGGCCAGCACTGTCGCCCCGGCCAGCACTGTCGCCCTGGCCAGGACCGTCGC
>JAGPGQ010000162.1 GCA_018055925.1 Micropruina sp.
GCTCCCGGACCCGTTCGAGCGCGGCCTCACCATCGGCGGCATACAGCAGGATCCGGTCGGGCAGCACCTCGAGCCGCTCGGCCACGTCCTCCAGTTGGGCGACGACGGCCGCGTTGCGCTCCGATCCGAACCGCACCTCGAGCACCTCGCGGGTCGAGTAGCGCCGGATCAGTTCCGCGGGTGAGCCCTCGGCCACGATCCGGCCGTGGTCCATCACGACCAGCCGGTCGCACAGCTGCTCGGCCTCGTCCATGAAGTGGGTGGTGACCACGAGCGTCACCCCCTGCTCCTTCAGCCGGAACAGCCGGTCCCAGAGGATGTGCCGGGCCTGCGGATCGAGCCCGGTGGTGGGTTCGTCCAGCAGCAGGATGCGGGGTTCGTTGATCAGCCCGCGGGCGATCGTGAGCCGCCGCTTCATGCCGCCGGAGAGGTTGTCGACCTTCTCGTCGGCCTTCTCGGTGAGCTGGGCGAATTCGAGCAGGTCGTCGGCCCGCCGCCGCAGGTAGGACCGCGGCAGGCCGAAGTAGCGGCCGTAGGTGATCAGGTTCTCGCGGCAGGGCAGCTCGGTGTCGAGGTTGTCCTGCTGCGGGATGACGCCGAGGTTGGCCCGGACCTCCGGCCCGTGGGTCTCGGGATCCATGCCGAGCACGGTCAGCGTGCCGGACGTCCGCAGCGAGGTGCCGCCGATCATCCGCATGGTGGTCGACTTGCCGGCACCGTTGGGCCCGAGCAGGCCGAACGACTCGCCGGCGGCCACGTCGAAGTCGATGCCGTCGACGGCGTTCAGCTCGCCGTAGCTCTTCAGCAGGGCGCGGGCCTGGATCACGGACACGCGCTGCAACCTACCAAGCGGGTCCGACAAAGAGATCCCGGGGCAAGCCCGGGATGACGTGGGCGGGAGAGCAAGCCCGGGATGACGTGGAACGAAGAGGGCAAGCCCGGGATGACGTGGAACGAAGAGGGCAAGCCACAGATGACGGGTCGGGCCGCGTGGGCGAGGAGAGCAAGGCCGAGATGACGGTGAACCCCGCCACGTCATCCCGGCGAACGCCGGGATCTCCGAGCCGATCCCGCCATCCGGGCGTCAGGGAGACCTTTGGACGCGAAGCCGACCGTCAGCGCAACTCCTGCTGCGGCGGCTCCTGCCCTTGCCCGATCGAGCGCCGGTCGCTCCGGTTGACGTTCTCCTTGCCGAAGAAGCCCATGATCATCGGGATCGCCGTGCCCAGCATCGGCCACATCGGCCAGTAGTAGATCAGGTGGCCCGAGGACAGGCTGGTCATCAGCCAGATCACGTTGAACATCACCGCGAGTCCCAGCCACCAGCGCGGGAACGGTCCGATCCAGCCGGGGCCCCGGGACGGCCGCGCCGGCCGGGGTGCGGAGGGCCCGGCGGCGGGCCGGCCGGTCACCGGAACCACGTCCGCCAGCACCGGCACCAGTTCGCCGAGGCTCTTCGAACTCATCACCTGGTCCAGGCGCTGGTCGTACTCGTCCTTGTCGAGGCGCCCTTCGGCGTAGGCGCCGCCGAGCATGCCGGCGGCGTTGGTGCGGTCAGCGTCCGAGGCGCGCAACTGCGCGCTCTGCGGGTCGCGCGGATCCGCGGAGAACCCCGCCCAGCTGCTTCCGCCCGGCTCCCGCGGCATCGGGAGGTTCTGCCACTGCGGTTCTGACATCCGTTCTACCTTCCGTGGACTGCCTGCCATTGTGCCCCAAGCGGCCCCCGGGAGACCCTCAGCCTCAGCGGGACGACCGATGGTAACGCAGCGAGTTCGGCCGGCATTCGGCCTCGGCCCCGATCCGCAGGTCCTTGGCGATCAGGTGCTGGTCGCGCAGGGTGTGCAGCCGCGGCACGACCCGGTCGCAGATCGCCCACGGGTCGAGGGTGTTCAGGTACACCTTGGTGACCCCCTCGAAGCCGGCCAGCGTCGAGATCCGCCACTTCAGCACGATCCGCCACGGCATCGCCACGTCGACGTCGATCGGCCGGTAGTGCCACTCCTCGTTGGACGGCACCTCGGCGCCGGTGGCGGCATGCATCGCGTGCAGCATGTCGGACATGCCGCGCAGTTCCTCCGGGGACTGCTCCCACGGGTCGCAGACCTCGCTCTTGGAGTACACCTCGATCGAGGGGAACCGGTGACCGAAGCCGGCGAACGCGATCGCGTGCTCGCTCTCGGCCAGCACCAGGTTCTTGTAGCCGGCGTAGTTGACCGCGTCCTCGTTGAACACGTTCGGGTTCGCCCGGACGCGGGCCACCGCGATCTCGGCCTGGGCACCCCGCTCGTCGACCGCCACCAGTTGCTTGTGCAGGTGGTCGAAGGACGCCCCGGCGGGCTTCAGCCAGTTCTGGAAGACGACCACGTAGCGGGCGTACCGGTTCAGGTCGAACAGGGCCGAGATGGACTCCACGGTGAACGACAGGAAGTGCTCGTGCTCGTCGAGGGTCATCGTCCCGGACGCGGCCAGCTGGCTGTCGTCGGTGGCCCCGTCCACGTAGTGCCGGCGGCTGATGATCACGTCGTGCCCGCCGCCGAAGAACCCGGAGGCAAACTCGACGATCTCGTCGCCGGTCATGGCGTCCACCTGGGCGGCAGTGCGGCCCCCGGCCAGCAGCTTCGCGCGGGCCACCGCGAGGACGTGGTTGCGGCCGGCGTCCGACTCCAGGTAGCGCGCCCGCCGGCTCGCCACCCGGGCGGGCAAGGTGTAGCCGTAGTTGGCGTTCCAGTACTGGTAGCTGAGGATCTCGAACAGGTTCGGCACCCGGCGGAACTCGGCCGTGGTCTCGAACAGCTGCTCGGCCATCGTCCGGTACCGGGTCTCCCAGCGGCCGTCCGGAAGCCGCACCATGCGTGACTTCTCGGGCGGGGTCTCCAGGTAGCGCTGCTCGCAGAACGGGCAGTAGCAGCCGGCCCGCGACCGGTCCACCGGCGCGGCCTGGGAGGAGGCCAGGCCGAGCGGACGATTGCCGCGACCCGCCACCGTCCACACCTCGGTACCCGAGAACGGATTCAGCTGCTTGACCGTTCCGTCCGCCATGACGGTGAGCCACTCGGGCTCCCGGTGGAAAGCCTGCATGGGTAGTGCTCCCCTGGAATAGATAGTCGGTTCAGAGTAGCGTCAAAGCCAATTAGCCGTGACGAATGATTGCCGCAGACCCCTGGGCATTCACTAGTTCGGGTAAGGAAAACGTCCGGTTCGGAGACCCCGGCTCGGACGTGGTAAAGAAGTTTGCAACCAGATCGTGACCGTTCACGTCCAACCCCGGCAAGACCTGTCACGGAAGTGAGATTCGACATGCCACACACCACCGCCGACCGCGCCGCGTGCATCGACCGGGCCGAGCTGTTCCAGCACGAGCTGCTGGAGGATCCCTCGCTGGCCCGTCGCGATCCGGAGCGGCAGCGTCAGGTCACCCTGTTGACCGCCCGGGCGGCCGCGGTGTGCGCCGACTGCCCGCTGTTCGAGTCCTGCCTGTACGACGCCGTCGTCGAGCACGATGTCGCCGGCTTCGTGGCCGGAACCACGCAGGCACAACGGACGGAGCTGCGCCTGACGTTGGGCGTCCGGGTCGAGGCCGAGGACTTCGACACGCTGGCGGGGGTGACCCGCGGCGGCCGCCAGATCAATCACCACGAGGTGTTGCGACTGCGCCAGGCCAACCCGCACGAGAGCCTCGAGGTGCTGGCGATGCGCCTCGGCTGCTCGCTGTCGACGGTGAAGCGGCACATGCGCCGGGCCCGGAACGCGATCAACGAGGCGACCCTGAAGGTGGTCAAACCGACCCGCGAACGGGTGCTCGCCGCCTATGCGGCACTCGTCGGCACCGGTCGTTCCCGGGAGCGCCGGGTGGCCTGATCGGCAACCGTTTCCGGCCCCGAGTCACTCATTCGGCGCCCGCGTCATTGCGGGCGCCGAATGCCTTGCCCGGACCTTTCAGCATATGGACGGCCGCCGCCCAGCGGTGTTATTGACCGAGCCTATAGAGCCGCATCGCGGTGGCGACGGCGCGCTGCAGGTTGGCCGGCCCCGCGGCGAGCGCGGCGGCGAGATCGCCCGGCCCGGCCATGATCGGCAGTACCGCGGCGAAGCCGTGGTGGACCAGGTCGTCGGCGCCCGGGCCGAGGCGTCCGGCGAACGCGATCACCGGGACGCCGCGGGCCGCGGCCACCGCCGCGACTCCGGCGGGCGTTTTGCCCGCGAGGGTCTGGGCGTCCACCGAGCCCTCGCCGGTGAGCACCAGCGAGGCACCCCGCAGGTGCCGGTCGAGGCCGACGGCCTCGGCCACCACCTCGACCCCCTTGCGGCGCCTGGCCCCCAGCGACAGCCAGGCGGCGCCCAGTCCGCCGGCGGCGCCGGCGCCCGGCTGGTCGCGCACCTCGGGGGTCCCGGCCGCCACCAGGGCGTCGGCGATCCGGGCCAGGGTCGCGTCCAGCACCGGCACCTGCGCGGGCGTGGCGCCCTTCTGCGGACCGAAGACGGCCGCCGAACCGTGGGGGCCGAGCAGCGGGTTGGTGACGTCGCAGGCCAGGTCGACGGTGATGCCGCGCAGGCGTGGGTCCAGGCCGGTGAGGTCCACCCGGGCCAGGGTGGCCAGCGAGGCCGGGTCGGGAGCCAGCGGCCCCCCGTCCGCGTCCAGCCAGCGGGCCCCCAGCCCGGCCAGCATGCCGGCGCCGCCGTCGGTGGTGACCGAGCCGCCGAGCCCGACGATCAGTCGGGTGGCGCCGGCGTCCAGGGCGTCCCGGACCAGGTCGGCGACCCCGAGCGAGGTCGCCCGCAGCACGTCCCGCTCGGCCGGCGCGATCAGGCCGATGCCGACCGCGGCCGCCACCTCGATGACCGCCACCCCGCCGGGCAGCAGCCCGTAGGCCGCGGTGATCGGACGCCGCAGGGCGTCCACGCTCGCGACGGTGCGCCAGCGTCCGCCGAGTGCGTCGACCAGCGCCTCGGTGGTGCCCTCACCGCCGTCCGCCATCGGCACCTCGACGCAGTCCGCGTCCGGGTAGACCTCGCGTACCCCACGGGCCATGGCGCGCGCGGCCTCGGCGGCCGACATCGACTCCTTGAACGAATCCGGGGCCAGGACGACCTTCATGGTGCTCCCTTTCGACGGCGCGCGGCTGTGCGACCCCTCCATTGTCGGCCCTGGGACGCCGGGGCACACCCCGGTCAGCCGGGGAACCAGCGGGTCAGCTCGTCCGCGGTGCCGCCGTCGGCGAACCGTCCGGTCACCGCGTCGGCGGCCAGCCGCACCTCGGCCGGGGCGTCCGCGAGCGCGACCCCGCGTCCGGCCCAGCGCAGCATCTCGATGTCGTTGCGGCCGTCGCCGAGCGCCAGGACGTCGGAGGCCGCGATGCCCAGGTCGGCGCACACCGCCGCCAGCCCGGACGCCTTGTCGACCCCCTCGGGCGCGATGTCGAGCCAGGCGGTGTAGCCGATGAAGTAGCTGACGCCGTGCAGGCCGAGCCGGTCGGCCAGGCGCAGGAAGTCCGCCTCGGACGCGTTCGGGTCGCGCACCACCACCCGGGTGACGGGTTCGCTCAGCATCTCGTCCAGCTCCACCTGCATGACGCCGCCGTTCAGCTCGCCGACGGGGAACAGCCGGTTCACCTTGAAGCCCCATCCGATGACCTCGGTGGCCAGCATCGCCTCGGGGTGCTCGGCGAGCACCCGCTCGACCACCCGCGTCGGGTCGAAGGTGACCCGGTGCAGCATCTCCAGGGGCGGGAAGCTGACCCGCACGGCGCCGTTGGACGACACGTGCTGGCCCGGCGGCAGGCCCAACGCCTCCGCAACCGGACGGGTGCCCGCCCAGCCGCGTCCGGTGCTCAGCACCACCGGCACTCCGGCCGCGACCACGTTCGACACCGCGTCCAGGACCCGCTCGGGCACCCGCTGGTCGGCTCCCAGCAGGGTGCCGTCGATGTCCAACGCCACGAGTTCCGGTCGCCAAGCCATGCATACTCCCTTCTCCACCAGGCTTTCAGGGTCGTCCGCGAACGGCAAACCCGGCCCCTGGATCCCGAGCAAGTCCGGGATGCTCCCGGCCACCGGCCCTCCCGGAACGTCATCCCGGCGAACGCCGGGATCTCGAAGCGGGGTCAGCCGACCGGGGTCAGCAGCTCCCGGCCACCCAGGTAGGGACGCAGCGCCTGCGGGACCCGCACCGATCCGTCCGCAAGCTGGTGATTCTCCAGCAGCAGGATGATCGTCCGGGTCATCGCGCACAGCGTCCCGTTGAGCGTGGCGAGCGGCTCGGTGCCGGCCGCGGAACGCATCCGGATGTTCAGCCGGCGCGCCTGGAAGGTGGTGCAGTTCGAGGTCGAGGTGATCTCGCGGTACCGGTTCTGGCTGGGGATCCAGCCGTAGCAGTCGTACTTGCGCGCGGCGCTCAGGCCGAGGTCGCCCGAGGCCACCTCGAGCACCTGGAACGGCAGCTCGAGCGCGGCGATGAACTCCTTCTCGAACTCCAGCAGCCGCTGGTGCATCGCCTCGGCCTGGTCGGGACGGCAGTGCACGAACATCTCGACCTTGTCGAACCAGTGCACCCGGAAGATGCCCCGGGTGTCCTTGCCGTAGCTGCCGGCCTCGCGCCGGTAGCAGGGCGAGAAGCCGGCGTAGAGCCGGGGCAGGGTCGCCGCGTCGAGGATCTCGTCGCTGTGGTAGGCGGCGAGCGCCACCTCGGAGGTGCCCACCAGGTACAGGTCGTCGGCGGGCAGGTGGTAGACGTCCTGGGCCGCCTGGCCCAGGAAGCCGGTGCCCTCCATCGCCGACGGCTTCACCAGCGCGGGCGGCAGGATCGGGGTGAACCCCCATTCCATCGCCTTGGCCATGGCCAGGTTGATCAGCGCCAGCTCGAGCTGGGCGCCCTGCCCGGTGAGGAAGTAGAACCGCGCGCCGGACACCTTCGCGCCACGCGGCATGTCAATGGCGCCGAGCAGTTCGCCGAGTTCGAGGTGGTCGCGCGGGGTGAACCCCTCGGCCTCGAAGTCGCGTGGGGTGCCGTGTTCCGAGACCACCACGAAGTCGTCCTCGCCGCCCTGGGGCACGTCGTCGAAGACCGGGTTGGGCAGCGTGAGCAGGAGTTCGTCGAACCGCCGGCCCGCCTCGGCCGCGGTCGCCTCGGCGGTCTTGACCTGGCCCGACAGGACCCGGGTGCGAGCGATCAGGGCCACCTTCTCGTCGCCCTTGGCGCGCGCGACGTCCTTGCCGATGGTCTTCTGCTCGGCCCGCAGCGACTCGAACGCCCCGATCGCCGAGCGGCGCGCCGCGTCCGCCTCGATCAGCTGATCGACCAGCTCGACGGACGCCCCGCGCGCCGCCTGAGCGGCTCGGAGACGGTCGGGTTCGGTGCGCAGCAGCCTGGGATCGATCACCCCGTCAGCCTATCTGTCGCGCACCGGCACGGCTCCCGGACGAGATCGGGTGCGTGGTGTCACAATGGCTCATGTTCAGCCGCCGGCTCGGGATCGGACCCCTCGCAACGGTCGGGTTCGGGATCGGTTTCGCCGTGTGGACCTGGCTCACCGTAGCCGGCCTCTTGGCCGGGTTGGACGCCCTGCAGGCGCCCCCGCCGCGCTGGCAGTCGCCGGCCGTCCAGATCGCCGCGGCGGTCGCGGTCGTGTTCCATCCGTTCGTGGTCTCCGGGGCGCTGCTGTGCATCGCCGTGTGGGCGTTCCGCCGCCGGCTGCGCAACCTGACCGTGGGCCTGGTGCTGGCCGTGGCGTTCGGCTGGGGTGGTACCGAACTGCTGCGCTGGACGGTGCAGCGGCCACGGCCGCCGGGACTGCTGGCCGACCTGATCACCAACCACGGGTTCTCCTACCCGGCGGGGCATCTGGTGGGCATCACGACGGCGGTGACGGCCGTGGTGGCCACCGTCACCACGACCCGGCAGCCGCGTCACGTGATCGAGTTCTGGCGGTGGCTCGGGCTCGGGCTGGTGGTGCTGGTGGCCCTGGACCGGTGGCTGTTGCACGCCCATTGGCTGAGCGACCTGGTCGGCGGCATCCTGCTGGGCGGCTTCTCCGCGGGTCTCGCGCTGACCGTCACCCGGGTCCGGATGCAGCCCGAGCGGCCCACCCGGGCCGCCGCGCTGGCCGCCAAGGGCAAGGACAAGAAGCGCTGCGCGATCGTGGTGAACCCGACCAAGATCCCCGACTGGGCGGCGTTCCGCCGGCACGTCGAGTTCGACTGCCAGGCGAACGGCTGGACGCCGATGTTCCTGGAGACCACACCGGACGACCCGGGCCGCGGGATGACCCGCTCGGCGCTGAAGCAGAAGGTGGAGCTGGTGATGGTGGCCGGCGGCGACGGCACCGTCCGGGTGGTGTGTTCCGAACTGGCCGGGACGGGCGTGCCGCTGGGGCTGCTGCCGGCGGGGACCGGCAACCTGCTGGCGCGCAACCTGGCCGTCCCGCTCGACGAGTCGCGGGCGCTGGAGGTGGTGCTCAACGGGCGGCAGACCCGGATCGACCTGGTCGAGGTGCTGATCGACGACTCCGACGAGCCCCAGCACATCGCGGTGATGGCCGGCCTCGGCCTGGACGCCCGGATCATGAACGCCACCGACGACGGCCTGAAGAAGATCCTCGGTCCCGCCGCCTACGTGATGGCCGCCGGCGACGCCGCCGGGCTGCCGTCGTTCGACGTCACGGTCACCATCGACGACCAGGAGCCGTTCGAGCGGCACGCCGGGTTGGTGCTGGTCGGCAACGTGGGGACGCTGCAGGGCAACGTCCAACTGCTTCCGGAGGCGAGGGCGGACGACGGTGTGCTCGACGTCATGGTCGCCTCGCCGGCCAGCCTGGTCGACTGGGTGCGGATCACCACCAGCGTGCTGCTGCCGGGCCGCGAGGCGTCCGAGATCGACCGGGCGCAGGGGCCCGGCGTCCTGATCGAGACCGCGGAGCCGGTCGAGTA
>JAGPGQ010000163.1 GCA_018055925.1 Micropruina sp.
CCGAGGACTCGGTCAGGCGAGCAGGTCGTCGGGCCGCCGCCACCGGACGCCGTCGAAGCGCGCGAAGTCGTTGTCGTAGGACACGATCTGGGCGCGGTGCTCCACCGCGAGCGCGGCCAGGTGCGCGTCGCTGACGAGGTTGCCGCCGGTGCCCAGGTGGTGCAGCAGACGGGCCAGGTGCTCGGCGTGCCCGGGCCCGGGTTGCGCGACGACCGCGCCGGGTGCCGCAAGCCAGTCGGTGACCTGCCGCATGGCGTCCTCGACGCTGAGGGGATCGCTGAAGATCCCGGCCCGGGACGAGATCCGCACGAACGCGAGCAGCGCCACCCAGCTGAAACCGACCGTGTCGTTGCCGCTCAGTGCGTGATCAAGCCAGGCCCGGGCCTTCTCGTGATGCATGGCGTCGGAGTTGACCGCGTACAGCAAGACGTTCGCGTCGACGATCTTCATGTGCCGACCCGAAGGCGGCGGACGAGTTCATCGTCCTCCTCCCCCGCCGCGATCTGCAGCGCCCGGTCGAGGTTCATCGCGGGCTGCCCCATGGCGCGCGTGCGCGTGCGGAAGGCCTGGCGGGTCCTCGGTTCCGCCCCGGCCCGGATGGCGTCGTTCAGGGCGCGCTTGAACGAGACCCCGCGCTCGGCCATCAGGCGGCGGACCAGTGCCTCGGTGTCCGGGTCGAGCGTGACGGTCGTGCGCATGGTGACAGCATAGCATCATATGTACTGATGCTATGCTGTCACCATGGGAACCGACCTGAAGCCGACAGTGCCGTGATGGACCGGGCGCTCCCCAACCTGCCGTCGCGCGATCTCGACATCACCCGCGCGTTCTACGAGGGCTTCGGTTTCCGCGAGCACTACCGCGACCGGCGTTGGATGATCCTGCGCCGCGGACCGCTCCAGATCGAGTTCTTCGCACACCTCGACCTGGACCCGGCCACAAGTTCGTTCCAGTGCACGCTCCGGGTCGCCGACCTCGACGAGCTGTGGCGGGCGATCCATGCCTCGGGTGTGCCCCAGCGCCGGCGCGGTCGTCCACGACTTCACGCGCCGCGCGTCGAGGCGTCCGGCCTGCGGATCGGCTACCTCATCGATCCGGACGGCACCCAGCTCACCCTGATCGAGGAGCCGCCGCAGTCGCACGGCTGAGCCCGGCCGGCACGAGAACCCCGGTGCCGCGCGGGCGGGAGTGCGTGCGAAACTTGCCCAATGGATTCCGGCATCGTGCTGATCGGCGACCCGCGCGTGACCGGGATCGACGTCCAGGAATGCGGTGAGACCCTGGTCGACCTGACACCGATCCCCCGGCTGCGGATCGACGGCCGCAAGGCGGACGAGACCCGCGGCTGGCACCACGCCCGGGCCGGCCTGGCCGACCGGCTCGCGGCAGCCGCCGCGGCGCTACCCGACGGAGTCGAGCTGCTGATCGTCGAGGCGTTCCGCAGCCCCGTCCGGCAGCGCGGTTACTGGGACGGCTACCGCGCGGACCTGCGGGCGCACTACCCCGGCCTGACCGATCCCCGGCTGTACCACCTGGCCAGCCGCTGGGTCGCGCCGCCGGACGTGGCGCCGCACTGCACCGGCGGCGCCGTCGACCTGACCCTGTGCGACGCCGACGGCAACGAGCTCGACCTGGGTTCGCCCCTGGACGCCACCCCGGAGCAGAGCTCCGGCGCCTGCTTCACCGCGGCGGCCGTCCCACGCGAGGCGGGCGCCAACCGGGCGGTGCTGGTGGCCGCGCTCGCCGGGGCCGGGCTGGTCAACTACCCCACCGAGTGGTGGCACTGGTCCTACGGCGAGCGGTACTGGGCGTTCAGCACCGGCGCCGCGCACTCCCGCTACGGCCCGGTCGAGGCGCCCTCTACCGCGGGCGCCGTCCGGCACGCAGGATGGTCCACGTGACCAAGAAGATCGGCTTCCTGTCCTTCGGGCACCACCGGGACGTGTCGGGCTCCCGGGTGCGCACCGCCGGCGACGCCCTGCGGGACCACATCGACCTGGCGGTGGCCGCCGAGGCCGCCGGCCTGGACGGGGCCTGGCTGCGCGTCCATCACTTCGACCACAGCCTGGCCGCGCCCTTCCCGCTGCTGGCGGCGATGGCGGCCCGCACCTCCACCCTCGACGTCGGCACCGGGGTGGTGGATCTGCGCTATGAGAATGCCCTCTACCTTGCCGAGGAGGCGGCGGCGACCGACCTGATCGCCGGCGGACGCCTGCAGCTGGGCATCAGCCGGGGATCCCCCGAACCCGCCGCGGACGGGCAGTCGGCCTTCGGCTACCGGCTCGGCGAGGGTGAGGACTGGGCGGGCGTCACCAGGGGGCGGGCGGACCTGTTCCGGCGGGCGATCGCCGGCGAACCCGTCGCCCGTTCGCATCGGGCGCTGGCCGCCGGACGCGGACCCGACTTGGCGATCCAGCCGCTCTCCCCCGGCCTGCCCGGCCGCATCTGGTGGGGCGCCGGCAGCCACGCCACCGGCGTGTGGGCCGGCGAGCAGGGCTACAACCTGCTGTCGTCCACCCTGCTGCTCGCCGACGACGGGCGTCCGTTCCACCTGCAGCAGGCCGACCAGGTCCGCGACTACCGGACGGCGTTCGCCGCCGCGGGACACACCGCCGGGGGCCGGGCGGCCGTCACCCGGAGCGTGTTCCCGATCACCACGTCGGACGACCGGGCCTACTTCGGCACCCAGGGCGGCGGCGGGGACGGCGTCGGCTTCCTGGACGGCCACAACGCCCGGTCCGGCCCCACCTTCGCCGGACCGCCCGACGTGGTCGCGGCCGACCTGCGCGCCGACGAGGCGGTGCGGGAGGCGGACTACGTCCTGTTCGCCCTGCCGTCCATGCTGGGCGTCGACTACAACGCCCACCTGTTCGAGAACCTGGTCGCGGTGGCCCGCGAGCTGGGCTGGAAGTAGGCCGCCGGCCCGCCCGCCCCGCCGGGTGACCGGACGGGTGGACGGATGCTGCCAGAATGAGGAATTCCGATCCAGAGAGGAACTCATGTACCAACCGTCAGACGACCGCTACGACTCCATGAGCTACCGGCAGGTCGGCCGCAGTGGGTTGCGCCTGCCCGCGATCAGCCTGGGCCTGTGGCACAACTTTGGCGACAACGTGCCATTCGACCGGCAGGGCGAGATCCTGCGGACGGCCTTCGACCACGGCATCACCCACTTCGACCTGGCCAACAACTACGGGCCCCCGGCCGGTTCGGCGGAGAGCAACTTCGGCCGTCACCTGCGCAAGTCGTTCGGCGGGTTGCGCGACGAGCTGATCATCTCGAGCAAGGCCGGCTGGAACATGTGGCCCGGCCCGTACGGTTCGGTCGGCGGTTCCCGCAAGTACCTGATCGCCAGCTGCGACCAGTCGCTGAAGCGGCTGGGCCTGGACTACGTCGACATCTTCTACCACCACCGTCCCGACCCCGACACCCCGCTCGAGGAGACGGTGGCGGCGCTCGACCACATCGTCCGGTCCGGCCGGGCCCTGTACGTGGGCATCTCGTCCTACGCCCCGGCGGCCACCGCGCAGGTGGCGGCGATGCTGGCCGAGATCGGCACCCCGCTGCTGATCCACCAGCCGTCCTACTCGATGCTGAACCGGTGGATCGAGACCGAGGGCCTGCTCGACACCCTGGACGACATCGGTGCCGGCTGCATCGTGTTCAGCCCGCTGGCCCAGGGCATGCTGACCGACAAGTACCTCAACGGGATCCCCGAGGGCTCCCGGGGCAGCAACAGCAAGGCCCGGCTCGCTCCCCTGCTGACCAGCGAAGCGCTCGGCCACATCCGGGTGCTGAACCAGATCGCGGCCTCCCGTGGCCAGTCGCTGGCCCAGATGGCCCTGGCCTGGGCGATGCGGCACGACACGGTCACCTCGGTGCTGGTCGGCGCCAGCCGTCCCGAACAGCTGCTCGACAGCCTGGGTGCGCTCGACAACCTCGAGTTCGGCGACGACGAGCTGGCCGCGATCGACGAGCACGCCGTCGAGGCCAGCATCGACCTGTGGCGCGGGGCGCGCGAGAGCCGGGAGGACTGAGCCCGGATCGGTCGGTCAGTGCCCGGATCGGCGGTCAGTGCCCGCCGGCCAACCTGGCCAGGGTGCTGCTCGACGGGGCGAAAAACGTGCCGCCCGTGACAGCGGTCGAGAAGTCGAGGATCCGGTCGTACTCGCCGGGTGGGTCGCCGAGGAACATGCGTTGCAGCATCGTCTCGGTGACCCACAGCCGGCCCGAGTAGCCGATGAAGTAGGTGCCGAACTCGCCCTGGCCGGCGCGCCCGAACGGCATGTTGTCCCGCAGGATGTCGAACTCTTCGCCGTCCCGCTCGATGGTGGCCAGGGTCTTGTGCGGCTTCCGCGGGAAGGCGTCGTCGGGCAGCTCGACGTTGTCCGACTTGGTCCGGCCGATCACCGCCTCCTGCTGCTCGACGGTGAGCCTGCCCCAGGCGGCGAGGTCGTGCAGGTACTTCTGCACCACCACGTAGCTGCCGCCGGCGAAGTCCGGGTCCTCGGCGCCCACCAGGGACGCCTCCGGCAGGTCGCCGCCGGTGGGGTTGGCGGTGCCGTCGACGAAGCCGAGCAGGTCGCGAGCGTCGAAGTACCGGAAACCCTGCACCTCGTCGGCCACCTCGACCGCGTCGCCCAGCCGGTCCAGCAGCAGCCGCTCGAACTCGAAGCACAGGTCGGGACGCTCGGCGCGGATGTGGAACAGCAGGTCGCCCGGGGTCGCCGGCGCCCGGTGCGCCGGGCCGTGGATCGGCTGGAAGGGACGCAGGTCCGCCGGCCGCCGCGCCCGGTCGAACCGGTCCCAGGCCGCCGACCCGATCGCCACGATGCAGGACAGCCGGGCGGCCAGGTCGCGGAAACCGACCGTCTTCACCAGGTCGTTCACACCGTCCAGCACATCCCGGACGGTGGCCAGCGGGCCGTCGCCGGGCCTGATCGTCACGACCAGGAAGATGGCGGCCGCCGACAACGGCGCATCCACGCTCTGGGCGTCGATCGTGACCCGATCCCAACTCTGCTGCGACATGGCGCCTCCCCTCGTGCTGCCGCTCACGCTAGCGCCCGGTCCCCCGGCGCCCCAACGCGCGGCCGGGTGAGTCCCGGCCGTAGCCGGATGGGGAGTGCTCCCCACCGTCCGGCGCGCCTCCGCACCCCGTCCACTGGCAGACTGGCCAGCGCGCCCGACACCCCGGGGCACGCCAGAAAGGACCATCATGACCGCCAATCAGCCGCCCGAGAACCAGCAGCCGCAGGGGCCGGGTGCGGCACCGCAGGCAGGACCGGCAGCCGCCGTCCCGCCCGCCGCCGCGACTTACCCCGGACCGGACGCGCCGGGTGCCGGCTACCCGCCGGCCGGCGGGTTCGGCCAGCCGGCGCCGAGCGAGCCGAAGAAGAAGTCGAAGCTGGTCAAGGTGCTGACCACGGTGGGTGTGGCGATCGCCGTGGCGATCGTCAGCTTCCTGGTCCGGGGCGCCTTCAGCGGCCCCGCGATGAAGGCCGGCGACTGCGTCCAGCAGACCGGCGATGACTCGGTGAAGGTGGTCGCGTGCGACAGCTCCGAGGCCGCCTTCAAGGTGCTGGGCATCATCGAGAAGCGCAGCCGGGCCTCGGCCAGCCTGCCGAACGTCTGCAAGGACTATCCGAACGCCACGAGCGTCTACTGGGAGGGACGCAACGCGGGTCAGGGCACGCTGTACTGCATGCAGAAGCTCTGAACCAGGGGTTCGCTTCGAGGATCGAGCCGGCCGGGACGTGGGGGGCGTCCGGCCGGCTCGGCCATGTCCGGCGGACCCGGGTGCGGACGGCCGAGATCGATGAGTTCAGCGGGCCACAGCGGGAACCGGGCGTCCGGGCCGGGACGTGCGAAAGGGACGCACCCACGTATCGGACGTGGGCGCGTCCCCTTCGGCGTGGGCCCTAGCGGGCTCGTCGTCCGGAGAACATCCCGACGAGCCAGAGCAGGACGACGGCACCGCCGATCGCGGTCAGCATGCTGAAGATCAGCCCGCCGCCACTCACATCGACCCCGAAGAAGCTCAACACCCAGCCGCCCAGCAGGCCGCCGATCACGCCGACGACGATATTCAGGCCGATCCCCATCTGGGCGTCGGTCTTCATGATCTTGCTGGCGATCCACCCGGCGATCCCGCCGAGGATGATCCAGCCGAGGAAACCCCAACTCAACATGACATCACTCCTTGTCTCGTGGCTATCCGTGTCAACTCTAGGCACCCGTTCGGGTGCCCGAGCCGGTGGGCGACCCCGGCATCTGCCCGGTTCCCGGGTCAGGGGGTTCCCTGGCTGCAGTACCGCCCGGCCATTGAATCCAAACCGATTCAGGGTGCACACTGAATCTATGATGATGAAGGATTCACACTTCACTTCTTGGGCGGTGGTGACCGCCGATCAACGCCACAGCCGACGCTCCACGGATCAGGTTCCCGAGGCCCTGGCGGCGCTCGCCGAGGCGGTCGGCGACCGGGTGGCCCTGCCGTTCGAACGGACGGTCGGCGATGAGTTGCAGGCCCTCACCCGCGACCCGGGCGCGGTGGTGGACGCCGTCGTCACCCTGACCCGGCTACCCGGCTGGCACGTGGGCATCGGGCTGGGCGCGGTCGAGATTCCCCTGCCCGGTTCCACCCGGGAGGCTCGCGGAACCGCCTATCTGGCCGCCCGGCAGGCCGTCGAGCAGGCTCGGAGCGCGCCGGCCAACCTACGGTTGATCGCCGCGGAAAGTGTCGGCGACCCCACCTACGGTGGGTCACCCGGCCCGGCACACGCCGCGCGACGAGCGGAGGCGGCACTCGTCCTGCTGCGTGCCCTGGTCGGCCGCCGGACGCGCGAGGGGTGGGAGATTGTGGACGTCCTGGAACGGACGGGCAGCGGACGGGCCGCGGCCCGTCACCTCGGCATCAGTCCCTCCGCCGTCTCGCAACGCGCCTCCCGTTCGGCCCGCGCCGAATCGTCGGCCGGGGCATGGCTGGCCCGATCGTTGCTCGCCGAGGCCATGGGGGTGTCGGAAGAGGAGCAGAAGGAGATGATGCCGTGACTTTCGGACTGGTGCTGGCCGAAGCGGCGATCGTGCTGGCCCTGGCCGCGGTCGCGACCCTGGCCGGGGGTCCGCTGGTCGTGCGGATCTTCCGGCTCGCGGAACGCCCCCGCCCCGGCTCCGGTCCCGACGGCGAGGACGAGTCCGGATCGGTGGCGCCGCTCACCCGGGCCGCCGCCGACCTGCGCGGCGGGGAGTGGATCGGCATGCTCGAACGGCTCGCGGTCTTCGCCACCATCCTGGCGGGCTACCCCGAGGGGATCGCGGTGGCCATGGTGCTGAAGGGGTTCGCCCGCTACCCCGAGATCAAGGCGGCCAGCGTGGGGGCGGCGGAGCGATTCATCATCGGCACCTTCGCCAGCGTGCTGTTCGCGTGCGCGTTCGCCGGTCTGGCCGGGTGGCTGACCGGCCTGTTCTGATCGTCCGCCCGCTCCGTCGCAGTCCGGGGCGTCCACGCGTTGGACGGCTGGTCGCGATCGACGTAGAGTGGCGAGGTTGTCCGAACGGAGGGGGAAACGATGACGGACACCTCGGTGGCGACCGACCGGCATTGGCTCAGCGCGCGGGATCGGTCGGTGATCACCATCCTGCTGGTCGCGGCCTTCGTCGTGATCCTGAACGAGACCGCCCTGAATGTGGCGCTGTACTCGGTGATGAGCGACCTGCACGTCGACGAGCGCACCGTCCAGTGGCTGACCACGGCGTTCATGTTGACCATGGCCGTGGTGATCCCGATCACCGGGTGGCTGCTGGAGCGGATCCCGACCCGGACCGCGTTCACCCTGGCCATGAGCCTGTTCACCACCGGCACGCTGATCTGCGCGATCTCCCCCGTGTTCGGGCTGCTGCTGGCCGGACGCATCGTGCAGGCCAGCGGAACCGCAATCATGATGCCGCTGCTGATGACCACCGTGATGCAGCTGGTGCCGCCGCAGCACCGCGGCGCCCTGATGGGCAACATCTCGCTGGTGATCTCGGTGGCACCCGCCCTGGGCCCGACCCTGTCCGGCCTGGTCCTGGAGGTCACCAGCTGGCGGGGCGTGTTCGGCATGATGGTGCCGATCGGCCTGGCCATGCTGATCGTCGGCAGGGCCCGGATCGCGAATGTCAACGAGATCCTCGACGTGCCGCTGGATGCACTCTCGGTGCTGCTCACCGTCGTCGGTTTCGGGGGCCTGGTGTACGGGCTGAGCCTGATCGGCGACGCGTCGGTACCGGCCGCCCAGCTGGCCGCGTCCTTCGGGGCGGGTGCCGTCGGGCTGGTGCTCTTCCTGTGGCGGCAGATCCTGCTGGCCAGGGCCGACCGTGCCCTGCTCGACCTGCGGGTCTTCGGCGAGGGACCGTTCAGCGTCGCGATCGTGGTCATGGCGTTGGCGATGATGGCGCTCTTCGGCACGATCATCATGCTGCCGCTGCTGCTGCAGCAGGCCCTGCACATGGAGCCGCTGACCATCGGCCTGATGCTCCTGCCGGGCGGGCTGCTGATGGGTGTGCTCGGCCCGATCGTAGGCCGGCTCTACGACCGGGTCGGGCCGAAACCGCTGATGCTGCCGGCGAGCATCCTGGTCGCCGGGGTGTTCTGGCTGCTGGCCACGATCCAGCCCGGCACCCCCTGGTGGTTCGTGCTGATCTGCCACGTGGTGATGAGCGGTTCGTTCGCGTTCATGTTCACGCCACTGTTCACCATCGCCCTCGGCGCGCTGCCCAAGCAGCTGTACTCGCACGGTTCAGCGGTGGTCGGCACCGTGCAGCAGTTGGCCGGCGCGCTGGGCACGGCCGTCTTCGTGACGGTCTTCGCCACCCAATCGCAGGTCGCCCGCGAGTCCGGCATGGGCGCCGAGGCGAGCCTGTTGACCG
>JAGPGQ010000017.1:0-4356 GCA_018055925.1 Micropruina sp.
TGGCGCAACCGCCGGACGGCGTGGTCGGCCTCCGGCTCGGCGAGGCGGGCGATCGCGGCGTCGACGTGGCGGCGCAGCGAGGTCACCGCCCGGTCGGCGTCCAGGTCGTCCGGGAAGGGGGTGAACGGCGGAATGACGAGCGGCTGTTGCGCGGGTGCGGAGCGCAGCGCCCGCCGGCGGGCGTCGGCCTTCTCGACGGCGGCACCGATCCGTCCGCCGGCCGCGACCGCCTGGCCGAGCAGCTCGGCACCCGCCTCGCTGCGGGACAGGTATTCGATCAACTCGGCCGCCCGGGCGGCCGGCACCTTCTGCAGGACCGGCGCCAGCGCCCCGGCCAGGACGGGCCACGGCAGCACCTGGAGCGCCTCGACGGCGGCGGCCCGGACGCCCTTGGCCTGATCGACGCTCAGCCGGGCAAGCATGGCCGCCATCACCGGCGCCACCCGCGGGTTGGTGGCGGCCCGCTCGGCGACGCCGGTACGGCCCAGGGCCGAGAGCCGGTCGAGCGCGGCCGGGTCGATCAGGTGGCCGAAGCCGAGCAGGTAGTTGTCGATGCCGGGCAGGGCATGCGGCAGCAGGGTCCGGCCGCCCCAGACCCGCTCCTGCTCGCTGACCGCCAGGAAGACCAGCGCCGGGATCTCGGCCTCGGGGGCGCCGTCGTGCCGCAGCAGGTCGGCGAACCGTTCCGGCGGCCAGGTGAGGTGTGCCGCGGCGTCCGGGCCGACGGTCTTGGTCAGGTCGTTGAGCAGCGCGGTCAGCCACAGCGGAACCCCGTCCACCCGCCGGTTCGGCCCGGTGCCGATCACGGCGAGCAGCCGGCCGAGCCGCAGGAACTCCGGCTGCGAGGTCTGCGGATCGCGATAGAGCTGCGACCGCAGGTGCGGCACGGTCTGGCGCGGCCGGCCGGTGACCCCCGCCTGCCGCAGCCGCGCCCCGAGTTTGTCGTCGATCCAGGTCTGGTAGGGGGTGACCACACCCGGGTCGCCCATCAGCTTCCGCAGGTCGGGCGCGTGGGCGGCGTCGAGTTCGAGCAGCACCTCGGGGCCGCTGCCGTCGTGGACGAAGCCGGCCGCACGCCGGTACAGCTCGTCGGAGACGGCCCGGATCGGCAGCAGTGCCTCGCGCAACCGCTGGCCGGGCCCCGCCGGCTGCCCACCGAACGCGGCCTTGACCCGCTCGAACACCATGGCTCCCCCTTTATGGAACTCGGTCGATGCCGAGGGTATCCGTCGTCGGGGACGTTCCAGCGGGCAGCGCTACCCGGATCCCGGTGTGCGCCGGGATGACGGAAGGGCGGGATCTCAAGGCAGGATCTCGTCCAGGACGTCGAGGACGCCGTCGGCATGGTTGGGCGGCGCGATCCGGGCGGCGATCGCGCGCAGACCCTCGGCGGCGTTGCTCATCACGACGGGCAGGCCAACGGCGCGCAGCATCTCGAGGTCGTTGTAGCTGTCGCCGAACGCGACCGCGTCGGAGAGTTCGATGCCCCAGCGTTGCGCGAGGCGGCGCAGCCCGACCGCCTTGTTGTGCCCCGGCGCGTTCAGGTCCGCGTCGACCGGCCCGGCCACGACCGGGACGAACCGCCCGTCCAGGATCTCGCCGAGTTCGCGGGCGATGCCGTGCGGGTCGTCGACCAGCAGGGTCGCCTTCACGATCCCGTCGGTGAACGCCGAGACGTCGTCGACGATCTCGAAACGGGGGTAGTAGCGGCGGGCCCAGGCGAGGTCCGCGGCTCCGAGCCAGGACGGGACCAGTCCCCCGTGCTCGGTGGAGGCCAGGTAGGTGAGCCGGCGCTCCTCCAGCAGGGCGATCAGGTCGCGGGCGGCGTCGGGGCGCGGGGTCGGCAGGTAGAACGGGGCGGTGTCGCCCACGTCGTAGAGGAAGTGGCCGTTCTCGGCGGCGTAGGCGACCTCGTCGGCCGGCTCGAAGAACGAGCTGAGTTGCCAGTACTGGTTGCCGCTGGCCACCACGAACCGCACCCCGGCGTCGCGCAGCCGCTGCCGCAGCCCGAGGAAGCGCTCCCGGTCGTAGGTCATGTCCGGCCTGAGGAACGTGCCGTCCATGTCGACGGCAACCAGGGACACCCGCATGGGTCGAGGGTAGAGGAATGGACGCCCGGCGAGTCCGTCGGGCAGGGCCCTAGGTGCCCGAGCAGCGCGTCCACCGGGGAACGCGCCGCGGACTCGTCGGCCACGAAGGCGCGGGGGGAGGCGCCGGCGGGGGGGCCGCTACCAGCCCCAGTGCCGCCGCTGCGCGCTCACCGCCCAGGACGAGATCGCCTCGACATCGGCCTTGTCCCGAAGCGGGCACCGGCCGCTGTCGAGCAGGTCCCGCACCGCCGCCTCCAGGCGTCCGATCTCGGTCGAGACCTCGTCCCGCGGCACCTCGCCGCGTTTCACCGCCAGCACCCGTTCGCGCTCGGCGTCCGGCATCGGCAGGGTGTCACGGTAGCGGCCTCACCAGCCGCCGCCACCACCGCCGCCGAACCCGCCGCCGCCGCTGAACCCGGAGCCGCCGCTGGTGCCCGAGGTGGAGTGCTGCATGGCGGACGACATGGTGCTCGACAGTTGGCTCATCGACGAGGCGAAGTTGGCGTTCAGGATCGTCCCGTAGCCGTAGCCGACGTACCAGGAGCTGTCGGGGGTGTACTGCCCCCGGGCGGCGAGGTCCTGGAAGATCTTGGCCCAGCGTTCGGCGACACCGAACACGATCGCGTAGGGCAGGTAGCGGGAGAACACGTCGATGCCCTCCTCGAACTTGATCTGGTCCGCCTCGGCGGTGGTCAGGTACAGCTCGAAGCCCTTGGCCTGGGCGAGCACCGCCGAGCCGGTGGCGGTGCGGGCCCCGAACCGGTTGTTGAGCGCCAGCATCACGATGCCGCAGATCACGCCGGCCAGGCCGATCAGGCCGAACCCGACGAAGGCCAGCCCGAACCCGACGACGAGGCCGGCCAGGATCAGTCCGATGCCGCCCACGACGGCCAGGCCGCGGACGTGGCTGGGGTTCCGGCGGAACCACTGCAGCTGGTCGGTGACCCGGCGGTACAACTGCTGCCGGGTGCCCTCCAGCACGCCGGAGTAGTCGCCCTTCTTGAGCTGCTTGGTGGTGACCGTGCTGCCCTCCTTGAACAGTTCGTTGAGCAGGTGCGCCTCGTAGCCGTGGAGCCGGTCGGGGCCGTCCAGCCGGACGAACGTCCAACTCTTCTTGCCGGACTGGTCGATCCGCAGGTGCCCGCGGACGGCCAGGTCGATGATCGTCGCGGTGATGTCCACGTCGTTGGCGGTGGAGTCGACCAGCACGCCCACCTCGCCCGGACGGGCACCCTTCGGCGGCTGGAACGCCACCGCGACCGGCACGTCCGCGGAGCCGCGTCCGACGCTGACCTGCTGATCGGCGGCCGGGGTCACGCCCGGCGTGAGGCCCAGGTAGACCTCGTCCCGGCCGCCGCGGCGGGTGCGCCGCAGCAGCGGCACCAGGCCGATCACGGTGAGCGCCGCGGTGATGCCGCCGGTCACCGGGGTCAGCGGGAACATGTTGCCGATCCACATCCGCTTCTCCAGCCGGGCCTCGGCGCCGACGAAGGTGCCGGCCGGAAAGCCGGCCACCACCTGCAGCGGCGTCCCGCTGGAGAGCGAATCCTGGACGAAGGTCGCCGACCGGCCGTCGCCCTGGGCGGAGGTGCAGGGACGGTTGACGTCGTAATCGACGAAGCAGACCTGGCGGCTGACGTCCACCGGGCCGGTGACCGTGACCCGGACGTCGCGGAACGGCACCTCCCAGCCGCCGCCGATCACGTTCCAGTTGAACTCGTCCAGCCCGGACTGCGCCTGGTTGGGGGCGATCAGGCCGCGGATCGTGTAGTTCACCACGTACTTCTGGGTGCCGCGCCAGTACTGGTTCTCGTCGCCGATCCGGACCAGCAGGTTGCCGTCCTCGATCTCGGTCTGCACCTTCGCGCTGGCCCCGGACGGGCTGCTCACCTCGCCGAGGGTGACGTCCAGCATCCGCCAGTGGTCGGGGTCGTTCTCCATCTCCTGGCGCAACGGGAAGGTCAGGAAGGCGCCGCGCCCTTCGTCGGCGCCGAAGTTGAAGTCGAAGGCGATGCGGACCGAGGCGGTGCCGTCCTTGGCCACGTCGGCGGTGACGTGGTAGCTCTCGATCCGGTCGTCATCGGGGTCGGGATCGGCGGCTGCCCGTGGCGCCGGCAGCAGACCGATCAGGAACACCGCCAGACCGACAACCAGCAAAAGGACGCGTCGCATGCGTCAACGGTAACAACCGCCCGATCACCGGTCAGCAGATCGCGCCGCGCGCCCTCCCCAGGGCACCGCGGCGACCACCACCGACGCGAGCGCC
>JAGPGQ010000017.1:4456-27511 GCA_018055925.1 Micropruina sp.
CGGGATCCGCCGCCCGCGGACGCCGTCCACGAGGGTCCGGACGCCGCGGCGTCCCTCCGGGAGCGCCGCGGAGAGCACGGCCAGGATCAGCAGGCCGGAACCGAACGAGATGCTCGCCGCGGCCAGTCCGTCGTCCAGCCGCACCCCGAGTTGTCCGTTGATCCGGGCCTGCACCGCGGCCAGCGCGCCGATCGACGCGGTCGCGGCCAGGGCCGGTCCCGTCCGGATCCGGCTGGATGGCAGTGTGTTCGCGGTCACGCGCCGGCCGCGGGAGTCGAACCCGCACACACCCTCGTCCGGGTTGGCGCGCCCACAGCGTCAGGTCGGCAGGCGTTGCAGCCTACTCCCCCGGACGTCCTCGGTGGATCTATGGGTTCCACACCCGCAGCGGGATATGTGCCGCCGCGTGACGAAAGTCCGCGTCTGTGGTGAGGAGAGTGTGATCGCCCGCGATCGCGATCTGCGCAAGCAGCGCATCGATCGGGCCGATCTGGACACCACGGCTCCGCAGGTGGGTGCGCAACATGGCCGCGTGAGCGTGGTCATCGAACGTGGGCGTGAGAAGCGGCAAGGCCCGGAGCCTCGCCTCGAGCTCGGTCGCGACGGTCTCGGAAACGATGCCGTACAGCAACTCGAGGACGACGACACCAGTCGTCACCACCGACTCATCGCCACGCAACGCGGATCGGAGCGCCCCAAGTTCCGGGACCTCGGGCGGGCGCTCTCGTCGGAACAACAGCGACCAGACACTCGTGTCGACAAGAAGCGCCATCAGTCGATCGGGTCGAGCTTGTGGTCACGCGCCGCGCGGTCCACCTTGTAGTCGTAGCCGGGAACCCATTCAACGGCCCCCTCGAGGTCCAGCAGCTTCCGCTGTTCTCGACGCACGATCGCCTCTTGCAGGGCGATGGTCACTGCCTCTCGCTTGGTCTTGACCCCGAGCGCCTCGACCGCATGGTTGAGCAACGCGGGATCGATGGCCAGGTTCGTTGCCATGGCGCCCTCCTTGTGCATCTACTCGCACATACTACTGTGCGTGCCCTGGCGCTCGTAGCTATCCGGCGACCACCAACTCGGTTCCCGAACCGTGGCACCAAGCCGCCAGAAGGTCGTTGGGTTCGTCCGTGACGATCGTGTCGACGCTGCCCAGCCCGGCGATCCGGTAGAAGTCGGTCTGGCCGATCTTGCTGGCGTCGGCCGGGACGACGACCCGCTTGGCGATCTCGATCACCGCTTGCTTGAGCTGCCCCTCGGAGACGTCGGCGGCCGAGATGCCGTCGGCGTCGATGCCGCTGACGCCGATGAACGCGACATTGACGGTGAAGCGTTTCAGGGTGTCGATCGCGACCGGCCCGACCAGGGACCCGCCCAGCAGCCGGAGTTGCCCACCCAGCAGCGTGTGCCGCGCGACGCCGCGGGTGGCGATGATCTCGGCAGCTCGGACGGCGTTCGTGAGCACGTTGAGGTCGGGCACGTCCAACACCTGGGCGATCGCCTCGGCGGTCGTGCCGGAGTCCACAAAGACCGAGTCGCCGCGCCGGACCAGGGTGCGGCAGGCGCTCGCGATCCGCGCCTTGGCAGCCGCGTTGAGGGGTTGCCGGTCGGCCAGCGTCACCTCGCCCTGGACCTCGACCGCGATCGCCCCGCCGCGCGTCCGCCGCAGCAGTCGTTGCCGTTCGAGCTCGGTGAGGTCCTTGCGGATCGTCGGTTCACTGACCCCGGTCAACGCGACCAGCTCCGCGACCCGCACCCGGCCGCGGGTACGGACCGCCTCCGCGATCCGCGCCCGCCGCTCCTCCGTGAACTCCTCGCTCATGGGTCTCAGTGTGGCTCAGTGGCACCGAGTTCCGCGCCACCGCCGCCTGGAGTGCCTCCGCGTGTGCCGTCGCGTCCAGGCCCTTGCGGGGCAGGGACTCGAATCGGGCCCCGGGAATGCGTTGCGCCCATTCCCGGGCGATGCCGATGTCATGCACCGGGTCGCCCGGCGCTCCCAAGACCAGGGTCGGGACATCGATCCCGCGGTAGGCGTCCGGGCTCGGCAGCGGCAGCCGGGTGGCCATCTCGCGCAGCACCCGGGCGCGCTGGGCCGCACGCGGCCGGGTGAACTGGCCCAGCAGGGACATGGCCATCGCCGGCGCCGCGGTGAGCATGGCTCGGTACGTGACGCCGCCGGCGAACAGGTCCTGCCCGTCCCGCCGGTCGTGACCCGACTCGAGCAGGCCGGCGATCTCGACGAAGGCCGCCAGATTGGGCACCGGGGAGGTGTCCAGGTGTGACGGCCTGATCAGGATCAGCCGCTTGACCAGTTCCGGGTGCCGGGTGGCCAGGGCCAGGGCGACACCGGCTCCCATCGACACTCCCGCCACCGGCACTCGTTGACCCGGGGCCCGCCGATCGAGCACCTCCGCCGCCGCGTCACCGAATGCCTCGAAGGTCAACTCGTCGTCCTCGGAAAGCTCGGTCGAGCCGTGACCGGGCATCTCCGGCGCGATCCGGCGCCAGAGCAGCGAGTCGGGAACCAGGCCCAGGGACTGCCCGGCGTCGCCGCCCAACCCGTGCAGCAGGAGCACGGGTGGGCCGGAGCCGATGTCTCGATAGCCGATCATGCGCGAGCATCCTGTTCCAGCAGGAAGTCCCGCACGCGGCGGGCATCGTCCGCGTCCGTGTCCTGGACGACCAGGGGCACCTCCGGCACCTGCCGCAACGTCCGCATGACCAGCCCGTAGTCCATCCCGCCCCGACCGGGAGCGGCCTTGCCCGAGGCGACCACGTCCTTGGCCTGGGCGGCGATCACCCGAGGACCGATCAGGTCGACCGCTTCGGCCAGGATCTCGGCCTGGCGCGGCAGGGTCTCCGGGGTCAGCAGGTTGGCGCAGTCGAGGATGATGCCGATCGGGGCGCCCTCCCCGAGTTCGTCCAGCAGCCGCTTCGCGGTCGGCGCGTCGGCGACGATGTTGCCCGGCTCTGGTTCGATCCCGAGCCGGACGCCGGCGTCGGCGGCCGCGCCGAGCAGTGGGTCCAGGGTGCGGCGCAGCGCCGTCCAGGCGGCCGGGGAGTCATTGCCCGGGTGGGCGCGCCACATGTCGTCCGGGTCGAGGGTGCCCGAGCAGAGGGTGACCACCAGGTCGTCGCCGAGCACCGGTGAGATCCCGATCAACCGGACGGCGGCCGCGGTCCGCTCGGCGAGCCGGTCGGCCTCGGGGTCGGCGACGTTGAAGGTGGCCGACACGCTCGGGATCCCGATGCCGGAGGCGTCGAACGCCTCCCGGACGGCGATCGCGTCCGACCGATCGATGTTCGTTCCGAGGGTGTCGCGTCCCACGGCGGCGAAGTTCCAGTGCCCCATCGTGTAGCCGGCGTCCCTCACCGCCGCCGCGACCTTCGCCGGCGTACCGGCGGCGAAGGTCTTGGCGAAGATGCCCAGCCGGTCGGCCAGAGCGGTCACAGGGTCACCTCGCGATCGGTCTCGACGGCCTCGGCCACCGCGGCGATCAGGCGGACGGCGGTCAGTCCGTCGGTCGCGTCCGGGAAGATCTCGCCCTCGCCGCGGACGGCCGCCGCGAAGTCGTCCACCTGCAGTTCGTAGGCGTCACCGAGGGTCAGCGACGGCGCAACCACCGAGCCGTCGTGGTAGGCCTGCACCGCCGAGGGCTTCTTGTAGAACGGGAACGGAATGTCGACCCGCACCCAGCCGTGCTCGCCGAACACCTGGATGCCCTCGTCCGGCTCACCGGGAACGTCGACGGTCAGGTCGATCGTCCCGATCGAGCCGTTCGCCATCTCGAACACGATCGACCACATCTGGTTGCGTCCGAAGCCGCGGTGCTTGGCCACCACCCGGGTGACGTCCCCGAGCAGGTTCAGCACCGTGTCGAACACGTGCGAGCCGTGAGTGGCCAGCAGGTACTTCTGCCGGTCGGCCTTGAAGCCGGCCTCCTTCGCCACCACGTTCGGGTCGCTGTGCACCAGCGGGAACAGCGAGTGCTCGATGCCGGGACGCAGGTCGCCGATCCGGTACCAGGCGTGGAACGAGTGCACCTGCCCCATCGTGTCCCGGACGAAGTCCTTCGCCCAGCGCAGGCCGAGGTCGTGGCGCTTCATGGCGCCCACCTGCAGCACCAGTCCGCTGGTGGCGGCCGCGGCGACCAGGCGTTCACACTCCTCGACCGTGGCGGCCAGCGGCTTCTCGATCAGCACGTGCTTGCCGGCGGCCAATGCCTGCGAGACCAGCGACTCGTGGAACCGGTCGGGCACGGCGATCAGCACAGCGTCCACGTCCGGGGAGGCGAAGACCTCGGCGGAGTCGGTGGTCGCGGCAGGCACGCCGTAGCGCCGGGCCACCGCGTTGGCGGTGTACTCGTTGCCGTCGCAGACCATGGTGAGTTCGACTTGGTCGGTCTTCTCGATCGCGGGCAGGTGGGCGACCTGGGCGATCCGGCCGCAGCCGATCAGGCCGAGACGGACGGGTGTTGACGACGTCATGAAGGTCCTTTCGAGGGAGAGGGGGTTTGGGCGGTTCACCGGCGGGCGAGATCGGACGCGCCGATCCAGCCGGCCTCGTTGCCCAGCGTGGCCAGCCGGATCGGCGAGGGCTCGCGGAAGTAGCCCGCGGTGAGGTGGTCGAGGTAGGCGCGGGAGGCCGGGCCGACGATCAGGTCGCCGGCTTCGGAGACGCCGCCGGCGATGACGAACACCTCCGGGTCGAGCACGGCGGCCAGTTCGGCCAGTTCCTTGCCCAGCCAGGTGCCGACGGTGGTGAACGCCTCGCGCGAGGTCGGGTCGCCGCTGAGTGCCGCCTCGGTGACGTGCAGGCCGGTGATCCGGTCGGCGCGACCGCCGGCCAGGCCGAGGATCCGCATGGCCGTGGACGGCGCGGCCGACGCCATCTTGCGGGCCTCGCGCACCAGCGAACTGCCCGAGCCGTAGGCCTCCCAGCAGCCCCGGAGTCCGCACCCGCAGCGGCGCCCGTCGGGAACCACCCGGAGGTGGCCAACCTCGGCGGCGAGTCCGTGGGCGCCGCGGACCAGTTCGCCGTTCATGATGATGCCGCCCCCGACGCCGGTGCCCAGCGCGACCACCACCGCCGACTCCGCGCCCTTGGCGGCGCCGAACCGGAACTCGGCCCAGGCGGCCGCGTTCGCGTCGTTCTCGACCACGACGGGCAGCCCGACGGCGGCCGAGAGGTCCTTGCCCAGGGTGACGTGCTGCCAGTCGAGGATCGCGGCGAAGTTCACCGTGGACCGATCCCGGTCGATCAGCCCGGCGACCCCGACGCCCACGGCCGACACCTCGCGTCCGGCGGCGAGTTCGTGCACCGCATCGGCCATCGCCGAGACACAGGCCGGGTAGTCGTGCCGCGTGGTCGGACGGCGAGTGGTGACCAGCGCCTCGCCGTCCTCCGTGGCCACGCCGGCGGCGATCTTGGTGCCGCCGATGTCGATTCCGATCGTGAGGCTCATCGCCGCACCTCCCCGTTCAGGGCGTGCAGGCGTTCGATCGCCCCCGCGGGGTCGGCGTCGCCGTAGACCAGCGAGCCGGGAATCACGCCATGGCAGCCGGCGGCCGCCAGCGGGCCGACGGTGTTCGCTCGGATGCCGCCGTCCACGAAGACCTCCTTGGGCGAATCGCCCAGCAGTGCCCGCAGCTCCGCGACACGCTGCGGCGTCCGCGGATCCTGGTCGACACCCTTGATACCGATTGCGGTACCCATCAGTAGGTACCGGTCGACGTGCTCGTCGCGGGCGTGGGCGGAGGCGACCTCCTCGTGCACCTCGACGGCCAGGGACGCCTGGGCGCCGCGCGCCCGGATGCTGCCGAGAGTGGCCACGATGTCGGGCGAGTCCGCGGTCTGCACGCTCACCATGTCGGCGCCGGCATCGATGAAGCGGGGAACCCAGTGATCGGGATCGGTGACCATCAGGTGCACGTCGATCGGCAGCTTCGTGCGCTTCCGGACGGCCGCGACGAAGTCCGGCCCGAACAGCAGCTCGTCGGCGCGATGCCCGTCGAAGATGTCGATGTGGTAGCCGTCGGCTACTCCATCCACCACATCGATTCCTCGACCCATGTCGAGCAGGTCCGCGGACCACAGCGAGACGAATGACTTCATGAACACGATCTCCTTCGATTGATTTCGTTATTTCGAGTGTAATCGAAAGCTATCGAGCTTGTCCAGGGTTGCGTCGGCCGAGGGAGCAGCTGAGAAGCTCCCGTGGGCTCAGCGGGAACCAGCGGCCAACCGTGATTCCAGGAGCACCGGGATGTCGTCGAGGCCGTCCACCACGACATGCGCCGCGGCGAGATCCGGCTCGGCGAAGGTCCCGGCGAGGCCGATGACCAGCCCGATCCCGGCGTCGATGGCCGATCGGATGCCGGCCGGGGCGTCCTCGACGGCGGCACACGCGGACGGTTCCAGGCCGAGCGCCGCGCAGGCCCGGACGTAGGGTTCCGGGTCCGGCTTGCCCCGCTGCACGTCGTCCCGGGTGATCACGACGTCGAAGTGGTCGAGCAGGTCGCCGAGGCAGGTGCGTGCCCAGCCGGGCGCCCCGGAGGTGACCAGGGCGATCGGTCCGGTCCGCTCCCGGATGATCCTGACCGCTCCCGCCGTCAGTTCGGGGCTGGGCAGCGCGGCCGTCTGGGCACCGATCTCGGCCATCATCGCGGCGACGTCCTCACCGTCCCAGGGCCCGGATTGCGTGCCGAGCACATCGTCGGGACGCCGTCCGGCGAAGCCGGCGAGCAGGTCCTCGTCGGCCGGCCAGCCGCGGGCGGCGAACCAGTTGCGCAGGGTCTGCCGGTGGAACGGCTCGGAGTCGACGAGAGTGCCGTCGAGATCGAACAGCAGTGCTTCCACCGGCGAGGTCGGGCGGGCGCGCTTCGCGCGAGGGTCGTTCATGGGTGGTCGGTTTCCTTCGGTCAGTGAGGTGCGGGTCCGGTACTGGAGCGGACCACGAGTTCGATGGGCAGGGTGATTCGGCGTGGCGCGTACCGCGGGTCCAGGGCCAGCCGCCCGGCCAGCCGGCCCTTCTCTACGATCGGTTGCCGGACGGTGGTGAGCCCCAGGAACGCGGCCTCGGGAACGTCGTCGAAGCCTGCGACCGAGATGTCGCGGCCGGGGTCAGGCCGCGGGTGCGTGCGGCATCGCACACGCCCATCGCGAGCACGTCGCTGAGGGCGATGATCGCCGACGGGCGGGCGGACACGTCGAGCGCGCGCGTACCGGCGGCGCGTCCCCCATCCCGGCCGCGGCTGCCGACGCTGATCACCCGGATGCGTGCGCCGGGCATGGCCTGGACGATGCCGCGGAGCCGCTCGCCGGTGTAGGTGCCGGGCCGGAGCAGGTCGTGATCGGCCGCGGACGCGTGATCGAACTCCTCGATCTCGGACGGGACGTCGGTGGCCGCCACGACCAGGACGTCGGTGTGGCCCAACCGGGCCAGGTGATCCCCGACGAGGCGGCCGGCCAGGCCGTCGTCGATCGCGACCCAGTCGCCGCTCGCGGCCTGCTGGGTGCGGATCACCCGGACGCCGCGCTGCGCGAGCCGGTCCAGGCTGCGGTCGTCGTGGACCGGGGAGACCAGGACGAGGGCGTCGATGGCGGCGCGTTGCAGGAGCCGGTTCTGCACGTCGGGGTCGTGCGCCGCGCGCAGCAGCAGGACGGATGCCTCGTACTCCTCCACCGATTCGGTGAGCCCGCTGAGGAAGGCGATGGCGTAGGGGTCCCCGAAGGTACCCATCTGGGCTGAGGAGGCTCAGGCGTTCGGGGTCGGTGCCGCGGCCGCCGGGGGCCGCTTCGGCATCCGGAGCTCGACCTTGCCTGACTCGAGGTCGAGCGGCTTGGGGCCTGATCCGCCCTTCTTCTGGTCGACGACCAGCACCTTCTCGAGGTCGCGTTGCTCCTGGAGGTGCCGGTAGCCCGGGTTGAACACCTCGAAGAAGCCGGTCATCGGTTCAGTCTAGATGTGTCTTCGGGACAACCGCTTACGACCGCCCGCCGTCCTCGGGTTCCGCTCCGCCCTCGTCATCCGGAGTGTGTCGCTCCAGCCAGGCCATGAACGGCTTCATCAGCAGGCAGGCCACCAGTGCGGCCAGCATGGCCCCGAGCAGATCGCGGAAGACCACCGTGAACATCATCGACAACGCCCACCAGGTGATCAGGTCGCCGACGAGGGTTCCGAACCAACCCAGCGGACGACCACCCACCAGATGCTTGGCCACCGAGTCGACCACCGTGCCGACCAGCCACAGGGCCGGATACATCCACAGCATGTGCAGCAGGATCGTGGGGAGCGGGTGATTCAACTCCCCGACGCGGGGAATCAGCGCGACCAGGCCGACACCGGCGATCATCGGGACGGCAGCACCCACGATCGCCCCGATCAGGATCCCGGACATGATCAGGAATCCACCTGGACCCACTCGATCCCTCCCCGCCACGGTCTGACTCCTCCTCACGCTCGGATCCTTACTCTGTCAGACGAAGAACATGATCCACTGCGCGGTGGCCCGGGCGACGTCCGGAGGGATGCCCTGGCTGATCAAGAAGGTCGAGATAGCAAGTTCCGTGCTGGAGTCGATCAGGTCGATCAGGTCGTACAGCCTGTCGGCCCAGGGGCGGATCTTGGCCGGTAGGTACTGGCGGCCATGCTTTAGCGCGGCCTTGATGAGTTTGCGTGCGATGCTCGACAGCGACTGTGTTCCCACGCCGCCCCGCCCCTGCGCCCGGACTGCAGCCTGAGCCGCCACCTGAGCACTCACACTGTCACCGCTCGCCTGCGCGGTCCGCGCGATCACGCGCCACTGATCGGCGGTCAGCCCGCCGAGCCGCTTACCGACGATCACCGACCCCGCCGTCGAGGACGCGGACGCCTGAGCGGCCCCAGCACCCACGCCGGCACCGGTGAACGCCATCGTGGCGACGAGTGCGCCTGCAGCGAGCCGGGTGGGACTCATTCTTCCTCTGGTCATCGTTTGCTCCTGTTCCTGGGGGGATGACTCCCTCCAAGCCATTCACAGGAGCCTGGCCGCCGACTAGGGCCATAAGTTCCAACCGAGTGGCACTTTCGGACAATTCCTCCGATATAGCCATGAACACTCGGCCGTACGGGCCTGGTCCACAATCCTGTACACCGGTCAGGGGTCGACCAGCCGGGCGATCTCGTCCGGCCCGATGCCGACCAGGGTGTCGGCCACCACAATCGTGTACAGGCCACGTCGTTGCCGGTAGCTGACTCGTGCATTCCCGGTGCGCGGGTCGACCAGTTGGAGGGCCGATACCCCGGTCATCAGCAGTCCACCTTTCCAGGACCAGACCTCGGTGAACGAGGTCCGTCCCTCTCGTTGCCATTGCAGCGTCCCGGTCCGGGCGTTCACCGCGAACAGCCGCGACGAGTCCTCCAGCAGGCTCAGTCCGTCCACGAAGTAGACCCGAGGTGAGGTCACCACGCCGAAGGCCGATCCGTTGCGGGTCTGGGCCAGCGGACCGATCGTCCGACCGGTCGCCGGATTCACCCGGACGGCCCGGCCGTTGGTTTCCAGGAAGACCGGGTCGGTGACGTCGCCGCCTCGCGGATCCCGCGAGGGGAAGGCCAGCCGGGTGTCGCTCGTCGTCTGGTGCAGCTTCTTCAGCCCATAGCTGTAGGCGACAGCGACCGGGCCGGCATTGCACCACAGCCGCTTCCCGTCGTCCACCAGCCGCGAGCAGCGGGGCATGCCGGCCAGCGTGCCCGTGCGCAGGTCGATGAACGCGGTCGACTGCCCGGCCCACAGCGCCGTCAGGCGGTTGGCGACCTTTCTGATTCGCGGACGATCCAGGGCCGGCCCCGGAGGGATCGGCAGACTGCGGTTGTAGATCCGGTTGTGGCTGAACAGCCCGGCGTGCTGCGGACGATCGCGCAGGTCGATCCGCCACCGCTGTCGCAGGTCGGCGTCCAGGCCGGTGACCACCGCGTGCGGCGCGGGCTGGCGCTGCTCGACCAGCATCACCCGGTCCCCGTCCACGTGGATCAGGGTGAGCCAGCCGGTGAAGTCGGTGCCCCGGGTTTCCCTCCCGGTGGCGGGGTCGAGCAGCGAGATCCGCCACCGGGTGCCCAGCCGGGTCGCCGGATCGGTCTCGGTGGACGCCGCACACACCAACCTGGAACCGATCAGTTCGCCGGCGCAGATGCCGTTGGGGAGGTCCTTGTGCCACAGCGGGCGACCCGTCGCGGCGGCGATGCCATGAACGGCGACCCGGCGGTCCTGGGCGTCCCCGGTGAGCACCGTCCAGGTGCTACCGGCGTCCACCACCTGGTCGCCATCCATGCTGCCGTCGACGGTGGTGATGATCTCGGCATCGCCCTCCAGATCGGGCCGCAGTTGACTCGGCTGCACGGACCACGCCGCCGCCAAGGGCGGCACCGTGGGGGCCGGCGTGGGTGCGGGCCGGACGGTGCGGTTGGGCAGCAAGCCCAGCACCACGATGACCAGGACGAAGATGCCGACGTAGAGGGCGAGCAGCCGGACCGCCTTGGCCCGCAGCCGGCGCCGCTCGTCCGCCGTCGGTGGTTGGGCCGGCGACCGGTCGGTGCGACGTCTATCCGTGCGCTTGCCGGCCTTTCCGGCCCGCTTCCGGGTTCGAGTGGGTGCGGGCCGGCCGTCCAGTTCGGTGACGCTGCTGTGCCGGGGCGATCGCGCGGATCCCGGCGTGACGGGCGCGGAGGGCCAGCGGAAGTCGGGACCGGACGCGCTGCCCAACCCCTTGAGCGGGCGGGTTCGCCGGCGTCGGGAACGAGCGCGCCCGCGGGGCGCCTTCGCGCGGCCCTCGGCCGGCGGTCGTCCCGCGTCCGGCGAGCGTTCGGCGTCCGGGTCGCCCAGCTGACGCCACGCCGGCGGCCGAGCGAAGGAATCGGGCCGGCTCACGAGTCGCCGCCTCGACCCGGCCGATCGCCGGGCGTGACGACCGGCACGACGGAGAACGGGGGTGGCGGAGTCATCGAGCACACGCTAGTGGCCGCCGGGTTCCAGACTCCGCAATGAATGCCGCTTCGGCCGCGCGGTCAGCGGATGGCCCGTGCGGCCCGGTCCGGTTACGCGGGCGTAGTCTGTCCGGCATGCCAGCTCTGCGTTCCCGCACCACCACCCACGGCCGCAATATGGCCGGGGCCCGCGCCCTGTGGCGTGCGACGGGCATGGGTGAGTCCGACTTCGGTAAGCCGATCGTCGCCATCGCGAACAGCTTCACCCAGTTCGTGCCCGGGCACGTCCACCTGCGCGATCTCGGCAAGCTGGTCTCCGGGGCGGTCTCGGAGGCGGGCGGCGTGGGCCGGGAGTTCAACACCATCGCCGTCGACGACGGCATCGCGATGGGCCACCACGGCATGCTCTACTCGCTGCCCAGCCGCGAGATCATCGCCGACGCGGTCGAGTACATGGTGAACGCGCACTGCGCGGACGCCCTGGTGTGCATCTCGAACTGCGACAAGATCACCCCCGGCATGCTGCTGGCCGCGCTGCGGCTGAACATTCCGACCGTGTTCGTCTCCGGCGGGGCGATGGAGGCCGGCAAGGCGTTCGTCAACGGCGGCACCGCGCAGGCCCGGCTCGACCTGGTCGACGCCATGGTGAAGGCGGTGGACCCGAACGTCGACGACGACGACCTGACCGCCATCGAACAGAACGCGTGCCCGACCTGCGGCTCCTGTTCGGGCATGTTCACCGCGAACTCGATGAACTGCCTCACCGAGGTGCTCGGGCTGTCGCTGCCCGGCAACGGTTCGACGCTGGCGACCGCCGCCGCCCGGCGCAACCTGTTCACCGACGCCGGCCGGCTGGTGGTTGACCTGGCCCGCCGCTGGTACGACGACGAGGACGCCTCGGTGCTGCCGTTGTCGATCGCCACCAAGGAGGCGTTCAACAACGCCATGCGGGTCGACATCGCCATGGGCGGCTCGACCAACACCGTGCTGCACCTGCTGGCCGCCGCCCAGGAGGCCGGGGTCGACTTCGACCAGCACGACATCGACGCGCTGTCGCGGGTCACGCCGTGCATCTGCAAGGTGGCGCCGAACTCGTCCAACTACTACATGGAGGACGTCCACCGGGCCGGCGGCATCGTCGCCATCATGGGCGAACTCGACCGGGGCGGGCTGCTCGACCGCAACGTCCACTCCGTCCATGCCCCCGACCTGGACGCCTGGCTCGCCGACTGGGACATCCGCGGCGGCAAGGCGAAGCCCGAGAACGCCGACCTGTTCTACGCCGCCCCCGGCGGCGTCCGGACGACCGAACCATTCTCGTCCACGGTGCGCTGGGACAGCCTCGACACCGACGCCGAGAACGGCTGCATCCGCTCGGTGGCCACGCCGTACACCGCCGACGGCGGTCTGGGCGTGCTCTACGGCAACCTCGCCGAGGACGGCTGCATCGTGAAGACCGCCGGCGTCCCGCAGGAGCAGTGGGAGTTCAGCGGGCCCGCGAAGGTCGCCGAGTCGCAGGAGGAGGCCGTGGAGAAGATCCTGACCGGCCAGATCGAGGCCGGCGACGTCGTGGTGGTCCGCTACGAGGGGCCCAAGGGCGGCCCGGGCATGCAGGAGATGCTGTACCCGACCTCGTACCTGAAGGGCGTCGGGCTGGGCCCGAAGTGCGCCCTGATCACCGACGGCCGGTTCTCCGGCGGCTCGTCGGGGCTGTCGATCGGGCACGTCTCGCCCGAGGCGGCCTCCGGCGGCACCATCGGCCTGGTCGAGGACGGCGACATCATCACCTTCTCGATCCCCGACCGCACCGTGACCCTCGAAGTGGACGAGGCCACCCTGGCCGCCCGGCGCGCCGAGGCCGAGGCCCGCGGCTGGAAGCCGAGGACCCGCGAACGGAAGGTCTCGACCGCGCTGAAGGTGTTCGCGCTGCTGGCCCAGTCCGCCGACAAGGGCGCGGCCCGGCGCGATCCGGACGACCTCTGAGACCCGCGCCCGCGCGGCATAACGGGTCCATTCTCCGCGACGCTGCACCCCGCCCGCCATCCTCCGTCGAGGGGTAGTCACCGAGCGCATCGATACTCGGAGTTTCGGCAACCGGCCCCCGGTAAGGGGTGGAGCAACCCCGAGGTGCCGTCGCGTCAGTGTTGAGCAAGGCCCCGGCATCCGCTACGGTCGTTGACGCAAGCAGTCCCCGCGGGGGGTGGGGACTCTGGGGGGATTTACATGCAGGACCTGTTTTTGCCGTGCACACGTTCGGGTGTACGGGACCACGTTCTACCCGATTCCGGACTCGGCGCATGCCCGTCCGGAACCACCGGCGTGAAGCCCGAGGCGGTGACGGCGTGGCTGTAACCAGTCTGGAGAAGCCGCGGCAGTCGTCGTGGGAGGACGTCCTTGAGCCACCGGTCGCCCGCCCGGACGACACCGTCGCCGACGATCGGGCGCCCTCGCCCGTGCCCGGCACGGGTGAGGCGAGTCCGGCCTACGACTACGACGAGGTGGCCCGGCTCAGCGGGCCGATCACGGAGCCGCCGGAGGGCCCCTACCGGGTCCAGATGGTGAATCTGCTTCGCCGCGACCGTCGACGCTGGCGGGTCTACCCGTTGTTGGCCGCGGCGCTCGTGTTCGAGCTCACCTTCCTGGTCTGGCTGCTCTGGCCGGACCACTACCCGCAGGATCAGGTCGGCGTGTTGCGCTACCTGAGCTACTTCCTGATCGCGACCGTCGGTCTGATCGAGGTCTTCCGGCTGATCAACGTGACCACCCTCGTCCGCGCGACCCGGCAGGCCTGCGATCCCGTGCCGGTCACGCCGGAACCGGGTCGTCGGGTCGCCTTCATCACCTCGATCGTGCCCAGCAAGGAGCCGGTCGAACTTGCCGAGCGCACGCTGGCGGCCGCGAAGGAGCTGGTCTATGACGGCCAGATCGACCTGTGGCTGCTCGACGAGGGCGACGATCCCGCGGTCAAGGCGATGTGCCGCCGGCTGGGAGTGAATCACTTCACCCGCCGCGGTGTGGCCCACTGGAACCAGGAGCGAGGCACCTTCCGGGCCAAGACTAAGCACGGCAACTACAACGCGTGGCTCGATCAGCATGGCGCCGGCTACGACTTCTGGGTGTCCGTGGACACCGATCACGTCCCCCATCCCGAGATGGTCCAGCGCCTGCTGGGCTACTTCCGCGATCCCGATGTGGCCTTCGTGGTCGGACCGCAGGTGTACGGCAACTACGACAACTTCGTCACCAAGGCCAGCGAATCGCAGCAGTATCTCTTCCACTCCGTGCTGCAGCGCGCCGGGAATCGCAGTGGCCGGTCGATGTTCGTCGGCACCAACAACGCCGTCCGGATCTCGGCGCTCAACGACATCGGCGGCCTCACCGATTCGATCACCGAGGACGCGGCCACCTCGCTCTCCTGGCACGGCAGGCGCAATCCGCAGACCGGGCAGCGCTGGCGTTCGGTCTACACACCGGACGTCCTGGCCGTCGGCGAGGGGCCGTCCACCTGGGGCGACTACTTCACCCAGCAGGGCCGTTGGGCCCGGGGCACCAACGAGCTGGTCGTGCGCGGCTGGCTGCGTCGGCTCTCCCGGCTGCCGCTGGGTGCCGGGCTGCACTACCTGCTCCTGATGAGCTACTACCCGCTGGCCGCGGTGTCCTGGGTGATCGGCAACCTGAATGTGCTGATCTACCTGGTGACCGGTGCGGGTGGCGTCCGGGTGGAGGCCAGCATCTGGCTGATGCTGTACGTCAACGCGGCGGTCATGCAGGTCGGCATCTACTTCTGGAACCGGCGCTACAACGTCAGCCCTCACGAGGAGGACGGTTCGAGCGGCGTGCTCGGCATGATCGTGTCGATCCTCTCCGCCCCGATCTATGTGACGTCGCTACTGAGCGCCATCCGGGGCCGCACGCTGGCGTTCGCCATCACCCCGAAGGGCAGTAGCTCTCCGGGAGATTCCTGGCGAGTCTTCGCTCAACACATCGGCTGGGGCGTCCTGATGCTCGCGGGCCTGGGAGTCGGGATCGCGTTGGGTCACACCACGCCGGCCATGCTGGTGTGGGCATGCATGTCGATCGTGATCTGTTCGGCGCCGTTGGCGATCTGGCAGGTCGAGCGCATGCGCGCCACGCACTGACACCCACGCACCCTTCACCCGGGACCTCGTCGTCCCTCGGCATGCCACGAACGCATGCGTTCGTGTGCTCACCACGTTCTTTTCCCGCCATTACCCGTATGACTAAGGAAACACCAGCAATGAACCGCCGCGCCAAACTCCGTCTCCGCAACCGCGTCCTCATCGCCCTGACCGCCTCCGCGGTCGTGGCGGTCAATTTCCAGCACGCCGCCGCGGGCGCCACGACGGCCGCGACCATGATCAACGAGTCCCGTCAGAGCTTCAAGGTTGAGAACGGCGAGTGGCAGACCGTCGAGGTGCCTCCCCTGTTCCGGGTGAACGGCATCCACTCGGTGATGCTGGCGAGCGGCAAGGTGTTGATCGTCGCCGGCTCGGGCAACAACACCCGGCACTTCGACGCCGGCACCTTCGACACGCTGCTGTGGGATCCGGCCACCAATGTCTACCAGAAGATCCACACACCCGAGGACCTCTTCTGTGGCGGCCACGCGTTCCTGCCCGACGGGAATGTGCTCATTGCGGGCGGCACCCGCAAGTACGAGGTGCTCGCCGAGAACGTCACCCGGGCGGCCGGCGTGATGACGATCGTGAACGAGGCGTTCGGTTCGGGAGCGATGAAGGTCGAGGTCGGTGACACGTTCACCGACCGGAAGACCGGGCTCAAGTACCGCGCGACCGAGGCGAGGCCCGTCTCGGCTCCGCAGCAGCCCGGCACGAGCGGCGGTCACGAGGGTCACGGACAGCACGGCGGGCAGGCGGCCCCGAACCAGGAGCAGGACCGGACCCGGGTGTGGGTCGAGGCGGTGGAGGACACGGACGCATACGTCTTCCGCGGCGAGGGCCATCAGTTCGTCTGGGACGGCAACGACCGGCCGGGAGTCTACGG
The DNA here is from genome assembly GCA_018055925.1 of Micropruina sp. Taxonomy (GTDB): domain Bacteria; phylum Actinomycetota; class Actinomycetes; order Propionibacteriales; family Propionibacteriaceae; genus Micropruina. The sequence goes on from JAGPGQ010000017.1 coordinate 20,437, forward strand.
CCTGGCCGACACGATCACCAAGGACAAGCAGGAGTACTACGGACTCGATGCCTCGTACATCTTCGACATTCGCACCGAGCAGTACGTGCCGACGTCCCGGTTGAACAAGGCGCGCTGGTATCCGTCCCTGTTCTCGGTCAAGGGCGGCAACATCATCGCGGTGTCCGGTCTGGACGAGCACGGGATCTTCATCAAGAACGGGATGGGAACCACCGAGGAGTTCGATCTGAAGTCGCAGAAGTGGGTTCCGCGGCCCGACCTGGAGCGCGACTTCCCGACCTATCCGGCCCTGTTCCGCGGGGCCGACGGAAAGATCCTGTACACCGGCGCGAACGCCGGCTACGGCAACGCGGAGAACATGCGCACTCCAGGGATCTGGGACCTGAAGGACAACTCCTTCGTCGAGATTCCCGGGCTGCGGGACCCCGAGATGAACGAGACCGCCGGCAGCGTCCTGCTGGCTCCCGCCCAGAACCAGGACGCCCTGATGGTCGGCGGCGGCAGTGTGGGCGAGAAGGCCGGATCGACCGCCCGGATGGACGTGATCAGCTTCAACGACCGGATCATCAAGCCTGCCCCGGACCTGCCGGTGGCGGTCCGTTACCCGGCGGTGGTGAATCTGCCGAACGACCAGGTGCTGATTGCGGGTGGCTCGCACGACTACCGCGGACGGAACGGGTCCGACGTCCTCAAGGCATCCCTGTACGACCCCGCCAAGAACACGCTGGTGCCCGCCGCACCGCCCCACATCGGACGCAACTACCACGCCGCCGCCATGCTCCTGCCGGACGGCAGCGTCCTGACGCTCGGCTCGGATCCGCTGTACGGCGACGCCGAGAACAAGACCGCGGGCACGTTCGAACAGCGGATGGAGATCTATCGCCCGCCGTACTTCTTCACCCCGGGCGAGCGGCCCGAGATCAAGCACGCCCCGTCACGGATGACCCGCGGCTCGACGATTGCCGTCCGGGCGAGTGGGGACATCGTTTCGGCAAGGCTGGTCCGGCCGAGTGCGGTGACCCACACCACCGACACCGAGCAACGCTCCGTCGGGCTCACGGTCAAGGGAAAGAGCGGCGATGTCCGGCTCACGCTGGACAAGAATGCCGACCTGACGCCGTCGGGGTGGTACATGTTGTTCCTGATGGACCGGAATGGGAAGCCCTCCGTGGCGAAATGGATCGAGGTGCCGTGAGGCTGAGCCGTCTCGTGACGCTCACGGTGGCGGTCATCCTGGCGACCGGGTGCGCGCCGGCGCCCGAGCCACCGCCCCCCAACCCGCTCGCCGGCAGCCGCCTGTGGGCCGACCCCCAGTCGGCCGCGGCACGCGCGGCTGCGGGGTTGCGCGAGCAGGGCCGCGCGACGGACGCGGAGGCGCTGGAGCCCATCGTCTCTCAGCCCGTGGCGACCTGGCTCGCCGCGGACGATCCCCGCCCGTTGACCGATCGGGTGGTCACGCAGGCCACCGAGGCGGGCGCCCTGCCGGTGCTGGTGCTGTACCACCGGCCCGACCGGGACTGCGGCTCCCACTCGGCGGGCGGCTCACCGGACGACGAGTCCTACATCACCTGGGTCAGCACCGTGGCCGACGCCATCGGCGACCGTCCGGCGGTGGTGATCCTGGAACCCGACGCCGTGGCGCAGGTGCTGGGCGACGAGAAGTGCGCCGACGATCGGGGTGCGGTCTTCGCGTTGCTGGCCCGGGCCGTCGGCGAACTCACCAAGAGTCCCAAGACGCTCGTATTCATCGATGCCGGGCATCCGGGCTGGATCACCGACCAGAACCAGCTCGCGGACGCGCTCCGGCGCAGCGGCGTTGAGCGAACCACCGGCTTCAGCCTCAACGTGTCCAACTTCCACTCCGATGCCGAGAACCAGCAGTACGGCGACTCACTGTCGGCGATGTTGGGGGGCGCCCAGTATGTGGTCGACGTCTCGCGCAACGGTGCCGGCAGCCCGCCGGCGCCGCCGGGCAGCATCGACTCCTGGTGCAACCCGCCGAATGCCGCGCTCGGCCGGAATCCCCGGCTCGGGGACGATGCCGCCTTCCGCGTCGCCGATCTGTGGATCAAGGAACCGGGAGCATCGGACGGCACCTGTCGCCCTGGGGAGCCCCCCGCCGGAGAGTTCTGGCTGGACTATGCCCTCGGGTTGATCCGTCGCCGCTGATCATCGCCGGCCTGTCGGTGGCCCTCCCTAGACTCTGCGCCATGTGGCGGCTACTACACATCAGTGACACCCACGCCGGGGCCGATGCCCACGGTGACCCGCTGGAGCGCCTCGAGACGGTGCTCGCGGCCGTCGAGGCGGACGGGTTCTCCCCCGACCTGATCGTGCATACCGGCGACATCGCCGACGCCGGGGCCGCCGGCGACGTCGACGCGGTCCTCGACCGGCTCGGCCGGATGGCGCCCGTCCTGGCCGTCCCGGGCAATCACGACGACCCGGCGACCGTCCGCACGGAGGCGGCGACGCTGGGTCCGTGGCGCGTGGTCGGGGTGGACAGCACGATCCCGGGTGAGATCACCGGCCGGGCGGACGCGCTGGCGCGCCTGGCCACGGAGCTCACCGGTCCGACCGTGATCGCCCTGCACCATCCGCTGCGCACCTCGAGCACCAACGCGTGGTTCGTCACGCACGACCGCGGGGAGGCCATCGCCGCGCTGCTACAGGCCGGCGTCCCGGTCATCGTGCTCACCGGACACACCCACGAGGCCTACGCCGAGCACCTCGGCAACGTCCGGTTCTGGGGCGCGCCGGCGTGCTACTACGCGCTCACCCACACCGGCGACACCTGGACGCACGGCGGCGACACCGGCGTCCGAATGGTCGAATTGCGCGCCGACGGAACGGCGTCCACCCGCGTCCTGCCCGCCTGATCCCCGGCGGAGCGTCGAGCACACAACTCTCAACCAAACCGGGATTTGTCACACAATCGATACCACCTGTGTGACTGATCGCGCTACTCTCCCGAAATCGTCCACCCCGACGAAAGGAAAGTCGCGTGGCCATCTCAGTTACCGCCCGCATGGACCGGCTGCCGATGAGCAAGCCGCACTACTACCTGCTGCTGATCGGTGGCCTCGGCTACACCTTCGACGGCATGGACAGCGCGGTCGTCGCGTTCCTGATGCCCAGCGTCCGGGACGTCTTCGGCCTGAGCCAGGCGCAGTTGGGCGTCGTCGGCTCGTCCGCCCCGATCGGCTTCCTGCTCGGCGCCCTGCTGTCGGGATACCTCGGGGACAAGATCGGCCGCAAGGCGGTGATGATGTACGCGCTCGCCGTCTACGCGATCGCGTCGTTGCTCGCCGCGGTCTCCTGGAACTTCGAGAGCTTCCTGATCTTCCGGATCATCGCCGGCGCCGGCGCGGGCGCCGAAAGCGTGATCATCGCCCCGTTCCTGTCCGAGTTCGTGCCGAAGCACCGCCGCGGCTGGTTCGTCGGGGCGCTGTCGGGCTTCTTCTCGTTCGGCTTCGTCGGCGCGGCCCTGATCGGCCGGTTCGTCGTGCCCGCGAGCGAGCACGGCTGGCGTTGGGCGCAGGTGATCACGTTCATCCCGATCGTGATGGTGCTGTGGTGGCGCAGGTCGCTGCCGGAGTCGCCGCGATTCCTGGTGACCCAGGGCAAGCACGACGAGGCCGAGACCGTGGTCGCCGACTTCGAGCAACGGGTGCGCAACGCGATCGGCGGCGAGCTGCCACCAGTCGACCCGGACGCTCCGGAGGAGGAGCCGCCCAAGAAGTTCAAGTTCGGCAAGGCGATCGCGTTCCTGTGGAGCCCGCAGATGTGGCGGATCACCGCGACGACCTGGCTGATCTGGTTCGTGATCACCTTCTCGTACTACGGCTTCTTCACCTGGATCCCGACCCTGCTCGTGCAACGCGGCATCGACGTGACCACCAGCTTCACCTATTCGCTGTTCATCTACCTGGCGCAGATCCCGGGCTACTTCAGCGCCGCCTGGCTGAACGAGAAGCTCGACCGCAAGTACACCATCGCCATGTACCTGACCGGTGCCGCGGGTGCGGCGTACTGGCTGAGCCAGGCGAACGATCCGGTGATGATCACCTGGGCCGGGGTGGCGCTGTCGTTCTTCCTGAACGGCACCTACGCGGGCGTCTACGCCTACACGCCCGAGGTCTTCCCGACCTGGCTGCGGGCCACCGGCGTCGGCATGAGCTCGTCGTTCGGCCGGGTCGGATCGATCACCGCGCCCATCATCATCGGCGCCTTCGCCGCGCAGTGGGGATTCGTCGGCGTCTTCGGCATGACCACCACGGTGCTCGCGATCGGCGTCATCTGCACGCTGCTGTTCGCGGTCCGCACCGCCGGCCGGTCGCTGGAGGAGATCACCGGCAGCGGCAGCGGCGTGGTCCGCAAGACCCCGGCGGCGCACTGAAACCGGCGCCCTCGAGAAAGGAGTCCGATGAGCACCGACGTGGTCGACCTGACCCCCTGGGCCGACGTGCACGCCGCGATCCGGCGTGAGGTGGGGGTGATCCTGTTCACCGTGCTGCACTTCACCCAGGGCGGCGCCCGCATGGAACGCAGCTACAGCTCGCATCCCGACGAGTACCCGATCGGTGGCTCGAAGGACGTGGCCACCGAGGTGTCGCCCGACTGGATCGCAATCTCGAGGGACGCCGGGACGCCGTTCTTCGGGGCGACCCCGGAGGATCTCGACCGGATCTTCGCCGACTCGGAGCTGATCCGCTCGCTCGGTTGCGGATCGATCCTGAACGTCCCCTTGACCGACGCCGCCGGCACCACCTGGGGCACGGTGAACCTGTGCGCCCCCGAGGGGACATACACGCCGCAGGCCCAGGAACGGGCGTGCGCGATCATCGCCGACGGCGTCCGGACGCAGGGGGGTGCGCGATGACCGACCTGATCGTCCGCAACGCCACCTGGCTCGACGTCGACGCCGGCGAGTATCGCGAGGGCGACCTCGAGATCCGGGACGGCCGGTTCACCGACCTGGACGCCTGCGCGGGCACCGGCGACGTCCGCGAGATCGACGCGGCCGGGAAGTACGTCCTGCCCGGACTGATCGACTGCCACGTCCATGTCACCGCGCACACCGCGGACCTGACCGCGCTCGGCAAGGAGTCGCCCAACTACGTCGCGATGCACACCGCCCGGCTGATGGGCGACATGCTCGACCGCGGCTTCACCACCGTGCGCGACGTGGCCGGCGCCGACTACGGGTTGCACGACGCCCAGGCCGAGGGCCTGCTGCGCGGGCCCCGGCTGTTCTTCGGCGGCAAGGCGCTGTCGCAGACCGGCGGGCACGCCGATCCACGCGGGCGCGGCGAGTCACACGTCGACTCCGCGGCCACCTGCGCCCACATCGGCCGGGTCGCCGACGGGGTGGACGCCGTCCGCGCCGCCGCCCGCGACGAGCTGCGCAAGGGCGCCCACCACATCAAGATCATGGCCGGCGGGGGCGTGGCGTCCCCGACCGACCGGGTCGATTCGACGCAGTACTCGCTGGACGAGATCACCGCCGTGGTCGAGGAGGCCGAGGCGGCCAACCGGTACGTGGCCGCGCACGCCTACACCGGCCGGGCGATCAACCGGGCGCTGCGCGCCGGCGTCCGTTCGATCGAGCACGGCAACCTGATGGACGACGAGTCGGTGGCGCTGTTCCTCGAGCACGACGCGTTCGTCACCATGAACCTGGTCACCTACTGGGCGTTGATGGAGGAGGGTCGCGAGTTCGGGCTCTCGCAGGACAACTGGGAGAAGGTGTCGGTGGTGCTGGACGGTGGCATGACCGCGCTGGAGCGCGCCTACCGGGGCGGGGTGAACCTCTGTTACGGCACCGATCTGCTGGGCGGCATGCAACGGCACCAGTCGAAGGAGTTCGCGATCAGGTCCGAGATCGTGCCGATGCTCGACACGATCCGGAGCGCCACCACCACCGCGGCCCGGCTGATCCAGCGCGCGGGCGAACTCGGGGCGATCGCCCCGGGTGCGTTCGGCGACCTGATCGTGCTGGACGGCGATCCGCTGGCCGACGTCTCGGTGCTCGCCGAACGCCGGCCGGCGTGCGTCGTCCAGGGTGGACGGATCGTCGCCGGCGGCTGATCCCGCTCGCCCGGGATGACTATCCGGCGAGCACCTTCAGCACCAGGTCGGTGTCGCAGTTGCCGCCGGACATGATCACGGCCGCGGTGGCGCCCGGGCGGCGCTCGGAGTCGCCGAGCAGGCCGGCCAGCGAGATCGCCCCGGCGGGCTCGGGCATCTGGTGGGTGGTCTGCCACATGATGCGCATGGCGTCCTCGGCGTCCGCCTCGCTCACCCGGACGAACCGGGCGACCCCGGCGACCATCGCGGCCACCGCCTCGGGCACCGGCGTCCGGGTGGCCACGCCGTCGACGAACGTGTCGGCGTCCGGGGTGCTGACCGGACGCCGGGCCGCGAACGACAGTGCGTGCGCCGGTGCCCGATCGGCGACCACCCCCACCACCTCGGTCCGTGCGCCGAGCAGGTCCCGGACGGCGAGGTGGGCGCAGATGCCGGAGCCGAGCCCGACCGGCACGTAGATCACGTCGAGGCGTCCGGCCTGCGCGTGCAACTCGGCGGCCCCGGTGGCCACCCCGGCCACCAGATCCGGGTGGAAGGACGGCACGAAGACCAGTCCGCGCTCGGCGGCCAGGGTGCGGGCATGCTCCAGCGACTCCTGGAAGTCCCGGCCGTGCACGACGAGCTCGGCGCCGAAGCCGGCCATGGACGCGTTCTTGTCCGGGCTGTTGCCCTCGGGGACGACGATCATCGCCGACAACCCGTGGACCCGGGCGGCGTAGGCGACCGACTGGCCGTGGTTGCCCCGGGTCGCCGCGATCAGGCCGGGCACGGCGCCCGTTCGCTGCGTGAGTCGTTCGGCGAAGACCAGCCCGCCACGCACCTTGAACGCCCCGGTCGGCGTGGCGTTCTCGTGCTTGACCCAGGTCGGCGTCCCGGTGACGCGCTCCAGCAGCGGCCAGCGGTACGCCGGCGTGACCGGCACGTGCTCCGCGACGATCCGGGTGGCGTCGGCGAGGTCCTCGGTGGTCAGCATGAGGCGAGCCTA
>JAGPGQ010000164.1 GCA_018055925.1 Micropruina sp.
GGAATAGGAACCGTCCCCTGAACGGGAAAGGGAACCGTCCCCTGAACGGTAATAGGAACCGTCCCCTGAACCGGAAAGGGAACCGTCCCCCGAAGCGTCGGCCGGGGACGATCAGGGCTTCTTGCCGCAGACCACCGGGGTGAGGCTGTTGTAGCGCCAGAAGAAGGGCTCGGACTTGACCAGCTTCTTGCCCTTGTAGAACAGCCGCTTGTACCGGACGTCGAACCCGCTCATCGCGCTCTGCGGGACGCAGCCGGGGGACGGGTCGTACACCGTGGCGCCCGGGCCCCGGTAGTTGCTGCGCACGGGCGTGGACGCCTTCACCGTGTACTGCTTGGTCGACCACACCCGGACGGTCACCGAGCCGGTCTGGCCGGTCCGGCCGGTGGTCCAGGCCTGCAGCACCACGCCGTAGGGCGTGTTGTTGCGGAACTTCATGTCGACCATGACCCAGTCGAGGGTCGCCTCCCGGCCGACCGGATAGCGGCTGAAATACAACGAATGCGGCTTGTGGTAGATGTCTTCGAGGCCGGCGAAGAAGATCGCGTTGAACGCGGTGGTGGTGGCCTGGGAGATGCCGCCGCCATAGATGTTGGGATCGATCCTGCCGTTGGCGATACCGCCACCGCGCATCCAGCCGGCCGCCGCGGTTCGCTTGCCCAGAGCCTTGTTCATGCTGAACGTCTCGCCGGGCTTCAGGAAGGTGCCGTTGATCATCCGCGCGGCCTTGCCGATGTTGTTCACCCGGTAGGCCGAGCCCGGGTAGTAGGTGGTGAACTTCCCGGTCACCTGCTTCACCCCGAGCTTCTTGGCGTCGGCGGTGGTGAACTTCGCCTTCTGCACGGTGGCCTCGACGGTGATCGTCCGTCCGGACGTCTTGTCCAGCACACCGGTGGCCGCCGTCGCCAGCTCCTTGGAGTCGAGGCCGATGCCGTCCACGGAGGGGATGATCTTCGGCTTGCCGTTGGCGATGGTGATGTCGGCGTCCTTGGGCTGCTTCAGCCCCAGCCCCTTGATCTGCTTGCTGGCGGCCGCGACCAGCTTCTCCGGATCCAGCGTGGCGGCCAGGCTGCCGTCCTTGGGTTCGAAGGCGAGGGCCGCCGCGATCGCCTTCGGTGCCAGGTCGAACGAACCGGTGGAACCGGTCTTCACCGTGACCGGCGAGGCCAGGGCGTTCTTGCCGATCCCGGCCGCGACCTGCTCGGCCTCGGCGGTGGTGACGTCGGGTTCCGCGGTGATCACCACGGCCGCGACAGTGGTGCCGCCGAGGAAGCCGGACGCCAGCGCGTCGGCGGTCCGGGCCTGGTCGAGGGTGGTTCCGGGCTTGCCGGGCGTGGCCGTCGCCGTCGTCCCCTTGACCCCGACCGTGGCGTTGACCGGCTCGGTATCGGCCTGCTGCGCGAACGCCTGCAGGGCGGCGTCCAGCTTGGCGGCGTCGCGGGTGACGACCGCACCACGCTCGCCCCCACCGGTCAGCACGCTGAGGATATGTGCCGGATTCCAGCTGCGGCCGGCGCCCGACTCCGCCACGGTCGCGGCGTAGTCGATGCCGAAACCGAGGTCGGCGGCGGTGGTCTTGAGCGTCTGCTCACCGGCGGTCACGGTCATCGTCCGGCTGAGCCGCGGAGCGAGTTCGGCCTCGAGCTTGGCGGCCGCCTCGCCCGCCGGCAGGGAACCGATGCCGACGCCGGCGACGGACGCGTTGCGGGGCGTGTTGTCCCCCGCCAGGGCGTACCCGGCGGCGTAGGCGCCGCCGACCAGGACGAGCGCTCCACCCCCCACCCACAGGGCTAGCCTGCGGGTCGCGTTGCCGGATTTCTTCGATGGTTCGCTCACGGGTTACCTCGTTCGGGGATGGATCGCGTCCCATCGTAGGTGAGCCGGGCTCGCCCGGGCTCAGCCGCCGAGGCCGGTGGACAGCTCGATCCGGTACGGCATCGACAGCACGCCGGTCGCCGCCACCCCGAGTTCGGCCGCCGCCGCCTCGACCAGCGAGTCCAGGTCGAACGGCCGGGACGCCGTCCGCGCCTGGGTCGCCACCGACTCGCTGGACTCGGCGGGCTTGAACTGGGAGAGGAAGCCGAGCATCGACACCGGACGGACCGCCACGTCGCCGCGCCGCACCCCGGCCAGGGCACAGGCCCGTTCGATCGCCAGTCCCATGCCGCCCAGATGGTCGATCAGGCCACGCTCCCGGGCGTCCACGCCGGTCCAGACCCGGCCGTGGGCGAGCGGTTCCAGCACGTCGATCCCGAGGTGCCGGTCGAGGGCCGCCTTCCCGGTGAAGTCGGCGTAGATGTCGTCCAGCCGGCGGTCGAGACCGGCCCACTGTTCGGGCGTGAACCGGGTGTTGGCCGACAGGAAGGACGCCCACGAACCGGAGGTGACGTCGGCGAGCACCAGGCCCAGCTTGGACTTGAGGTCGTCGATCACCAGCTTGCCGGCGAGCACGCCGATGGAACCGGTCAGGGTGGTCGGGGCGGCCACGATCTCGTCGGCCGGCATCGCCACGTAGTAGCCGCCGGAGGCGGCCACGTCCGCCATGCAGGCGACCACCGGACGGCCCGACTCGCGCAGCCGCAGCACCTCGCGGCGGATCGCGTCCGAGGCGACGTAGGAACCGCCGGGCGAGTCGACCCGCAGCACGACCGCCTTGACCGCGTCGTCGGCGGCCGCGGCCCGAAGATGCTGGCACACCACGGAGGAGGCCGCCACCGGACGGCTGCCCTGGCGGGGCGGACGGCCGGAGACGATCGCGCCGCGCACCTCGACGATCGCGACGGCCGGCTTCGTCCTGGACTGGATCAGGTCGCGGGCGACGGACGCCTTGCTGTGCCGGTGGACGTACCGCAGCCCGGCCTGCTCGGCGGCCCATTCCTGGCGCGCCCGCGCGTACACCTCGTCGCGGTAGCCGATGCGGTCGACCAGGCCGTGCTCCACGGCCTCCTCGGCGCTCAGGATGCCGGCGTCCAGGCTGGCCCAGACCTGTTCGGGGGTGCGGCCGCGCTGCTGCGCGATGCCGTCGACCGCCCAGTGGCTGATCGAGTTGGCGATCTGCTGCATCATCTCGTGGTTGGCGGCACTGATCTCGTGCGCCGAGTAGGTGTCGGCCGCGGTCTTGTACTCCTTGCGCTGGGTGAACTGCGGTTCGACACCCAGCTTGTCGAACGCACCCCGCAGCAGGGTGATCTGGGTGCGGATGCCACCCAGGGCGAGTTCCCCGGACGGCTGCAGCCACACCTGCCCCGCGTGGGCCGCCAGCAGGTACGGCAGCAGTGCGGTTCCGAGTTCGCCGAACGATTCGGTGTAGGCCCACACCGGCTTGTGCTCGCCGAAGCCGGCGATCAGTTCGCCGAGTTCGCAGCACTGCGCAGGGGTGATCGGGCAGGTGCCGATGTGCACGATCAGGCCCTTGACGGACGCGTCGTCCGCGGCCTCCCGCAGCCCGTGGCGCAGCGCCCGCATGGTGGGCGCGTTGATCTGCCTGAGCGCCTCCAGCGGGTTGGCGGCCGGCGCACTGGTCACCGAGAAGTCCAGGTCGAGTTCCAAGATCACGCCGTCACCGGCCGGGGACTGGCGCAACAACGACGACAACGTGCCGAGAGGATCCATGGCGCCCAGCCTATGTGCCATCGGGGACCTGGTGCCGCGGCCACCGACCTTCACCCGCTGCGCGACGCCGCTCGCCAGGGCGAACGTCGGTGTCCGCGGCACCAGACGCCGAGATCCCGGCTCCGACCCGGGATGACGGTGGAGGGTTCCCCGTCATCCCGGCGGACGCCGGGATCTCGGATGAAGCGGGTCGGGTCAGCCGATCAGGGCCTTCGCCTTGGCGACGGCGGCGTCGGCGGTGATGCCGAACTTCTCGAACAGCAGGGCGCCGTCGGCGGAGGCGCCGAAGTGGTCGATGCCGACCGCCTCGGTATTGCCGCCCAGCAGGTCCTTCCAGCCCACCGGGACGCCGGCCTCGACGACCACCTTGGGGATGTCGGCGGGCAGCACCTGGGCCTGGTAGTCGTCGCTCTGGGCCTTGAACCACTCGACACAGGGCAGCGACACCACGCGGGCCGGGACGCCCTCGGCCTCGAGCGCCTCGGCCGCGGCGACCGCGACCTGCAGCTCCGAGCCGGTGCCGATCAGCACCACCGTGGGATCGGCCGAGGCCTCCTTGAGCACGTAGCCGCCGAGCGCGGTGTTCTCGGCGCCGGCCAGGCCGGTGCCCTCGGAGCGGTCCAGCGTGGGCACGTTCTGTCGGGACAGGATCAGCGCCGCCGGACGGTTGGTGGTGCGCAGGATCTGCGCCCAGGCGTGCGCGGTCTCGTTGGCGTCACCGGGCCGGACCACGTCGATGTTGGGCATCAGCCGCAGGCTCATCACGTGCTCGATCGGCTGGTGGGTCGGGCCGTCCTCGCCGACACCGACCGAGTCGTGCGTCCACACGAACGTGGTCGGCACGTGCGACAGCGCGGCCAGTCGCGGCGTGGTCCGCATGTAGTCGGAGAACACCAGGAAGGTGCCGCCGTAGACCCGGGACAACCCGTCCATGGTGATGCCGTTACAGATGTTGCCCATGGCGTGCTCGCGGATGCCGAAGTGCAGCGTCCGGCCGCCCGGGGCACCGGAGAACTCGTGGCTGGAGCGCTCGGCGGGAATGAACGACTTGACGCCGGCCATCGTGGTGTTGTTCGACCCGGCCAGGTCGGCCGAACCGCCCCACAGCTCGGGCACCACGTTCGCCAGCGCCGACAGCACCTTGCCGGACGCCGCGCGGGTGGCCATCGAGCCCGGCTCGAACACCGGCAGGCCGGCGTCCAGGTCGGCCGGTGCCTCCTTGGCCAGCACCCGGTCGAGCAGCTCGGCCTTCTCGGGGTTGGCCGAGCGCCACGCCTCGAACCGCGGATCCCACTCGGCGTGCAGTTCCTTGGCCCGCGCGGCGGAGTCGGCCCGCACCTGGTCGACCAGCGCGGAGTCGATCGCGAACGGCTCGTCGGCGAAGCCCAGCAGTTCCTTGAGCCCGGTGATCTCGGCGCCGCCCAGCTTCGACCCGTGGACGCTGTGATCGCCCTGCTTGTTCGGCAACGGCCAGCCGATGATGGTGGTGACCTTGATGAAGTGCGGCTTGTCCTTGACCTGCTTGGCCCGCTCGATCACGTCGTACAGCTCGGCCACCTTCTCCTCGTAGGTGGTGAAGCCGTTGGTGAAGTCGACGTGGTAGGTGTCCCAGCCGTAGGCCGCGTAGCGGGCCTGCACGTCCTCGTTGAACGCGATCTGGGTCTCGCCCTCGATCGAGATCCGGTTGTCGTCGTAGATCAGGAACAGGTTGCCCAGGTTGAGCGTCGCCGCCATCGACGACGCCTCGCCCGACACGCCCTCCTGCATGCAGCCGTCGCCGGCGATGCAGTACACGTCGTGGTCGAAGACCGACTCGCCGGGCGTCGCCTCGGGGTCGTACAGCTCCTGCGCGTGCCGCGCGCTCATCGCGAAGCCGACCGCGTTCGCCACGCCGGCGCCCAGCGGCCCGGTGGTGCACTCCACACCCTTGGTCAGGCCGAACTCGGGATGCCCCGGGGTCAGCGAACCCCAGGTCCGCAGGCCCTTCAGGTCGTCGAGTTCGAGGCCGAACCCGTGCAGGTACAGCTGCGCGTACTGGGTCATCGAGCTGTGGCCGGCGGACATCACGAACCGGTCGCGGCCGAGCCAGCGGGGCTCGGCCGGATCAGCCTTCATCACCTTGGCGTACAGCAGGTGGGCGATCGGCGCCAACGAAACAGCGGTGCCGGGGTGGCCGTTACCGACCTTCTCGACGGCGTCGGCGGCGAGCACGCGGGCGATGTCGACCGCCTTGGCGTCCTGCTCGGTCCAGGTGAGACTGCTCATGGAACCTTCCCTTCAGATGTCACGCCTCGATGCGTGGAGACGACGGTAGAAACCAACATCCTCACCCTAGGGGCTGTGGGCCTGCGTTGGGGAAGCGGGGTGGGAATTCTCACATCGTGCGTGAAACTCACAACCCCCGCGCGGCTCGGGTATGACGTCCCGGCGGTGCGCGCAACTCAGCCTCGATCCGCCGATGGGCGCCGTAGCGAGCGGCACCAGATGGGTGCACTGGGCAGCCGGGCGCGCGAAGGCGTACCGGGTCGTACGACGAGCGTGCCCGGCGCAGCCAGGGCGCCCAGCTGGGGCCGCGCAGTAGGCGCAGATCGGCGGATCGAGGCTCAGCCGTCGAGGGGGCGTCCGGCCTGCTCGGGCAGGGCCAGGGCGGCCCCCGCGGCCAGCAGGAACGCCACCCCGAAGACGCCGAAGGCGAGCACCATGCCGCCGGCCCCGATCAGGACCGGGACGCTCAGCGGCGCGAGCATGGACGCGATCCGCCCGAACGCGGCGGCCGCCCCCGTGCCGGTGCCGCGCACCCCGGTCGGGTACAGCTCGGGACCCACCGCGTACAGCGCGCCCCAGGCGCCCAGGTTGAAGAACGACAGCGCGCAGCCGGTGACGATGATCATCGTCTCGGTGTCGGCGAAGCCGAAGGCGGCCGCGGCCGCGGCCGACCCGGCCAGGAACACCGCCAGGGTGATCCGCCGGCCCCACTTCTCGATCAGCCAGGCGGCGACGGCGTAGCCGGGCAGCTGGGCCAGGGTGATGATCAGGGTGAACTCGAACGACCGGACGAGGGGGAAGCCGCGCTGCACCAGCAGGGTCGGGATCCAGATGAACGCGCCGTAGTAGGACAGGTTGATGCAGAACCAGACGGTCCACAGGGCCGCCGTCCGGACCCGGTACACCGGCGACCAGATGGACGCGGTCGGCTGCCGTTGCTCGACCGGGGCGGCGTCCGGACTGGGTGCCGGCGCGACGCCGGCCGACTCCTCGAAACCGCGCACGGCGTCCTCGGCCTCGGCCACCCGGCCCTTCGATTCGAGGAACCGCACCGACTCGGGCAGGCCCCACCTGATCGCCGCGGCGTAGATGGTGGGGACGACGCCCACCACCAGCGCCCAGCGCCAGCCGTCCGGGCCGGACGGGACCACCAGGTAGCCGATCAGGGCGGCCAGGATCCAGCCGACGGCCCAGAACGCCTCCAGCGCCACCACCACCCGGCCGCGGATCGCCCGCGGGGCGTACTCGCTGACCAGGGTGGACGCGACCGGCAGTTCGGCGCCGAGCCCGAGGCCGACGACGAACCGCAGCAGGATCAGCAGGCCGACGCCGGTGACCAGGGCCGAGGCGCCGGTGGCGATGCCGTAGACCAGCAGGGTGAGGGCGAACACCTGGCGGCGGCCGATCCGGTCGGCCAGCAGTCCGCCGAGCGAGGCACCGATGGCCATGCCGACGAACCCGATCGAGCCGATCCAGGACAGCGTGCCGGAGTCGAGCTTCCACTCGGCGGCCAGCGCCGCCATCACGAACGAGATCAGGCCGACGTCCATGGCGTCCAGCGCCCAGCCGATGCCGGAGCCGACCAGCAGCTTGCCGTGCTTGCGGGTGAACGGCAGCCGGTCGAGGCGCTCCGCACGGGTCAGTTGGCCGACCTGAGGTTCCGTCATTATTGGTCCTCCTTGCCAATAAAACGGCCTCAGTCTAAGGCGGGCGGGTGGCCAGGGGAACAGCCGGACGCCCAACCGGCCCCTCCGCTCGCGGCCCACGGGTCGCTGACCGCGGGCGATCCTTGCTCGTCTAGGGTGAGCCGGGTGCGGATCCTGGTGACCGGCAGCAACGGCTTCGTGGGCGGCCGGCTCGCGACGGCGGCCCGCCGGCGGGGCTGGCAGGTGATCGGGGTGGGCCGGCAGCCCTCCCCCACCGGCGCGGTGGACGGCTATCTCCGCTGCGACCTAACCGGTGGCCTGAGGCTGGAGGCGGACGTCGACGCGGTGGTCCATTGCGCGGCCCTGGCGTCCCCGTGGGCGGCACCGGCGGCCTACCGGCGGGCCAACGTCGACGCCACCCGGCACGTGCTGGAGTGGGCCGCCGCGCACGGCCGTCCGCCCGTCCACTACGTGTCGTCGTCCAGCGTGTTCTACACCCGGCACGACCAGCTGGGGATCACCGAGGACTCCCCGATCCCGGCGCCCGCCGACCAGATCAACACCTATTCGCGGACGAAGCTGCACGGCGAACGCCTCGTCGAGGGCTACCCGGGACGATGGAGCATCCTGCGCCCGCGGGCGGTCTTCGGCCCCGGCGACACGGTGCTGCTGCCGCGGGTGGTGGCCGCGGCGAAGGCCGGCCGGCTGCCCCTGCTGGTGCGCCGCGAACCCACGCCGGTGCTGGCCGACCTGACCCACGTCGACGTCGTCGCCCACTACCTCGCCGAGGCGGTCGCGCGCGGCGTGACCGGCCCGGTCAACCTGACCAATGGCGAACCGGTCGCGCTGTACCCGTTCCTGTTCGCGCTGCTGGACGACCTGGGCCTGCCCCGGCCGACCCGGCGGGTGCCGGTGGCCGCCGCGATGGCGGTGGCCCGGATCTCGGAACTCGTCTCGGCGGGCCTGCGCGGCTACGCCGAACCGCCGATCACCACCTTCGGGGTGTCGATGTTCGCCCACTCGAAGACCTTCGACATCGCTCGCTGCCGCCGCCTGCTGGGTGCGCCGCCGCTGAGCCTCGAGGACGGCCGCCGCAGCCTGGTCGACTGGTGGAACGGCCACCGCTCCTGACCCGAGGCCCTCGGCTCAGCCTTGCGCCCCGGCGACGGCGGCCGCGAACCAGCCGGTGAGGGTGGTCGGGTGGGTGATCGCGGTGCCCACCACGACGGCCCAGGCGCCCAGCCGGATCGCCTCCGCGGCCTGCGCCGGCGC
>JAGPGQ010000018.1 GCA_018055925.1 Micropruina sp.
GCCTTCGCCTCGGTCGACGCGCTGGTGTCGCCCTCCACGCCGACCACCGCGTTCCGGCTCGGCGAGCGCACCGACGATCCGTTGGCCATGTACGCCGCCGACCTGTGCACCATCCCGTCCAACATGGCGGGCAACGCGTCCGGCTCGTTCCCGTGCGGGCTGGCACCGGAGGACGGCCTGCCGGTCGGCTTCCAGGTGATGGCGCCGGTGCTCGCCGACGACCGGGTGTACCGGGTCGGCGCGGCGCTGGAACGCGAGCTGGCCGCCCGGTGGGGCGGACCGTTGACGGACCAGCTGTGGGCGCGAGAGATTGGGGGAGCCCGGTGAGCGTGATGCCCTACGACGAGGTGCTCGCCGCCTTCGACCCGGCGCTCGGCCTGGAGGTGCACGTCGAGCTCAACACGGCGTCCAAGATGTTCTGCGGCTGTTCGACCGCCTTCGGCGCCCCGCCGAACACCCAGACCTGCCCGGTCTGCCTCGGCCTGCCCGGCGCGTTGCCGGTGGTGAACGCCAAGGCGATCGAGTCGGTGATCCGGATCGGGCTGGCGCTGAACTGCTCGATCGCGCCGTGGTGCCGGTTCGCCCGGAAGAACTACTTCTACCCCGACATGCCGAAGAACTTCCAGACCTCGCAGTACGACGAGCCGATCTGCTTCGACGGCTGGACCGAGGTCGAGGTCGACGGCACCACCCACCGGATCGAGATCGAGCGCGTCCACATGGAGGAGGACGCCGGCAAGCTCACCCACGTGGGCGGTTCGACCGGACGCATCCAGGGTGCCGACTACTCGCTGCTGGACTACAACCGGGCCGGCGTGCCGCTGATGGAGATCGTCACCAAGCCGGTGCTGGGCACCGGTGCGGCGGCTCCCCGGGTGGCCCGGGCCTACATGACGCAGCTGCGCGAGATGCTGCGCGCCCTGGGGGTGTCTGACGTCCGGATGGAGCAGGGCTCGCTGCGTTGCGACGCCAACGTGTCGCTGGCGCCGCTGGGTTCGGACGTGCTGGGCACCCGTACCGAGACCAAGAACGTGAACTCGCTGCGCTCGGTCGAGCGGGCGCTCACCTACGAGATCCAGCGGCAGGGCGAGGTGCTGAGCTCCGGCGGGCGCGTGCTGCAGGAGACCCGGCACTGGCACGAGGACGGCGGCTACACCTCACCCGGGCGCTCGAAGGAGCAGGCGGAGGACTACCGGTACTTCCCGGAGCCCGATCTGGTGCCGGTCGCACCGTCGGCGGAATGGGTGGCGCAGCTTCGACTCACCCTGCCCGAACCGCCCGCCGAGCGACGCCGGCGGCTGGTCGCCGAATGGGGCTTCACCGACCTGGAGATGCGGGACGTGCTCGGGACGGGCTCGCTCGACCTGATCGCCGAGACGGTGGCGGCCGGAGCCGCCCCCGGCGCGGCCCGCAAGTGGTGGTCGGGTGAGCTGGCCCGCCGGGCCAACGCCGCCGGCGCCGAACTCGAGGACGTCGGCATCACGCCCGCGCAGGTCGCCGAACTGCAGGGGCTGATCGACGCGGGCACCATCAACGACAAGCTGGCCCGGCAGGTGATCGACGGCGTCCTGGCCGGCGAGGGCGGCCCCGGCGACGTGGTCGAGGCCCGCGGCCTGGCCGTGGTGTCGGACGACGGCGCGCTGACCGAGGCCGTCGAGGCCGCGATCGCCGCCAACCCCGACGTCGCCCAGCGCATCCGCGACGGCAAGGTGCAGGCCGCCGGTGCCCTGATCGGCGCGGTGATGAAGGCCATGCGCGGCCAGGCCGACGCCGCCCGCGTCCGGGAACTCATCCTGGCCCGGCTCGGCTGACGCCGGACGATAAGGTTAGGGTCACCTAACCAAGATCGGACGGGAGGCCCATGGCGGGCGAGACGACCCCGGGATTCCGGCGCATCGGCCTGCTGCGGCTGACCTGGCCATTGCTGGCAGTCACCGCGCTGACCCTGCTCGCCGCGCTGGGCAACGTGGTGGTGCTGAGCATCGCTTCGCCGGAGCTCAATGCGGCGGCGGCGACGGCCAACCAGATCCTCGGCGTGCTCTACGACATCTCCGTGCTGTTCAGCATCGGCGCCCTGGTGGTGATCGCCCAGTTGCTGGGCGCCGGGTCGCTGGAGCGCGCCCGGCGCGCGATGATCGTCGCCCTGCGGGCCAGCGGCCTGCTGGGCCTGGCGATCGGGCTGGCCGTCGCCGCCGCGGGACCGGCGGTGGTCGCCCTGATCAATACGCCCGCCGACCTGGCCGACGACGCGAACGCCTACCTGTGGGTCGCGGCCGGGGCGATGGCGTTCAACGCCTACGCGGTGACGGCCACCGCGGTTCTCCGCGCCTACGGCAGGACGGTCCAGATCCTGCTGCTGGGCGTCGTGGTGAACCTGCTGGACGTGCCGCTGCTGGCGCTGTTCGTGCTGGTGCTCGACCTCGGGGCGGCCGGCGCCGCCCTGCCGTCCCTGCTGGTCCGGGGCATCGGGGTGCTGCTCCTGGCCTGGTTCGTCCGGCGCTACACCGGCGTGCATCCGTTCAGCCGGATCGACCCGGCGCAACGGCGCCCGGCCGGGACCGGCGCCTGGCAGATGGCCCGGCTCTCCGCGCCCTCGGTGCTGGAGAACGGGGCCTACAACCTGGTGATCGTGACCGCGGTGTCGTTGATCAACCTGCTCGGCACCGACGCGATCAACGCGCGCTCTTACACGTTGACCCTGACCGCCCTGATCACCGGCGTGATCCTGGCCATCGCCCAGGGCAACGAGACCCTGGTCGGCTGGGACGTGGGCGAGCACGCCCTCGCCCGCTCGCGCGGCCGGACGCTCCGGACGGTGGCGTGGGCGGCGGCCGCCTCCGCGGGCCTCACCCTCGGACTGTGGCTGCTGGCCGAGCCGGCGCTGGGCATCTTCGGCGCCTCGGAACCGGTGGTCGCCGGCGCCCGGACGCTGCTCGCCCTCAGCGTCGTGCTGTTGCCGCTATCCGCGGCCGCCACCGTGCTGTACGGGGCGCTCCGGTCCACCGGCGACGTGGTGATCCCGGCGGCCTATTCGATCGGCTCGACCGTGCTCGTCCTGCTGCCCGCCTCCTGGCTGCTGGTGGCGGTGGCCGGCTACGGCCTCGCCGGCGCCTGGTGGGCCCTGATCGCCGCCGAGGCGGTCAAGGCGGCCCTGCTGCTCGCCCGCTGGCTGCGCGGCAGCTGGACGCGCCTGGCCGGTGTCCCCGACGGCGACCCGGCCGGTCAGGCGTCCGAGGTGAGTGCGACGGCCGGGAAGTCGACCGGCACCTCCAGCGCGATGTTGATGTAGTTCGTGAACAGGTTCAACGCCACCTGAGCGATGGTCTCGACGATCTGCGAGTCGCTCCAGCCGTGCTGCCGCAGCCGGTCGATGTCGGCGGCGTCCACCTGGCCCCGCCGGTCGACCAGGTCGACGGCGAATCCCAGCAACGCCCGGATGCGGGGATCGTCCGAGCGGGCGCCCTGAGCGGCGTGCAGGTGGTCCGTGCCGAGGCCGGCCTGCAGGCCGAGGGCGGTGTGTGCCGCCAGGCAGTAGCGGCACGCGTTGCGGTCGGCGACGGCGACGGCGATCTGCTCGGTCAGCGCCGGGCCGAGGTCGCCGGTGGAGAAGGCGCCGAACGCGCCCCACATGGACTGCAGCGCGGCGGGCGAGTTGGCGACGGCACGGAACATGTTCGGCACATCGCCGAACGCGCGGCCGATCCGGTCGAGGTTGGCCTTGACCTGGCCGTCGGCCTGGGCGGGTTCGACGAGCGGGACGCGGGACATCGGGACTCCTTGGGTTCGGTCGGGCACCGGGTGTGCCCAGGCCCCACTCTGGTTCGCCCGTCTGGACGATGCATCACTTACCATCCCGATTTATTGCCGGATCGTCTACAGTTCGGGCATGGTGCCAGCCGATCGCCTCAACGCGCTGCTCGACCGGTTCGCCGTCCGGGCGCGCCAGTTCCACACCGGGCCGCTGTGCGGCGTGCGCCGGTTCGAGGTGGTTCCCGGCCGGGGATTCCTGCACATCCTGCGGTCGGGGCGGCTCACCGTCCGGGACGGCGCCGGGCGCCGGGCGGTCGACGAGCCCAGCATGCTGTTCTATCCGCGGCCCCACGAGCACGTCTTCGAGGCGCCGGGCACCGGTGTCGACCTGGCCTGCGCCGCACTGGAGTTCGACGGCGGGCCGGACAACCCGCTGGTGCGGGCCCTGCCGGACGTGCTGATCGTCCCGACCGCGGAGATCTCCGGGCTCGACGCGACCCTGGGGCTGCTGTTCCACGAGATCGACGAGTTCCGGTGCGGGCATCGCCACGTGGTCGACCGGCTGTTCGAGATCACCCTGATCAAGCTGCTGCGCTGGCTGCTGGACAACGCGCACCGGGTCGGCCTGCCGCCCGGGCTGCTCGGCGGCATGGCCGATCCGCGGATCGCGCGCGCCCTGTCGGCCGTCCATGCCGACCCGGGTCGGGCCTGGACGCTGGCCGACCTGGCCGGCACGGCGCAGATGTCCCGCAGCGCCTTCGCGGCCCGGTTCCGCGAGGTGATGGACTGCGCGCCGCACGACTACCTCACCGGATGGCGGATCGTGCTCGGGCAGCAGCGGCTCCGGCACGGCCTCCCGGTCAGCCGGGTGGCCGCGGAACTCGGCTACACCAACAGTTCGTTCTCCCGGGTGTTCGCGCAACGGGTGGGCCGCTCGCCGCGGGACTGGCTGGCGTCGCTCGATGGACGATGACGCGGCCGGCCCGGGCCACCGCCCGCGCGTCGGCTACAGGGCGCCGCCGGCCGCCTCGGGGGCCGAGGTGTCGGTGCCGCCGTCGCCGACGGTCTCGCGGGCGAGGAAGTCCTCCAGGTGGAACCAGTTGTCACCGGCCCGTTCGGCCACGGCCAGCAGGGTCGACATCGAGGAGACCTCCTCGACCTGTTCCTTCAGGAACCACAGCATGAACTGCTCGCCCAGTGCATCGTCCTCGGCCCGGGCGGCCCGGAACAGCGCCTCGATCTGACCGGTCACCTCCCGCTCCTGACTGAGCGCGAGCGCGATCGGTGCGGTCACCGAGTCGAACTCGGTCTGCGGGTCGTCCAGCCCGCTGATCGCCGGATGCACGTCGCGGTCCAGCAGGTACTGCACCAGCATCATGGCGTGGTTGCGCTCCTCGACCGACTGCCGGTAGAAGTGCGCGGCCAGCCGGGGCAGATCCCGGGCGTCGAACCACACCGCGACAGCGATGTACTGCTGGCTCGCCGAGAACTCGTTGCGGACCTGCCTCTGCAGCAGGGACATGAACGTCGAATCCGTCATGTCGTCCAACGCTAGGCGCGCGGCCGGCCACCGACAAGCAAGGAAAGGCTCCCCTGAGGCCCCCCGGGGAGGCTCAGCCTCGATCCACCGCTCTGCGCCTACTGCGCGACCCCAGCTGGGTGCACTGGCTGCGCCGGCCACGCTCGTCGTACGACCCGGTACGCCTTCGCGTGCCCGGCTTCCCGGTGCACCCGTCTGGTGCCGCTCGCTACGGCGCCCATCGGCGGATCGAGGCTAGACCAGGCGGGCGGTCAGCACTCCCTGGATCCCGCGCAGCCGCTGCAGCACATCCGCCGGCACCTCGCCTTCGACGTCGACCAGGGTGTAGGCGAGCTCCCCGCGCGACTTATTCAGCAGGTCGGCGATGTTCAGCCCGGCCTCGGCCAACATGGTCGAGATCTGGCCGACCATGTTCGGCACGTTGCTGTTGGCGATCGCCAGCCGGTGGGTGTGCTCGCCGCGCGGCAACCGGGCGTCCGGGAAGTTCACCGAGTTCTGGATCGTCCCGTCCTCCAGGTACCAGCGCAACTGGTCGGCGGCCATCCGGGCACAGTTCTGCTCGGCCTCGCTGGTCGAGGCGCCCAGGTGCGGCAGGGTGACCACCCGGGGACGCTTGTTCAGCGTCGGGGTCGGGAAGTCGCAGACGTAGCCGCGCAACTGGTTGGTCTCCAGCGCGTGCAGCAGGCTGGGCTCGTCCACGATCGCGCCGCGGGCGAAGTTGAGCAGCACCGCCGACGACTTCATCGCCTCGAACTGGGCGGCGCCGATCAGGCCCTTCGTCCCGGCCACCAGCGGGACGTGCAGGGTGATGATGTCGGAGCGCTTCAGCACCTCGTCCAGGCTGGTCACGTGCTCGACCTGGGACGACAGCGCCCAGGCGTGCCGCACGGTGATGCCGGGGTCGTAGCCGAGCACGTTCATGCCGAGCGAGATGGCCACGTTGGCCACCTCGACGCCGATCGCGCCCAGGCCGATGACGCCGAGCGTCCGGCCGGGGAGTTCGAAGCCGACGTAGTTCTTCTTGCCGGCCTCCACCAACTTGTCCATGGTGGAGTGGTCGCCCTCGAGGCGATGCGCGAAGGCGGCGGCGTCCACGATGTTCCGGGCGGCCAGGAACAGTCCGGCCACGACCAGCTCCTTCACCGCGTTGGCATTGGCGCCCGGGGTGTTGAACACCGGGATGCCGGCCTTGGAGTACTCGGCGACCGGGATGTTGTTGGTGCCGGCCCCGGCGCGCGCGACCGCCTTCACGGACGGCTCGATCGGCTGGTTGTGCAGGCTCGCGGAGCGCAGCAGCAGCGCGTCGGGTGCGGCCACGTCGTGACCGACGGTGTATTTGTCGGCAGGCAGCCGGGAGAGCCCCGCCTGGCTGATCGCGTTCAGGGTACGGATGCGAAAGGGCATGGGTTGGTGGGCGTCACCCGTGGGTGCGCTCGAACTCCTTCATGAAGTCGATGAGGGCCTGGACGCCCTCGAGTGGCATGGCGTTGTAGATGCTGGCCCGCATGCCGCCGACGCTGCGGTGGCCGGCCAGGTTCGTCAGTCCGGCGGCGGCCGCCCGATCGACGAAGGTCTTGTCGAGCCCGGGGGTGGCGATCAGGAACGGCACGTTCATCCAGGACCGGCTGTCGGCCTGCACCGGGTTGGAGTAGAAGTCCGAGCCGTCGATGAAGCCGTACAGCGCCTCGGCCTTGGCCCGGTTGCGCTCGGCCATGGCGGGCAGGCCGCCCTGGTCGAGGACCCACTGGTAGACCAGCCCGAGCAGGTACCAGCCGAAGGTGGGCGGGGTGTTCAGCATCGAGTCGTTGGCGGCCATCGTGGCGTAGTTCCACACCGACGGCGTCGTGGCCCGGGCCCTGCCGAGCAGGTCGTCGCGGACGATCACGACGCACATGCCGGACGGGCCCATGTTCTTCTGCGCGCCGGCGTAGATCAGCCCGAACCTCGACACGTCCACCGGACGGGACAGGATCGTCGAGCTCAGGTCGGCCACCAGCGGGACGTCCCCGGTCTCGGGCACGTAGCCGAACTCGACGCCGCGGATGGTCTCGTTCGGGGTGTAGTGCAGATACGCGGCAGCCGGATCGACCCGGTAGCTGCCGGCGGCCGGTACCCGGACGTAGTTGTCGGCCTTCTCGTCGGCGACCACGTCCACCGTGACGTACTTCCTGGCCTCGCCGATCGCCTTGGCCGACCAGTCGCCGGTGTTCAGGAAGGCGGCGGTGGCGCCCTCGGCGGCCAGGTTCATCGGGACCGCCGCGAATTGCCCGAACGCGCCGCCCTGCAGGAACAGCACCCGGTAGTCGTCCGGGATGCCCATCAGCTCCCGCAGCGCCGCCTCGGCGCGCGCGGCACACGCCACGAACGCCTTGCCCCGGTGCGACACCTCCATCACCGACATGCCCGAGCCGCCCCAGTCGAGCAGTTCGTCCTGGGCCTGGGCCAGGACGGGCTCGGGCAGGACGGCGGGACCGGCCGAGAAGTTGTACACGCGCATGCCTCGATTCTGTCAACAAACCCGGCGTTGCGCGGACCGGCACCGCCATTCGGTCGCCGGTTGACAACCGGTAACACCGGGACCGGCGCGCCCGCGGGTTTGGCAGACTGGGGCGATGCCCACCGCCGTCCGTTCCCCCTGGCTGACCATCGCCTTCGCGGTCACCCTCGCGGCCCACCTCTGGGGTCTGTACAGCCCCGGCAATCCCGGGGCGGTGGAGTTGTTCCCGCAGGCCGACAAGGTGCTGCACTTCTTCGGCTTCGCGCTACCGGCCTGCCTGGCGGTGCTGATCTTCCGGCATTGGTGGCCGATCGCGGCGTTCGCGGCGCACGCGGCGGTGAGCGAACTGGTGCAGCACGTCTGGCTGCCGAACCGGGCGGGCGACGTGAGCGACCTGGCCGCCGACCTGCTCGGGCTGGTGCCCGCGCTGGCGGTGTGGCGGTGGGTTCAGCGTTCCAGCGCCGCCAACGCCTCCGGCAACCCGACCAGCCGGACGTCGGCGGCCGCGCGGCGCCCGAAGGCGTAGAGCATCAACTCGACGGGGGCACCGATCACGGTGACGGTCCGGGCACCCGGGGTGACCCGCAGGCTCCGGTCGGGACGACCGTCCCATTCGAGGACGAGTCCGACGTCGAGCCCGCGCGTCATCAGCTTCGCCAGCCTCAGCTGCGACCACGCCCAGTCGTCGAAGGCCGCGGGCCGCTCCGGTTCGGGCAGCCCGTTGGGGCGCCGCACGTCCAGGCCGTGGATCAGGAACTCGGCGGCATTGGCCGCCTCGTCGGCGGCCGGCAGCCGGAACAGCGAGAACCGGGGCGGGCCGGTGCGGATAGCGTCCACCAGGCCGGCGAAGCCGCGTTCCCGCTTGAGCCGTTCGGCGCGCCGCTCCGTCCGGTCGGCGAGTGCCGGGATGGCGTAGCCGAGGCCGCCGATCAGGTCGTTCTCCCGCAGCCAGACGTGGGCGGCGAGATCGTACGCCGTCCAGCCCTCGCACAGGGTGGGGGCACCCGGGCCGGCCGCGGCCAGCGCGTCGCACAGGTGGGCTCGTTCGGTCTGGGCACGCCTCATCGGGTCAGAGTAGCCCTGTCACAATGAACCGGTGAGTCTCGACCCCGGCATCGCCCAGCTGCTCAAGCGCAACCCGGACGGGCTGGTGCCCGCCGTCGTGCAGGACGCCGGCACCCGCGAGGTGCTGATGCTGGCCTGGATGGACGATGCCGCGTTGGCGCTCACGTTGCGGAGCCGGCGGGGCACCTACTGGTCGCGCAGCCGCGGCGAGTACTGGGTCAAGGGGGAGACCTCGGGCAACACCCAGCACGTCCGCGAGGTGCGTCTCGACTGCGACGGCGACACCCTGCTGGTGCTGGTCGACCAGACCGGCCCGGCCTGCCACACCGGCACCACCACGTGCTTCACCGATCGCGTCCTGCTCAGCGAGGAGAGCTGATGGCCGACCTGACCGTGTCCCCCGACCTGCCGACGTTCCTGGAGCAGGCGCGCAGCCGGCGGGTGATCTCGGTGTACACCCGGCTGCTGGCCGACGACCTCACCGCCGTGGGGCTCTATCACAAGCTGTGCGGTGAACGGGAGCAGACGTTCCTGCTCGAATCGGCCGACAACGGCATGTGGTCGCGCTGGTCGTTCGTCGGCGTGAACGCGGTGGCCACCCTGTCGGAGGTGGACGGCCAGGCGCGCTGGAGCGGACGAGAGATGGCCGGCCTGCCGACCGGCGGCGACCCGCTGGCCGTGCTGGCCGAGACCCTGCGGATCCTGCACACGCCCGCGGACGAGACCCTGCCGCCGCTCACCTCGGGCATGGTCGGCTACCTGGCCTACGACGTCGTCCGCCGGCTGGAGGTGCTGCCGGACGGCAACCCGGACGACCTGAGGCTGCCCGAACTGGTCATGCTGATGGTCAGCGACATGGCGATCCTCGACCACCACACCTCCCAGGTGTGGCTGGTGGCCAACGCGTTCAACTTCGACGACTCGGCGGCCGGCGCGGACGAGGCCTGGCGGGACGCCCGCGACCGGGTGCTGGCCATGGTCGACCGGCTGCGCGCCCCGTCCGCCCCGGCGGTCGCCGTGATCGAGGCCGACGCGTCGGCACCCGACGTGGTGCGGCAGCGCAGCGCCGAGGAGTACCAGGCCGCGGTGGTGGCGGCCGTCGAGCAGATCAAGGCCGGCGAGGCGTTCCAGATCGTCCCCAGCCAGCGGTTCGACCTGGCCACGGACGCGGACCCGCTCGACGTCTACCGGATCCTGCGGCGCACCAACCCCAGCCCGTACCTGTACCTGCTGCGGTTGCCGGGGCTGGCGGTGGTCGGCTCCAGCCCCGAGGCGCTGGTGACCGTCACCAACGGGCGGGCCGAGACCCATCCGATCGCCGGCTCCCGCCCCCGGGGCCGTTCCGCCGCGGAGGACGCCGAACTCGAGAGCGAGCTGCTCGCCGACCCGAAGGAACGTGCCGAACACCTGATGCTGGTCGACCTGGGCCGCAACGACCTGGGCCGGGTGTGCGCGCCCGGCACGGTCGAGGTGGTCGAGTTCATGAAGGTGCGCCGGTACAGCCACATCATGCATCTGGAGGCGGCGGTGGTCGGCAAGCTGGCCCCGGGGCGGACCGCGCTCGACGTCACCCTGTCGTGCTTCCCGGCCGGCACGCTGTCGGGGGCGCCCAAGGTACGGGCGATGGAGATCATCGACGAGTTGGAGGTGTCCCGGCGCGGCCTGTACGGCGGGGGCGTGGGCTATTTCGACTTCGCCGGCAACTCCGACGTGGCGATCGCGATCCGCACCGCGGTGCTCGCCGGTGGGGTCGCCCACGTTCAGGCGGGCGCCGGGATCGTCGCCGACTCGGTGCCGGCCACCGAGGAGCACGAGGTGCAGAACAAGGCGGCCGCGGTGATCCGGGCGATCGAAGAGGCGCACCGGCTGCGCCGGCTGGACCGGGGCTGAGCATGCGCGCCGGATCGCTGCTGCTGTGGTGGGGGGGTGCCGCGCTGGCCCTGCTGGCCGCCAATCAGGACTGGTGGGTGATGGCCGGGGCGGCCGGCCGGGGGATCTCCGGCGCCACCGCGACCACGGGCGCCGCGGTTGCCCTGCCGCTGGCCGCACTGGCCGGGGCGCTGCTGAGCGCCTGGCTGCGCGGCGCCGGACGCCGAGTGCTCCCGGTGCTGACCGCGGCGTTGCTGCTGGGTGCGATCGTGGTGGGCCTCACCGCCGACCCGGACGGCAGTTTGCCGGCCAGCGGGCTGCTCGCCGACGGTGCCCCGCAACCGCAGGCCTGGCTGTGGATCTACCCCGTGGTGGCCGGGCTTGGAGCGGGCGGCGCCGTGCTGCAGTTGTTCGTGCCGCCGGCGGCGCCCCGGACCACGTCCGGGGCCGCGGCGGACGCCTCGCTGGACGCCTGGCGACGCCTGGACGCCGGTGAGGACCCGACCTGACGGATCCCGGGCCGGCGCTGGCGGCGTCCGTCCGCGCGCCACGGGTGGCGATCCGCTGCGACTCGGGCCAGAATGGGGACCACCACAAGGCGCAACGATCTCAGGAGGCCCGATGAGCGGCGACGGTAAGCACTACCACCACGGCCGGACGCCCGCGGCGTGGGCCGGCAGCGCGGTCTCGGGGGTCGGCTTCCTGATCGGTACCGTCGCGTTCCTGATGGGCCCCAACTGGATCCTGGTCTGGGTGTCGATCGCGATCGTCCTGCTCGGTGCGGTGGTCGGCGGCGTGATGCGCAAGATGGGCCTGGGCCAAGCCTGACATGGGTGTGCTGAGCGAGATCGTCGCCGGCGTTCGCGAGGATCTCGCCGAGCGGCGCGCGCGCCGCACCCTGGACGACCTGGCGGCGGCCGTCGAGAGCCTGCCGCCGGCCCTGGACCCGATGCCCGCCTTCCGCGGCGAGGGGCTGGCACTGATCGCCGAGGTGAAGCGGGCCAGCCCCAGCAAGGGTGCGCTGGCCACCATCGAGCAGCCGGCCGTCCTGGCCGCGGAGTACGCGGCGGGCGGTGCGGCGGCGATCTCCGTCCTTACCGAGAAGCGCCGCTTCGGCGGTTCGCTGGCCGACCTGGAGGCCGTCCGTTCCCGGGTCGACGTCCCGGTGCTGCGCAAGGACTTCATCGTCACCGACTACCAACTGTGGGAGGCCCGCGCGGCCGGCGCCGACCTGGCCCTGCTGATCGTCGCCGCCCTGACCGACGACGAACTCGTCCGGTTGAGCGCGCTCGCCGCCGACCTGGGCCTGACCGTCCTGGTCGAGGCGCACACCGCGGACGAGGTCCGCCGGGCCCTGGACGCCGGCGCGAGCCTGCTCGGCGTGAACAACCGCAACCTGCAGACCCTGGACGTCGACCTGGCCCAGTTCGAGCTGCTGGCGGACCTGATCCCCGCCGGCGTGGTGAAGGTGGCCGAGTCGGGCATCCTGTCCCCGGCCGACGCCGCCCGGATGGCGCGAGCCGGCGCCGACGTGATCCTGGTCGGGGAGGCTCTGGTCAGGCACGGCGACCCCCGCACCGCCGTGGCCGAGTTCATCGCCGCCGGTTCCTGAACGATCGGGGACGGTTCCCTTTCCCGTTCAGGGGACGGTTCCTTTCCCGTTCAGGGGACGGTTCCTATTCCCGTTCAGCCGGAGTGCCCCGCCCGGACCCGCCGAAACGCAATTGGAACGTGGCCGTTGCATCGGCCTAACGAAGTGGTCTTACCGTCTTGGTGTCGGTTGGTAGCTCCCGCCCAGCCGCGGATCACCTCGGAGGATCGAATGAAGTACCTCAAGCACCCCGCGACCCAGATCGGGCTCGCCGCCGTCCTCGGCATCCTGTTCGGCCTCGCCGTAGGGGAATGGGCGGCCAACATCAAGTTCATCGGCGATCTGTTCATCCGGCTCATCCAGATGTCGATCGTGCCGCTGGTCATGACCTCGGTGATCGTCGCCACCGGTTCGATGACCGGCTCCGGCATGGGACGGATGGCGTTCCGCACCTTCAAGTGGATGATCGGCTTCTCGGTGGTCGCCGCGGTGGTCGCCTGGATCCTCGGCACGGTGATCCAGCCCGGTTCCGGGATCACGTTCACCGGCGGCGTCGACCCGTCGCTGCCCGGCCAGGCGGGTGAGGCCACCGGTTGGCAGGACACCATCCTCGGCTTCGTCTCCACCAACGTCTTCGCCGCCATGTCGTCGGCCGCGATGGTGCCGATCATCATCTTCTCGCTGCTCTTCGGAGTCGCACTGAACGCCTACGTCGCCAAGACCGGCAACCGCAGCGTCGTCGAGCTGCTGGATCAGGTCCAGCAGGTGGTGCTCACCATGATCCGGTTCGTGATGTACATCGCCCCGGTCGGCGTGTTCTGCCTGCTGGCCGCACTCGCCGGCGACGTCGGCTTCGCGGTGGTCACCACCGGGCTGAAGTACCTCGGCGCCACCCTGGCCGGCGTGCTGATCGTGATGGCCGCCTTCGTGCTCGTGGTCTGGCTGAGGACCGGCCTGAACCCGGCGCTGCTGCCCTCCAAGCTGGCCGAGCAGACCGTGATCGCGGTCACCACCACCAGCTCGGCGGTCACCTTCCCGACCGTGCTGAAGACCACCATCGAGAAGATCGGCGTCAGCCAGCGGGTGGCGAACTTCACCCTGTCGGTGGGCCTGACCATGGGCTCCTACGGCGCGGTGCTCAACTACATGATCGTGGTGATGTTCCTGGCCCAGTCGGGCAACGTCGAACTGAGCCTGGGCCAGATCGCGATGGGCATGGCGCTGGCGATCCTGCTCAACATGGGCACGATCACCGTCCCCGGCGGCTTCCCGGTGGTCGCCATGTTCCTGGCCACCTCGCTCGGCCTGCCGTTCGAGGCCGTCGGCCTGCTGATCGCGGTGGACTGGTTCGCGGGCATCTTCCGGACCTTCCTGAACGTCAACGGGGACACCTTCGTGGCGATGCTGGTGGCCAAGGCCGGTGGCGAACTCGACGCCGACGTCTACAACGGCACCCGGCAGGTGACCGCCGACGTGGACCTGAAGGCGCTGGAGGAGCAGTTCGAGAAGGCGGACGCCATCGACTGACACTGTCCCACCTCCAGTCGTCCGAGGCCCCGGCACCCGCAGCCGGGGCCTCGCCGCGTCCGGGACGACCTGCCGGCCGTGCCCGAGACCCAGGCCCAGCGCGACTTTCTGGACGAGCTGGACGCCGCGGGCTGACGCGTCCCACCGGCCGGGTCGGCGGTCGAGAGAACCGGGCCGGCAGGGGAGCGGAGTGCGTAGAGTGGGGCGTCCGCACCCATCAAGAACCGAGGATCGATCGTGTCGCTACCCGATGCCGCGGGGCATTACGACATCTTCGGGGGCAAGTACGTCCCCGAGGCGCTGTACGCCGCACTCGCCCAACTGGAGGCCGAGTTCGACAAGGCGATGGGTGACGAGACCTTCTGGCGCGAGTTGGACGACCTGCGCCGCAACTACTCCGGGCGCCCCACGCCGTTGACCGAGGCGAAGCGGTTCGCACAGCACTGCGGCAACGCGATCGTGCTGCTCAAGCGCGAGGACCTGAACCACACCGGCTCGCACAAGATCAACAACGTGCTCGGCCAGGCGCTGCTGACCAAGCGGATGGGCAAGACCCGGGTGATCGCCGAGACCGGCGCCGGCCAGCACGGCGTCGCGACCGCGACCGCCGCGGCCCTGCTGGGGCTGGAGTGCCGGGTCTACATGGGCAAGGTCGACACCGACCGACAGGCGCTCAACGTGGCCCGCATGCAGCTGCTGGGCGCCGAGGTGATCGCCGTCGAATCCGGTAGCCAGACGCTCAAGGACGCGATGAACGACGCGATGCGCGACTGGGTCGCCAGCGTCGACCACACGCACTACCTGATCGGCACGGTGGCCGGCCCGCACCCGTTCCCGAAGATGGTCCGCGAACTGCAGCGGGTGATCTCCACCGAGGCCAAGGCCCAGGTGCTGGAGCGGTACGGGCGCCTGCCGGACGCCGTCACCGCCTGCGTCGGCGGCGGCTCGAACGCCATGGGCATGTTCGCCGACTTCATCGACGACCCGACCGTCTCGCTGTACGGCTACGAGGCCGGTGGCGACGGGGTCGAGACCGGACGCCACGCGTCCGCGATCTTCGGCGGTTCGGTCGGCGTGCTGCACGGCATGCGCACCTACATCCTGCAGGACGACGACGGCCAGACGCTGGAGTCGCATTCGATCTCGGCCGGGCTGGACTACCCGGGCGTCGGCCCGGAGCACTCGTGGCTGGCCGCGACCGGCCGGGCGACCTACGAGCCGGTCACCGACGCCGAGGCGATGGAGGCGTTGCAGCTGCTCACCCGGACCGAGGGCATCATGCCGGCGATCGAGTCGGCGCACGCCCTCGCCGGCACCATGCGCCTGGGCAAGCGGGTCGCCGCCAAGTATCCCGACGCGCAGCCGATCATCGTGGTGTGCGTCTCGGGCCGCGGCGACAAGGACGTGGACACGGCGATCAGGTGGTTCGGGCTGGACGGCTCGGCCGACGCGAGCGTGGGGGGCGAGGCATGAACGCGGGAATCTCCGGCCAGGCGATCCGGGCCGCGGCCCGCAACGGCCGCAAGGCGCTGATCGCCTACTACCCGGTCGGCTACCCCGACGTCCCCGGCTCGCTGGACGTGCTGCGCACCCTGTGCGGCCAGGGCGATGAGCCCGGCGCCGACCTGATCGAGATCGGTCTGCCGTACTCCGACCCGGTGATGGACGGGGTGGTGATCCAGCGGGCCGGCACCCGGGCGCTGGCCCGCGGCGTCCGCACCAGGGACGTGTTCGCCGCCGTCGAGGCGGTGGCCGCCACCGGGACCACGCCGGTGGTGATGACCTACTGGAACCTGGTCGACCGGTACGGCGTGGACGCCTTCGCCCGCGACCTGGCGTCCGCCGGGGGAGCGGGGCTGATCACCCCCGACCTGGTGCCAGACGAGGCCGCCGACTGGTTCGAGGCCTCCGACGCGCACGGACTGGACCGGATCTTCCTGGTGTCGCCGTCGTCCACCGACGAACGGATCGTGGCGACCGCGGACGCCTGCCGCGGCTGGATGTACGCGACCGCGGTGATGGGCGTGACCGGCACCCGGGAGGCCTCGTCCTCGGCCGCGCCCGAACTGGTCGCCCGGATCCGGCGGCTCGCCCCGGAGACCCTGGTCGGTGTCGGACTCGGCGTCTCCAACGGCGACCAGGCGGCGGACGTGGCCGGTTTCGCGGACGCCGTCATCGTCGGGTCGGCGTTCGTCAAGCAGGCCCTGGCCGCCGACGACGCGGGCGACCCGGACGACCGCAGCGGCGTCCGGGCGGTGCTGGCGGACCTGGCGGCCGGCGTCCGGCGATGACGCGTCGGCTGGGATCCGCGGTGGCCGGCCTGGCGTTGCTGGCGGTGACCGCCTGCGGCGGCCCGGCGGCCGACGTCCGTCCGGTCGGCAGCGCGTCCGCCAAGACCTACGGCGGCGTCGAGCTCGCGCAGCCGTACACCATGCCGGACGCCACCCTGACCGACGGCGACACCCGTCCGTTCGCGCTGCGCACGGGCACCGACAAGCCGGTCGTGGTGGTGTTCTTCGGGTACACGCACTGCCCGGACATCTGCAAGACCACCCTGTCCGACCTGGCCAGCGCGCTGAACCGGGTGAGCCCCGAGGCGCGGGCCAAGATCCAGGTGCTGCTGATCACCGCCGACCCCGAACGCGACACCCCCGCCGTCCTGAAGGCCTACCTGGAACGGTTCGACCCGAGCTTCATCGGCCTCACCGCCGACCTCGACGAGATCAAGAAGATCGGTGCCTCCATGGGCGTCGTGGTGGAGGGCACCACCAAGACCGCCGACGGCGGCTACGAGGTGAACCACTCCACCCAGGTGATCGCCTTCGACGCCGACCGCAGGGGCCGGCTGGTCTGGACCCAGGGCACCGCCATCGGCGCCTTCAAGGACGACTTCGAACGCTTCGCCGCCACCCAGGGCTGATTCCTCGCCCAGGTGAGAGCTCCCGGCGTCCGCCGGGATGACGGGTTGTCATTGTTTGGCGGGCGTCCCCACCGGGTGGCCAGCGGTCTCGACATCGCCGTCGGTTGGTGGGAAAGGTCGCCGATTTCGTGTCGTGACTCGAAACCGAGCCTGCCTTCCCACCATCGGGCGGCGATGTCGAGATCGCCGAGGTACCACGGGAGCCGGCTCACGTGACCGACCCCTCCGGGAGCCCGACTCACACCGGGACCCCTCCGGGAGCCCGGCGTACACCGGCCGCCGCCCGGACGGCAGATCCCGGCTGCAGCACGCCGGCACTTTGGGACCAGCCCGCCGTGCCGGGAATCGGACGTTTCACCGATGGGGCAGGATGGCACCGTGCTGTTGTCCATACCTTCCCCGCCGATCACCGGCTGGCAGCTCGGCCCTTTCTTCCTGCACATCTACGCGCTGTGCCTGATCGCCGGCATGGTCGCCGCGTGGATGATCGGCAGCCGCCGCTGGGTGGCCCGCGGCGGGAACCCGGAGCAATTCGAGACGATCGTCCTGATCGCGATCCCGGTCGGCATCGTCGGGGCCCGGATCTACCATGTGCTCACCCACCTGGGCGACTACTTCGGCCCGGGACGGGACCCGCTCAGTGCGCTCCGGATCTGGGAGGGCGGGATCGCGATCTACGGCGCGATCGGCGCCGGGGCGCTGGCCGTGTGGTTCATGTGCCGGCGGCTCGGGGTGCGGTTCTCGTCCCTGGCGGACGCGCTGGCGCCCGGGATCGCGGTCGGGCAGGCCCTGGGGCGGTTCGGGAACTGGTTCAACCAGGAGCTCTACGGCCAGCCGACCGACCTGCCCTGGGGGTTGGAGATCGATCTGGCCCACCGGGCGCCCGGGTTCGAGGAGTACGCCACCTTCCACCCCACCTTCGCCTACGAGTCGCTGTGGAACGTGCTGGTCGCGCTCACCCTGATCTGGGCCGACCGCCGGTTCCGGCTGGGCCGCGGCAAGGTGTTCGCGCTCTACGTGGCGCTGTACGGATTCGGACGGTTCTTCACCGAGGGCCTCCGGCTCGACTACTCCTATGACACGTTCGGCCCGATCCGATTCAACCAGGCGGTCGCCGCGCTGATCTGCCTCGCCGGGGTGGTGCTGTTCGCCTGGCTGGTGCGCAACCGTCCCGGCCGCGAGGACTCGGTGGCGCTCGCCGATGGACCGGAGCACCCGCCGGCCACCTCGGAGGCGTTCACCTCGACCCTGACGCTGGAGTTCGACACTCCCGGTGAGGATGCCGACGAGGACCGGCCCGACCCGCCAGGCCGGCGGCGGGATGACGAGCCCGACCAGGACGAGCACCGGGACGACGACGCCAAGCCCGACCGGCCGGCGTCGTCCGGCGGCCCCGCGGCGGATCCGCGCGAGTCCTGACCCCAGCATCCACACGACCACCCGGCCGACCGGAGAATCTGCGGCCCCGGCGCTCTGTCGCAGCAATGCTTCGCGTCAACGCGGGACTCGTCCGTGATGGGAACCGCACGAAACAACGGATTCTCCCGGGTTCTGTATGCTGCGACCGCGCGCAGCGTTGCCGCTGGGACGGCGGGCGCCTTGGCACTCCCGGCCTGAAAGCGACCGGAAGATGAGGAGAAGCCCATGGCGATGTCCATGCCCGCAAGGCCCGCACAAGGTCTCTACGATCCCGCATTCGAGCACGACGCCTGCGGGGTTGCCTTCGTCGCGCAGCTGAGCGGGGAGGCCAGCCACGACATCGTCGCCAAGGGCCTGACCGCCCTGGAGAACCTCGATCATCGCGGCGCCACCGGCGCGGACGAGGCGGCCGGCGACGGTGCCGGCATGCTGCTGCAGGTGCCGGACGCCTTCCTGCGGGCCGTGGTGGACTTCGCGCTGCCGCAGGCCGGCGCCTACGCGGTCGGCATGGCCTTCCTGCCGCAGTCGCCGGTGAAGCGGGCGGCCGCCAAGCGGACCATCGAGTACATCGCCATCGAGGAGGGCCTCGAGATCCTCGGCTGGCGTCCGGTGCCGACCGACGCGAGCACCCTGAGCCCCATCTCTCGCGAGGTGATGCCGGTCTTCGAGCAGCTGCTGGTGACCGACCCGAAGGGGGCCACCGGCGTCGCCCTGGACCGCTTGGCGTATCCGCTGCGGCAGCGTGCCCGCAACGAGACCGGGGTCTACTTCGCGTCGCTGTCGTCGCGCACCACCGTCTACAAGGGCATGCTGACCACCCAGCAGCTGGCCGAGGTGTTCCCCGACCTGACCGACGAACGGGTCGCCTCGGCGCTCGCGCTGGTGCATTCGCGGTTCTCCACCAACACCTTCCCGGCCTGGGAGCTCAGCCACCCCTACCGGCTGATCGCGCACAACGGCGAGATCAACACCGTCAAGGGCAACCGCAACTGGATGCGGGCCCGGGAGGCGCTGCTGGCCAGCGACCTGATCCCGGGCGACCTGGAGCGGCTGTTCCCGATCTGCACCCCGGGCGGCTCCGACTCGGCGTCCTTCGACGAGGTGCTCGAACTGCTGCACCTGGGCGGCCGGTCGCTGCCGCACGCGGTGATGATGATGATCCCGGAGCCCTGGGAGAACAACGCCGAGATGGACCCGGCCCGCCGCGCGTTCTACTCGTTCCACTCCTCGCTGATGGAGCCCTGGGACGGTCCCGCCGCGGTCTGCTTCACCGACGGCACCCTGATCGGCGCCACCCTCGACCGCAACGGCCTGCGTCCGGGCCGCTACTGGGTCAGCGACGACGGGCTGGTGGTGTTCGCCTCCGAGGCCGGCGTGATCGACATCCCGCAGCACAAGGTGATCACCAAGGGCCGGCTGCAGCCGGGCCGGATGCTGCTGGTCGACCTGGCCGAGCACCGGCTGATCGACGACGACGAGATCAAGTCGTCGCTGGCCGGCGAGCACCCCTACGCCGACTGGCTCAAGCACGGCCGGATCGACCTGGACGACCTGCCGGAGCGGCAGCACGTCGTACACAGCGCCGCCTCGGTGCTGCGCCGGCAGCAGATGTTCGGCTACACCCACGAGGAGCTCAAGCTGATCGTGGCACCGATGGCCAACTCCGGCTACGAGCCGATCGGTTCGATGGGCACCGACACGCCGTTGGCGGTGCTCAGCGAGCGGCCGCGGATCCTGTTCGACTACTTCGCCCAGCTGTTCGCCCAGGTGACCAACCCGCCGCTGGACGCGATCCGCGAGGAGCTGGTCACCTCGCTGTCGTCCACCTTCGGTCCCGAGGGCAACCTGCTCGAACCCGGGCCGGCATCCTGCCGGCAGATCGTGATCCCCTACCCGATCCTCGACTCCGACCAGCTGGCCAAGCTGGTCCGGATCAACCGGGACGGCACCATGCCCGCCTACGACACCTATGTGGTCCGGGGCCTCTACCCGGTGGAGGAGGGCGGCGCCGGCCTGAAGGCCCGGCTGGACGAGCTGTGCCGCGAGGTCAGCGAGGCGATCGAGCAGGGCAGCCGGACGATCATCCTGTCCGACCGGCACTCCAACGCCGACCTGGCGCCGATCCCGTCCCTGCTGCTGACCGCCGCGATCCACCACCACCTGGTGCGCGAGAAGAAGCGCACCATGGTCGGCCTGATCGTCGAGGCCGGCGACGTCCGCGAGGTGCATCACGTGGCGCTGCTGGTCGGCTACGGCGCCGCGGGCGTCAACCCCTACCTGGCCTTCGAGTCCGCCGAGGACCTGGCCCGCCGCGAGTGGCTGGTCAAGGTCGAGCCGGAGCAGGCGGTGGCCAACATCCGCAAGGCGCTCGGCAAGGGCGTGCTCAAGGTGATGTCGAAGATGGGCGTCTCGACCATCGCCTCGTACACCGGCGCGCAGATCTTCGAGGCGCTCGGCCTCAGCACCGAGTTCGTCGACACCTACTTCACCGGCACCACCAGCCGGATCGAGGGGATCGGCCTGGACGAGATCGCCCGCGGCATCGCCGCCCGGCACGCCGCCGCCTACCCGCCGGACCGGATCACGCTGCCGCACCGCACCCTGAACGTGGGCGGCGAGTACCAGTGGCGCCGCGAGGGCGAACCGCACCTGTTCGACCCCGAGACGGTGTTCCGGCTGCAGCACGCCACCCGGGAGAAGCGCTACGACATCTTCAAGGCCTACACCGAGCGGGTCAACGACCAGTCGAAGCGGCTGATGACCCTGCGCGGGCTGCTCGAGTTCGCCTCCGACCGCAAGCCGGTGCCGATCGACCAGGTCGAGCCGGCCAGCGAGATCGTCAAGCGGTTCTCCACCGGCGCCATGTCGTACGGGTCGATCTCGCAGGAGGCGCACGAGACCCTGGCGATCGCGATGAACCGGCTGGGCGCCAAGTCGAACACCGGCGAGGGTGGCGAGGACGCCGACCGGCTGTACGACCCGGAACGCCGCTCGGCGATCAAGCAGGTCGCGTCCGGCCGGTTCGGGGTGACCTCGGACTACCTGACCAACTCCACCGACATCCAGATCAAGATGGCCCAGGGCGCCAAGCCCGGCGAGGGCGGCCAGCTGCCCGGCCAGAAGGTGTACCCGTGGGTGGCGAAGACCCGGCACTCGACGCCGGGCGTGGGCCTGATCAGCCCGCCGCCGCACCACGACATCTACTCCATCGAGGACCTCAAGCAGCTGATCCACGACCTGAAGTGCGCCAACCCGTCCGCCCGGGTGCACGTCAAGCTGGTCGCCGAGGTCGGGGTCGGGACGGTCGCCGCCGGCGTCTCCAAGGCGAAGGCGGACGTGGTGCTGATCTCCGGCCACGACGGCGGCACCGGCGCGGCACCGCTGACCTCGCTGAAGCACGCCGGCGGCCCGTGGGAACTCGGCCTCGCCGAGACCCAGCAGACCCTGCTGATCAACGGCCTGCGGGACCGGATCGTGGTGCAGGTGGACGGCCAGCTGAAGACCGGCCGGGACGTGGTGATCGGCGCCCTGCTGGGGGCCGAGGAGTTCGGCTTCGCCACCGCCCCGCTGGTGGTGTCGGGCTGCGTGATGATGCGGGTGTGCCACCTGGACACCTGCCCCGTCGGGGTGGCCACCCAGAACCCGGAGCTGCGGGCCAAGTTCAGCGGCAAGGCCGACTATGTGGTGACCTTCTTCGAGTACATCGCCGAGGAGGTCCGCGAGATCCTGGCGGCGCTCGGCTTCCGCTCGATCGAGGAGGCGGTGGGCCACGTCGAGGTGCTGCAGGCCCGCCGGGCGGTCGAGCACTGGAAGGCGCAGGGGCTCGACCTGGAGCCGATCCTGCACTGGGTCGACACCGACGGCCCGCTGCACCGGATCACCGGCCAGGACCACGGGCTGGACGCCAAGCTCGACGTCCAGCTGATCGAACTGGCGCAGCCGGCGCTGACCTCCGGCGACCTGGTCCGGGCCGACCTGGCCGTCCGCAACGTGGACCGCACGGTCGGCACCATCCTGGGTCATGAGGTCACCAAGGCGACCCAGGGTCGGGGGCTGCCCGAGAACACCATCGACCTGACCCTGCGCGGCACCGCCGGGCAGAGCTTCGGCGCGTTCCTGCCGGCCGGGGTCACGCTCCGGCTGGTCGGCGACACCAACGACTACTTCGGCAAGGGCCTGTCGGGCGGACGGCTGATCGTCCGGCCGTCCGAGGACGCCGTGTTCGTCGCCGAGGAGCACATCATCGCCGGCAACGTGATCGGCTACGGCGCCACCTCGGGCGAGCTGTTCATCCGCGGCCAGGTGGGCGAGCGGTTCTGCGTCCGGAACTCCGGCGCGACCGCGGTGGTCGAGGGGGTCGGCGACCACGGTTGCGAGTACATGACGGGCGGCGAGGCGCTCGTCCTGGGCGGCACGGGACGCAACTTCGCGGCCGGCATGTCCGGCGGCGTCGCCTACGTCCTCGACCTGAACCGGGACCGGCTGAACACCGAGATGGTCGACCCGCTGGAGCCGACCGCCGACGACCTGGCCCGGATCCGGCAGCTGCTGCACAAGCACGTCGAGGAGACCGGTTCCGCGGTGGCGGAGCGGCTGCTGGCATTGGACGACCTGACCGGCCGGTTCACCACCGTGATGCCGCGCGACTTCGCCCGGGTGATGGCCGCCCGGGCCGAGGCCGAGCAGGCCGGGCTTGATGAAGAGGCAACGACCGCGATGATGATGGAGGCCGCGCATGGCTGACCCCAAGGGCTTCATGACCACTCCGCGGGAGGTCGCGCAGCGGCGTCCGGTGGCTGAGCGGGTGCACGACTGGAACGAGGTGTACCCCGAGTCACCGGGCAGGGCGGTGCTGCCGATCATCACCAAGCAGGCCGGACGCTGCATGGACTGCGGCATCCCGTTCTGCCATCAGGGCTGCCCGCTGGGCAACCTGATCCCGGAGTGGAACGACCTGGTCTGGCGGGACGACTGGCGGGGCGCGACCGATCGGCTGCACGCCACCAACAACTTCCCGGAGTTCACCGGACGGCTGTGCCCGGCGCCCTGCGAGACCGCGTGCGTGGTCGGCATCAACCGTGACCCGGTGACCATCAAGAACGTCGAGGTGGCGATCATCGACCGGGCCTGGAGCGACCGCCGGGTGACCGCGGTCACCCCCGAATGGCACACCGGCAAGACGGTGGCGGTGATCGGCTCCGGTCCCGCCGGACTGGCGGCCGCCCAGCAGCTCACCCGGGCCGGTCACACGGTGGTGGTGTACGAGCGGGCGGACGCCATCGGCGGCCTGCTGCGCTACGGCATCCCGGAGTTCAAGATGGAGAAGGCGGTCCTGGACCGGCGGCTCCGGCAGATGCGGCTCGAGGGCACGGTGTTCAAGCCGGGGCGCAACATCGGCGGCGAGAACGACCTCAGCGGCGACCAGTTGCGGGACCGGTTCGACGCGGTGGTGCTGGCGATCGGCTCCACGATCGCGCGGGATCTGCCGGTTCCGGGACGCGAACTGAACGGCATCCACCAGGCGATGGAGTTCCTGCCGCAGGCCAACCGGGTCGCGCTGGGGGCCGAGGTGCCGGACCAGATCACCGCGACCGGCAAGCACGTGGTGATCATCGGCGGCGGCGACACCGGCGCGGACTGTCTGGGCACCTCCATCCGCCAGGGCGCGGCGTCGGTGACCCAGCTGGAGATCCTGCCGATGCCCCCGGAGCAGCGTCCGGCCAACCAACCGTGGCCGACGTACCCGATGATCTTCCGGGTTTCCTCGGCGCACGAGGAGGACGGCGAACGGGTCTACTCGGTGTCCACCAGCGAGTTCGTCGGCGACGCGGACGGCAACGTGGCGACCCTGCGGCTCTCGGAGGTGGTCTTCAACAGCGGCCGGTTCGAGCCGGTGCCCGGCACCGAGCGCGAGATCCCGGCCGAGCTGGTGCTGCTGGCGATGGGCTTCGTCGGCCCGCAGCGGGCCGGCCTGGTCGATCAGTTGGGGGTCGATCTCGACCCGCGCGGCAATGTGGCGCGGGACGAGAACTACGCCACCTCGGTGCCGGGGGTGTTCGCCTGCGGCGACGCCGGCCGGGGCCAGTCGCTGATCGTCTGGGCGATCGCCGAGGGCCGCTCCTGCGCCAACGGGGTGGACGCCTACCTGCAGGGCGCGTCCCGGCTGCCGAAGCCGATCCTGCCGACCGAGCGCCAGCTGATGGTCTGATCGCCATGGCCAAGTGGAAGAAGCTGGTCCGGCGGGCGGCCGAGTTGCGCTACCTGCCCGTCCCGGAGCGCTCCCCGTTCCGGCCGCCGCTGACCACGCCGGTGGACCTGGTCCGGGCCTACGTCCGGGCCTGGGAGGCCAAGGACGCCGACGCGATCGGACGGCTGTTCGTCGAGGACGCCGACTTCGTCAACGCGGTCGGGCTGCGCTGGACGGGACGCCGTTCGATCGTGAAGGGCCTGCGGTTCGGCTTCACCCACATGTTCCCGGACGCCGAGGTGCAGGTGTTGGAGCTCAGCCAGCGGCTGCTGGGCGACGATGCCGCCGTGGTGGTGGCCAAGTGGCAGATCACCGGCCAGGTGGACCCCGACGGGCAACCCGTCGACGCCCGGCGCGGTGTGCTCAGCGCCACCCTGATCAAGCTCGCCGACGGCTCCTGGCTCGGGGTCGGCTGTCAGAACACCGACATCGCGATGGCCGCCGACACCAACGTCGCCCGGGCCGGCACCCTGACCGCCACCAGCTACATCAAGGGCCCCTCGGAGGCCGAGATCGCGGCCGCCGAGCTGGTCGAGAGCGACTGAGCCCCGCCCGGGCGGAGACTCGTCCGGCGGTCGATGGGGCAGAGCCCGCTCTGAGGGACGAGCCGGCCGGCTGCGCCCGCACCCGCGACCTCGTAGGCTCAGGGCGTGTCCAGCCGCGTCCGGATCCTCGTCGCCGACGACGACGCGCAGGTACGTGCGGCCTACCGGTCGTTCTTCGCGGACCGGCCGGACGTCGAACTGGTCGGTGAGGCTCGCACCGGGGCCGAGGCGATCGAGGCCTACGAACGGCTGCGACCCGACCTGGTCCTGATGGACCTGCAGATGCCGGGCACGTCCGGCATCGACGCAATCCGGGCGATCGTCGACCGCCGTCCGGAGGCCCGGGTGGTGGCCCTGACCACCTTCGGCACCCGCGACTACGTGGTGGCCGCGCTGCGCGCGGGGGCGTCCGGCTACCTGCTGAAGGGGACCGGTGGCCCGGCCCTGCTGAGTGCGATCCAGGGTGCGTTGGCCGGCGAGATGCCGCTGTCGTCGCGTGTGCGCCGGGAGTTGGTTGCCTCGCTGGTGACCGGAGAAGCCCGCCGGCCCACGCCGGACGAGGCCCTGGCACCGCGCGAGATCGAACTGGTGGCCTGGCTGGCCCATGGCCTCACCAACCGCCAGATCGGCCGCCGGATGTCGCTCTCGGAGGGCTCAGTCAAGCAGTACCTGACCCGGATCGCGGGGAAGCTCGGCGTCACCTCGCGGATCCAGGTGTTGGTGCGGGCGATCCACCTGGGCATCGTCGACCCGGACATGTTGCCGCCGATGGGTCACGGGGCCGACTGACTCGGGCAGCCGGCTGGGCAGCGACGCGCACACCCGCCACAGACCCCCGTCCGGGCCGGCCCGGAACCGGCCCCCGGTCAGGTGCGCCCGCTCGGTGAGCCCGAGCAGCCCCCAGCCGGTCGAATGCGGATCCTGCGGGGTGTCCGTCCCCAATGGGCTGGTGACCTCGATGTCGACAGCGGCGGGGTCGACCGCGATGGCGATGCCGCAGTCGGACGCCGGGGGCGCGTAGCGCAGGATGTTGGTGGTGGCCTCGCGCAGGATCCGCGCGATCGTCCGCCGGGTGGTGGGATCACAATCGTCCGCGGCGGGGTCGACCCGCAGCCGGACGGTGTGCCCGGCCTCGGTGAGCGACGCGGCCACGCCCTCGGCGAGTCGGCTCGGCGCCGCCCACTCCGCCTCGTCGGGCGTGGTCGCCGGGCTGGTGGCCTGCCCCTCCCGCAGCAGGTGGACGAGGGTGGCCAGGTCGGCCTTGGCGCTGCGATTGAGGTCGGAGACCTGGGCCGCAGTCCGCCGCAGGCCGGCGAGGTCGTCGCTGCGGTGGGCCATGATCTGCATCGACATCAGCGACAGCTGGTGAGCGACGATGTCGTGCAGCTCGCCGGCGAGCTGCCGGCGTTCCTGGTCACGTACGGACGCCTCCTCGCGCCGCAACCGGTCCAGTTCGGCGACCTGGGCGCCTCGCACTGCCCGGAAGTGATGCAGGGCCAGGCCGCCGATGGCACCGAACAAGGGCAGCGCCAGCGCCGAGGCCGCCTCGACCGTCGGGATGCCTCGGTGGGCCACGAGCAGGAATCCGATCCAGGCCACGATCAGGTAGGGCAGCGACCGGGGTCGCCGAGCGGTGGTCAGTGCGGTCAGGACGATCACGGCCAGGTGGGCCGGCTGCCAATAGGGCAGCGACTGATACCAGGGGAGTGCGGCCAGGGCACCGAGCACCAGGAGGGCGGCGGCCGGCATCGGCCACCAACCGGCCAACGCGATCCCGAGGAAAACGGCGGCCCAGCCGGCGTGCAACGGCCAGGCCTGGTCACCGGCCCCGGCCGCGGTGACCATC
Source organism: Micropruina sp. (assembly GCA_018055925.1). GTDB lineage: Bacteria > Actinomycetota > Actinomycetes > Propionibacteriales > Propionibacteriaceae > Micropruina. The sequence continues at coordinate 26,817 of JAGPGQ010000018.1, forward strand.
CCGACCAGGGCGTGCAGCATCCCGGCCCCGCTGACCGCAGTGAGCGCGAAGCGTGCGACCTCGGGCCGCAGCCAGACCGCCCAGCCGGCCCGGACGGGGACGCTGCCGATAGCCGGCGATCGTGCCGGAACGGTCACCTGGAGCCACCGGCGACCGCTCTCGACCCGGTCGTGCCAGGTGCCGCCGGCGGCCACGATCTCAGCCGCCGGATCACTCCGTCCGGTGGTCGTGGCGGGCTCCGGCCCGGTGGTCGGCCCGACGTCGAAGCCGAGCCGCAGCCCGGTCTCCTCGCGGCTGCGGGTGACCTCGATCGTGCAGGTGCTACCCGGGACCGCTGCCGTGCGCGCCTCGTCCAGGGCGGTGCGCAGGCAGGCCTGCAGCAACTGCGCCGTTCGGGTGCTGAGGCCCTCCAGGCTGTCCGGCAGGGTGAGCTCGACGGGGTGGCCCCGGCCGACCAACTGGTCCTCGAACTCGTCCA
>JAGPGQ010000165.1 GCA_018055925.1 Micropruina sp.
CAGCGGAACTCGCGGGCGGCGGCCAGGCCGACCCGGTTCATATGGGCGACCACGATGCCGAGCGCTCGCGCCAGATTGGTCTCGGTGTAGGGGACGCCGTGCTCGGCGCAATGCTCCTGCACCAACTGCCGCGCCTTCCACAGGTGCGGACGCGGCATGCTCGGGAACAGGTGATGCTCGATCTGGTAGTTGAGCCCGCCCATCAGCGCGGTCATGAACCAGCCGCCGGAGACGTTGCGCGAGGTCAGCACCTGCTTGTCCAAGAAGCTCAGCCGGGAGTTGGCCGGCACGATCGGCATGCCGATGTGGTTCGGCGCGAAGCTGGCCCCCATGTAGACGCCGAACGCGGCGAACTGCACACCCAGGAAGGCGAACGCCAGGCCGAGCGGCATCGCCCAGAACACCAGCGCGAAGTACACCGCGAAGCGGGCCGCCAGCATGCCCAGTTCGATCCCCCGTCCGGCGACCGGTCCCCGGGCGAACAGGCTGCGGATGGATGCCTGGTGCAGGTCCAGGCCGACGAAGGCCAGCAGCGGGAAGAACAGCCACCCCTGCCGGCGGGTGAACCAGCGGCGCATGCCGGTGCTCTCCTCGGCGTCCTCGGTGGTGAACGACACCACCCCCGGGGCGATGTCGGGGTCGCGGCCCACCTTGTTCGGGTTGCCGTGGTGCCGGGTGTGCTTGCTCATCCACCACTGGTAGCTGATCCCGACGAAGACGTTGGCCAGGATGCGGCCGAACCGGTCGTTGGCGGGGCCGGAGGCGAGCACCTGGCGATGGGACGCCTCGTGCCCCAGGAACGCGAACTGGGTGAAGATCACCGCCAGCGCCAGGGCGATCAGCAGCTGCCACCAGCTGTCGCGCAGCAGCACCATCCCGGCGAGGGCGCCGGCCAACGCCACCAGCAACCCGGCGAACAGGGCCCAGTAGAACCGGGGCGTCCGGTTGTTCAGCCCGAGGCCGCGGACGGTCTGCGCCAGCTCGGTGAAGCTGCGGGTCTGCCGTGCCGACTCCGTCCTGGTGAGCGTGCGCTCCGGGCGTGGGGACACGGGCGACAGGGCATCGGTGACCGTCATTGGCTCCGCTCTCATGGGTTTCGAGACCCCGGCGGCGCCTCTGAACGACTGGGGGTCAGCCTAGGGTGCCTAGCCGCTCCCGTGGGGCGGTCGGCACGGTTTCGGGACGCCGTTCGCCCGGATCGTCAACGGGTCGGCCGCTGCACCCGGACCTTCTGTCCCTTGCGGTTCTTCTGGGCGGCCTGCTCGCGCTTCAACTGTTCCTGCTGGGCGCGCATCTCGTCCATGTTGAACGTGCCCCGGAGGAATACGAAAGCGACCCCGGCCAGGGCGAACGACCAGACCGGCGAGCCGCCGAGCATCACCGGGGCGGTGATCAGCGCCACCATGTCGAGCCCCCGGAACAGGTTGAAGATCAGCGCCGGCGGCACGGCACCCGATTCGGTCGCCACCATCGGGGTGTTGAAGTCGACCTTCTTCGCGGTCACCCAGCGGACGGCGCCCAGCCAGCCGGCCACGCCGGTCACCAGCGCGATCATCGTGGCGTCCACCACCGTCCGCTCGGCGCCCTCGGAGGTGATCCCGATGAACGCCGGGATGGTCAGCGCCTGCCACACCAGGGCCAGCAGCAGCGGCACCAGCATGGCGGTCGTCCGCACCTGCGAGGTGCGGAACGGGAACAGCCGGGCCAGCCCGCCGGTGCGGCTGAGCACCCGCAGCACCGACAGGAACGGCACCAGGACGACCACCAGGATCAGTCCGGAGATGAACGGGTTCACCGTGCTGAGGCCCAGGGCGTCCAGGGCGTAGGGGGCGACCACCGAGGCGGCCAGCGGCACCAGCGGCCGGGGGAACCGCAGCAGCCGCTGCACGTCGCGCCACAGCAGCGCCTGCAGCCCGGAGCCGCGACCCGGGGTGGGGTTCACCCGGCCGCGTTCGACGGCGGCCCGTTCGACCACGATGTCGCGGATCAGGCCGAAGTCGAGCGCGTACATGGCGCCGGCCATGCCGGCCACCAGGGAGCCGCCCGAAACCAGCCGGGCCCGCCGGATGAGCCCCAGCCGGCGCAGCGCCCCGATCAGCAGCACGATGAGCAGCACCAGCGCGAGGCCGGCGGCCGCGGCCGGCACGTACAGGCTGAGCCCGGCCGGGATCTGCAGCGTCAGCCAGCCGGCGGCGACGGCGACCGTGAGCAGCAGGGTGGCCAGCGCGAGGCTCGCCAGCACGGTCTGGACGAACCGGGTGACCCGGGTCCGTTCCCGGGTCTGCTCGGCGGCGGCGAACGCGGTCAGGGCGGCGGCGCCCAGGCCGTCCGCCAGGGCCCACAGGCCGATCTCGATCGGGCTGGAGCCGCTCAACGCCGCGGTCAGGCCGCCGAACACCACCCCGATCAGGCCGATCACCAGCACGGCCAGCCGGAGCCGTCCGGCGAGCAGCCGGGTCCGCTCGACGGGGGCGTCCATCAACCAGAAGCCCTCGGCCGCCGAGACCAGGACGGGCCCGAACAGCCGGCTGATCGCCAGCGCCATGCCGAGCACCGCGAACCAGACCGCCCAGGGCACCAGGGTGCGGGCGGCGATGCAGGCGTCCGCGGCGCAGCCGGCCATGGTCGACTGGGCGCGCACCACCAGGTTGGTCAGCATGGCGCCGATCATGATCGCGCTGAAGATGGCGACGTAGGCGTCCTGGACGGCGTCCATGATCGACCGGGTGGCCCGGCCGTGGCGCCACTGCTTGATCAGGTCGTGCAGGTCGCGCTCGTCCACCTCGTCGGCGGGCTCGTCGGGCAGGAACCAGAAGGTGCGTTCCGGTTCGGCCGGGACGACCGGCTCGGGCGCGGGCTTGGGTTGCGCCAGGCCTTTCCGGATCAGCCGGCGGGACTTCTTGCTCACGCGTCGACCTCGTCCGCCGCCGGCTCGCCGACCCGGACCACCCGGGTCGCGACGGTGTCGACCAGCTTGGGTTCGTGGCTGGCCAGGACGATGGCCAGGCCGCGGTTGCGTTCCGCGGCCAGCCGGGCCGCCAGCCAGTCGACGCCCTCGACGTCCAGGCGCTGTTCGGGCTCGTCGAGCACCAGCAGCTGGCGGGGGCGGACGAACGCGGTCGCCAGGGCGAGCCGGCGCCGCTGACCGGACGACAGGGTGCCCGGCAACTGACCGGACTGGGGCACCAGCTGCACCTCGTGCAGCACCTCGTCGACCGCCGCCTCGGGGTCGGGGATGCCGTGCGCCCGGGCGAGCAGGTCGAGGTGCTCGACCACCGACAGGTCGGGGAAGAAGTCCAGGTCGTCGATCACGGTGGCCACGGCGCGGCGCACCTCGGGGTTGGTCTCGCTCATCGTGATGCCGTTGACCTGCACCGTGCCCTCGTCGGGGTTGTCGGCACCCACCAGGCAGCGCAGGATGGTGGACTTGCCGGCACCGTTGCGTCCGGTGAGCGCGACCGCCTCGCCCGCGCGCACCTCGAGATTGAAGTCGTTGACGATGACGACCGGCCCGAAGGATTTGCTGAGTCCGGTCACCTTGAGCACGGTGCTGCGTTTGGCCATGGCCAGGATTCTCCCCCACGACGGCAAGCCACCCCGAATCGGACCGCCCGGACGGACCGCTACGGACGGGTGTCGGCGCGGCGTGGCAGGCTATGCGCCGTGAATCGACGAGCGCAGGCCCGAGCCACCCTGGCGAAACGGAAGGCCGATGTCGCGGCCATGTTCGACGGGGTCGCGGCCCGCTACGACCTGGTCAACGATCTGCTCACCGGGGGGCTCGACCGGCAGTGGCGCCGGGCCGCGGTCGCCGCGGTGGCCCCGCTGCCCGGGGAGCGGATCCTCGACCTGGCCGCGGGCACCGGCACGTCGTCCAAGCCGTTCGCCGACGCCGGCGCGCTGGTGGTCCCGGCCGATCTGAGCCTCGGCATGCTGCAGGTGGGCAAGCAGCGGCTGCCCGGCCTGACGTTCCTGAACGCGGACGCGCTGGCGCTGCCGTTCGCCGACGGCGCCTTCGACGCGGTCACCATCTCGTTCGGGTTGCGCAATGTCGAGGACACGGTGGCCGCCCTGGCCGAGCTGCACCGGGTGACCCGCCCGGGTGGACGGATCGTGATCTCGGAGTTCAGCACGCCGACCTGGGCTCCGTTCCGGCTGGCCTACCACGGCGTCGCACTGCGGGTGCTGCCGGTGGTCGCCCGGGCGACCTCGTCCAATCCGGTCGCCTACGAGTACCTGGCGGAGTCGATCATGGCGTGGCCGACCCAGGCGGTGCTGGCCGACCTGCTGGCCGAGGCCGGTTGGCGCGACGTCGCGTGGAAGAACCTGAGCGGCGGCATCGTCGCCCTGCACCGCGGCCGCGCCTGACCGAGGCCGGCGCGGTCGATGTTCTCGCTGGACGCCTACGCGGCGCGGAGCTGCCCGGTGAAGACGCACAACGCGTTCCACCCGGGGTTCGTGCTGCCCACGCCCGAGGAGGGCCTGCGTGAGGTGTTCCACGGCGGGGTGACGTTCCAGGCCGAGGTACTGGCGGCGCTGCGGGGCGGGTTCGGCGGCAGCCTGTTCGACGGGCCGGAGCTGACCGGCGAGCCGTCCGCGGTCCAGGAGGACGCGGCGCTGGCGGCGATGGCGGACGGCGTCGACGTGCTGATCGGGCCTCTGCTGCCGCGGGACCTCGTCCGGCACCGCAGCGGGCGGCCCGACCTGCTGGTACGGGGCGGCGACGGCTACCACCCGGTGGAGATCAAGGTCCACCGGGTGTGCGACCCGCGCAACGACGACTCCAGCCTGGTGTGGTCGAGCCTGGCCGATCCGGCGCGCCGGGAAACCCTCGCCGGCTACCGGTTCCGGCATACCTGGCGGATGAACGACCTGCTGCAGCTGGCGCACTACCTGCGCATGCTGCAGGCGATCGGGCGGGCCCCGTCCGAACCGTGGGCGGCGGTCGTCGGCACCGATGAGCTGCCCGGCCTGGGCAGGGTGCTGTCCTGGGTCGACCTGTCGGCACCGGTGCTGCAACCCAGTCCCCGGACCCTGCTCGAGGAACCCGGGACGGTCCCGCCCGGCGCGAGCGGCGGCGTCCGGTCGACGGCATCCGCGGCGGTGGCGCCGGGGGGGTCCGGTCCGGGGCAACCGGGCGGATCCGGGCCGGTGTCGGCCCTGGAACGCTACGACACCGAGCATGCGTTCCGGGTCGAGGTGGCGCTGGCCGCGTCCGCGCTGGGAGCGGACGATCCGCCGGCGCTGCTGCCGATCGCGAACCGGGAGTGCGGCTGGTGCCAGTGGTGGGACGTCTGCCGTCCCCAGCTGGACGACGACGATCTCAGCCTGAGGATCTCGAAATCGCCGCTGGACGTGTACGAGATCAGCGTGCTGCGCGACCTGGGAGTGTCCACCGTGGCCGAGCTGGCGGCCCGCGACCTGGACGAACTGCTGCCGGACTACCTGCCCCGGGTCACCCACCGGGTCGGTGCCGAGGAGCGGCTCCGGCTGGCCTGGCGCCGTTCGATCCTGATGGCCCGCGGGGTGGACTTCGACCGGGTCACCGAGGGCGCGATCGAGGTTCCCGGCGCTCCGGTCGAGATCGACCTCGACATCGAGACCTCGATGGACGACCGGGTCTACCTGTGGGGCTTCCTGGTCACCGACAGCCGGACCGGCGCGCGCTACTACCGGCACTTCAGCGCGTTCGACGTCCTCGACGACAGCGCCGAACTGAGGTTGGCCGCGCGGGCCCTGGCGTGGCTGAAACGCCTGGTCAGCGGCGTGGAGGCCCGGGTCTACCACTACTCCGACTACGAGGTGGTGCGGCTGCAGCGGCTGGCCGCCCGCGACGGCGCCGACGAGGTGCTCGGCTGGGCGACCGACTGGGTGTCCGGGCATTTCGTGGACCTGTTCACCACGATCCGGGCGAACTTCTTCGGTACCCAGGGGCTGGGGCTGAAGGTGGTCGCGTCCAAGGCGGCCGGGTTCGCCTGGCGCGACGAGAGCCCCGGCGGGCTGAACAGCCAGTCGTGGTTCGCCGAGGCGGTCGGCGGAGCCACCGAACAGGTCCGGGCCGACGCCCGGCGCCGCGTCCTGGAGTACAACGAGGACGACGTCGAGGCCACCTGGCACGTCCGGCGCTGGCTGCGCTCGCTGGACTGACGCCCTCGGGCCTTTCGTCGTGGGCCGTCGGGCCCGGACGGTCAAGGGTCGACGAGGAAGACGGCAACTCGGGGACGGTTCTCTGAACGGTGGGGACGGTTCCTTGAACGGTGGGGACGGTTCCCTGAACGGTGGGGACGGTTCCCTGAACGGTTTGAGGAACCGTCCCCTGAACGGGTTGGGGACGGATCTGGCGTGCGGACCGAAACCCGCGGGGCGCCGTTCGCGGCTCAGGGCGGGGCGACGGCGACGCCGGCACCGGGACGTTGGTCGAAGACGAGGTGGGTCTCGGTCTGCCGGACGCCGCGGTGGACGGTGATGTGCCGCAGCACGAGGTCGCGCAGTTCCGCGGCATCCGCCACGGCGACGTGGACGAGGAAGTCGGAGCTGCCGGCCAGGTGGAACACCTGGAGCACCTGTGCGGTGGCCACGATCGCGTCGTAGAACTCCTGGACGAGCTGCTCGCTGTGGCTGCCCAGCCGCACCGACACCACCGCCTGCAGCGGGTAGCCGAGGGCGGCATGGTCCACCTCCACGCGAGTGCCCGTGATGACGCCGCGTTCGCGCAGCTGCCGCAACCGGTAGGCGCAGGTCGACTCGGCCAGCCCGAGCCGGCCGGCGAGCGCCTTGTTGGTGACGCCGGCGTCCTGGACGACCGCCGCCAGGATCGCGCGATCGGTGGCGTCCAGGGCGGTCGCCGCGCTTTGCGGTTTCATCAACCGACTCCCACCCATCGAATCCGATTCCGCCGAGAATCGCGGACTTCGGAGACTATCTTGCTGCTTCTGCGAAGACCATGGCCGATCCTCGCGCTTCGGTCCAATCTGGAGGTATGGCCGGACTCCCTCTCGACACCCTGGCCGTGCACGCCGGCCGCGACGATCTCACCGGTCTCGGCGTCCACGTGCCACCGATCGACCTGTCGACCACCAACCCGCTGCCCGACCTCGAACGCGGCGGGGACTCCTACGAGTCGATGGCGGCCGGTGGTCCCCCGCTCCCGGACGGCGGTTTCGTCTACGCCCGGCTGTGGAACCCGACCGTCGCCCGATTCGAGCGCGCACTGGCGGCCCTCGAGGGAGCCGCGACCGCGGTCGCGTTCGCGTCCGGCATGGCGGCCATCACCGCGGCGGTACTGGCCGCGACCTCGATCACCGGCAAGCGCCACGTGGTCGCTGTGCGGCCGTTGTACGGCGGCACCGATCACCTGCTGGCGACCGGACTGTTGGGCACCACGACCACGTTCTGCACCGAGTCCGAGGTGGCCGCGCACCTCCGTCCGGACACCGGCCTGGTGGTGATCGAGTCGCCGGCGAACCCGACCGTCGAACTCATCGACATCGCCGCCGTGACCGGCCGGGCCGGCAGCGTCCCGGTGCTGGTCGACAACACGTTCGCCACCCCGGTGCTGCAGCGGCCGCTCGAGTTGGGCGCCGCCATGTCGGTGCACAGCGCCACCAAGTACCTCGGCGGCCACGGCGACGTGGTGGGCGGCGTTATCGCCTGCGGCGAGGAGATCGCCCGCGACCTGCGCCGGGTGCGTGCCCTGACCGGCGCCCTGCTGCATCCGCTGGCCGGCTACCTGTTGCACCGCGGCCTGACCACCCTGCCGACGAGGGTCCGGGCCCAGCAGGCGTCCGCGCGCCGGATCGCGCACTGGCTGAGCGGGCATCCCGCCGTCCGCACCGTCCACTACCCCGGCCTGGACGGCGATCCGCGCGGCCTGCTGAGCCGGCAGATGCGGGGTACCGGAGCAATGATCGCCGTGCGGCTCGCGGGCGGGTACGCGGCCGCCGCCCGGGTCACCGCCGCCGTCCGGCTGTTCACCCACGCCGTCTCACTCGGCGGCGTGGACTCCCTGATCGAGCACCCGGCCGCGCTCACCCACCGCCCGGTATCGCCGGACGTCCGACCCGCCGCGGACCTCGTCCGGCTCTCGATCGGCCTGGAGGACACCGACGACCTGATCGCCGATCTGGCCGCCGCACTGACTGCGGGGTGAAGCCCCTCGCCACGGCCCGCTAGCACCCGACTGCCCGGCCCGGATCGATGACGCCGGGCTCACCGCCCGGGGCCGTAATTCGTTCGGAGATTTTCTCTGGCGACGAAATGGGCTGGACTATTCGCCCGTTGCCGCACCCACATTCGCCATCATACGCTCGAATGCAATAGCACCCGCGGCAGGACGCTCCACGTGACTGCTTATCGAGGATGCGCACGGTGGACAATGCACACACGACGAAGGGAAATACCATGTCGGATTCATGGCTTGGGCTTGAGGGTAAGCAGGTGATCGTGACCGGTGGTGCGTCGGGGATCGGTCGACACGTGGTGGCTGGTCTTCGTGGTGCGGGTGCGCACGTGGCGTGTTTCGATCTGACCGTCGCCGACGGGGTGGATGCCGAGACCGGTGCCCGGTTGTACCGGGTGGACATCACCGATCCGGTGGCGGTGGAGGCTGCGGTGGCGCGGGTGTGTGCCGATCTGGGCGGGGTGACCACGTTGGTGAACAATGCGGGGGTGAATCTGCCGCGGTTGTTGGTGGATGCCCGGGGTGAGGCGCCGCAGTACGAGTTGGACGTGACGTCGTTCGACTTCATGATGGGG
>JAGPGQ010000019.1:0-22866 GCA_018055925.1 Micropruina sp.
GTGTGAGAACTTCCATCCTCGGAGGACCCCGACGCCCATCCCGTGACCGACGCGCCCAGAATCCCTCACACGACCACTACACCCTCAACTGGGAAGAGCCGTCATGGGCGATCGTTGGGTGAACCTCGCGGACAAGGTGGTCATCGTCACCGGCGGGGCCTCGGGCATCGGCAGGCACATGGTGATCGGCCTACGGACCGCGGGTGCCGCGGTGGCCTGCTTCGACATCAACGTCACCGACGGCGTCGACGACGAGACCGGCGCGCGACTCTACAAGGTGGACATCACCGATCCGGAGGCCGTCGAGGCGGCCGTCGCCCGGGTCTGCGACGACCTCGGCGAGGTGACCACCCTGGTGAACAACGCGGGCGTCTCCATGCCCCGCCTGCTGGTCGACCTGAAGGGCGAGGCTCCCCAGTACGAGCAGGACGTCGCGTCGTTCGACGTGATGATCGCGGTCAACGTGAAGGGTGCGCTGCTGATGGCTCAGGCGGTCGCGCGCCGGCTGGTCAAGGCCGGCTCGGGGGCGATCATCAACATCAGTTCCGAGGCCGGCGCCGAGGGGTCGAAGGGCCAGTCGGTGTACGCCGCCACGAAGGGCGCGCTGAACGCGTTCACCCTGTCCTGGACGAAGGAGCTCAGCCCGGCCGGCGTCCGGGTGGTCGGCGTCGCCCCCGGCCCGCTGGAGGCGACCGGCCTGCGCAGCGAGTCGTACACCGCGGCGCTCGCCTACACCCGCAACACCACCGTCGACGGGCTGACCCCCGACTACACCAGCCTGATCCCGATGGGCCGGGTCGGCAAGCTGGACGAGATCGCCGACCTGGTCTGCTTCCTCGCCTCCGACAAGGCCAGTTACCTCTCCGGAATCACGGTGACGATCAGCGGCGGCAAGTCCCACTACTGACCGTCCGCTCCGAACACCCGGCCCCGCCGTGCGACGAATGCGCGCCGGCGGGGTCGTCGTCCGTGGACCATCATGATCGGACGGCTCAGCCTCGATCCACCGCTCTGCGCCTACTGCGCGGCCCCAGCCGGGCAAACCGGCTGCGCCGGCCGCGCTCGTCGTACGACCCGGTATGCCTTCGCGCACTCGGCTTCCCAGTGCACCAATCTGGTGCCGCTCGCTACGGCGCTCATCGGCGGATCGAGGCTCAGCGACGTCCGCGCGCGGCGAGCCGCGCCAGGCACCAGCCGAGCGCGCCGGCGCCGACCGTGAGCAGGGCCGTCCGGACGCCGTTCGCCTGCAGCAGGCTGTCGATCGTCGCGGCGTCCTGGCCGATCCGGTCGAGCCGGTCGTGCATCGGGATGGCCCACAGCACGGTGCTCAGCAGCGAGCCGACCCCGGTGGCCGCGACCACCCAAGCAGCCGATCGCGGCACGCCGTCCGGCCTGGTCCACGGGAACGCCGCGCAGGCCAGGAAGGTCAAGAAGCCGGGCACGATCACCACTGCCGGGATGGCGGCGTTGTAGGCCAGGTGATAGGCCGGGAAGTCCGTCGCGCTCATCGCCCGGTACAGCGGGTAGGAGACGAACTGGGCCTGCCAGCTGATGCCGGTGGAGTACGCGGTGAGCGCGGCCAGGGCGCCCAGGTTCCAGGTGCGCCAAGCCGGATTGGCCAGCCCGGCGCCATCGGCGTCCAGCATCGTGGCGGGTTGCGTCATCTCGATGGTCCCTTCGTGCGAAGATTCGTTTGATCGAGTGTAAATCCATTTGGGAGATAGTCAAGTGAATTCACGGAAGCGACCGTACTCGAGCCCGTCCCGGGAGGAGCAGGCCCGGGCGACGCGGACGGCGATCCTGCGGGCGGCCGCCGAACTCTTCGTCGATCCCGGCTACGGGCGGGCCAGCGTCGCCGCCGTCGCCCGGCGCGCCGGCGTCACCGGGCAGACGATCTACAACGCATTCGGCTCCAAGCAGGCCCTGCTCAAGGCCGCCTACGACGTGACGCTGGCCGGCGACGACGAGCCCGTGCCCCTGGCGCGGCGTCCCGACGTGGTGGCCATGTACCAGCTCGCCGAACCGGTCGAGTTCCTGCGGGCCTATGCCGCGCTGGGACGCCGGCTCCTGGAGCGGCTGGCGCCGCTGATGGTGCAGATCGCCGCGGGGGCCGCCACCGGCGATCCCGACCTGGTCGAGCACCAACAGGTCACCGACGGCGAACGACTGGTCGGTACCGCGATGGTGGTGAAACGCGTCGTCGAGCTCGGCGGACTCGCCCCGGGGCTGCCGGTCGACGCGGCACGCGACCGGATCTGGACGCTGAACAGCGTCGAGATCTGGCACCTCCTGACCCGCTCACGCGGCTGGAGCGGGGACGACTACCAGGACTGGATCGGCGACCAGATGTGCGCCGCGATCCTGGATCCGGCGCTGCTGACGGAGCGTGGCCGGGCGACCGAGCCGCCGCGGCACCCGTACCCTTGACCGGTGGCTTTCCTGCTCGGTGCCGAGACGTTGCACCTGGAGTACCCGACTCGCGTCGTCTTCGACTCGGTCACCCTCGGCGTCAACGAGGGCGACCGGATCGGCGTCGTCGGACGCAACGGTGACGGCAAGTCGACCCTGCTGCGGCTGCTGGCCGGGCTGATCGAGCCGGACGCCGGCCGGGTCACTCGCCGCGGCGGCGTCCGGATCGGCATGCTCAGCCAGGGCGATCCGCTCGACCCGGCGGCCACCGTCGGGTCGAGCATCGTCGGTGAGGTCGCCGACCACGTCTGGGCGTCCGACCCGAGGATCCGGGACGTGATCGCCGGGCTGGTCCCCGACCTGGACTGGGCGGCCACGATCGGCACGCTCAGCGGGGGACAGCGCCGCAGGGTTGCGCTGGCCGCGCTGCTGGTGGGCGACTGGGACGTGGTGGTGCTCGACGAGCCGACCAACCATCTCGACGTCGAGGGCATCACCTGGCTGGCCGGCCACCTGAAGGACCGCTGGCCGCGCGGCGCGGGCGCGCTGCTGGTGGTCACCCACGACCGCTGGTTCCTGGACGAGGTCGCCACCGCCACCTGGGAGGTGCACGACCGGATCGTGGAACCGTTCGAGGGCGGCTACGCCGCCTACGTGCTGCAACGGGTGGAGCGCGACCGCCAGGCGGCCGCGGCCGAGGCCAAACGGCAGAACCTGATGCGCAAGGAACTCGCCTGGCTACGCCGCGGGGCACCGGCGCGGACCTCGAAGCCGAAGTTCCGGATCGACGCCGCCAATCAACTGATCGAGGACGTGCCGCCGCCGCGCGACCGGGTCGAGCTCTCCCGGCTGGCCACCGCACGGCTCGGCAAGGACGTCATCGACCTGATCGGCGCGGGCGTCTCGTACGGGGCGCACGAGGTGCTGCGCGGTGTCGAGTGGCGGCTCGCGCCGGGGGAGCGGACGGCGATCCTGGGGGCCAACGGGGCCGGCAAGTCCACCCTGCTCGGGCTGCTCGCCGGCACCGTCCGGCTGACCTCGGGACGGGTGAAGCGCGGCAAGACGGTCCGCGTCGGCGTGCTCGACCAGCAGTTCCGCGAGCTGGCGGCGATCGCCGGCGACCGGGTGCGCGAGGTGCTCGCCCGGACCCGGACCAGCTACGTCGTGGACGGCCGCGAACTCACCCCGGCGCAACTGCTGGAGCGGCTCGGGTTCGCCCGCGAACACCTGTCGGCCCGGGTGGGTGAGCTCTCCGGCGGACAGAAGCGGCGCCTGCAGCTGCTGCTCGTGCTGCTGGCCGAGCCGAACGTGCTGATCCTCGACGAGCCGACCAACGACGTCGACACCGACATGCTCGCCGCCATGGAGGACCTGCTGGATTCGTGGCCCGGCACCCTGATCGTGGTCTCGCACGACCGATACCTGGTCGAGCGGGTCAGCGATCAGCAGTACGCGATCCTCGACGGCCACCTGCGGCACCTACCCGGCGGGGTGGACGAGTACCTGCGGCTGCGGGCCGCGCAGAGCGCGCCGGGTGCCGGGACCGCGGCTAACGGCGCGGCGTCCCCGTCGGGCGAGGGGCTGTCGGGGGCCGAGCTGCGGGCCGTCCAGAAGGAACTGGCGTCGGTGGAGCGTCGGATCGAGCGGCTGACCGGCGAGATCCACCGGGCCCAGACCGCGCTCGCCGAGCACGATCACGCCGACTATCGGGGTCTGGCCGCCAGGATGGCCGAGATCGGCGTCCAGCAGGCCCAGGTCAGCGAACTCGAGGAGCGCTGGCTGGAGCTGTCTGCCCTAGTGGAATGACGGCTAGGCGGCCGCGCAAGCACACGACGACCGTAGTCCTAGCCGCAGTCGCTGAGCGCATCGCGCACGAGGTGGACTGTCCGCGGCGCGTCCGCAGCGAGGCTGTCGAGCACGTCGAGAGGTGACGTGCTGCCATGCCAGGCGCGGGCGATCGCAGTGACGATGCCGCCGAGCGCGTCGGGGTGATCCTGGTGCAGCCCCATGAGGAAGTCGTCTGGGTGCTGTGCTTCCACGCCCCAGCGGATCAGTCGGTCCGCGGGGAAGTCGCGGAGGTTGCGGGTGACGATCACCTGGGCGTCGGCGTGGATCGCGGCAGCCAGGATGTGCCGGTCGTCGGGGTCGGGAAGGTCGAGCTGGTCGATCAGGTGCTCGTAGCCGGTGACGGTCACGTCGCGGATCGCGTCGTTCATGAGTCGGCGGGTGCGACCCAGTCGTGCTGGGTCGAGGTCGGGACGATTGGCGCGCAGATTGCGGAACACCTCATCGAGAATCCGATTCGTCCACTTCGGCCGCACGAGCCGCGTGAGCCCGACCCGAATGAGCACATCGCGCAGCGTGGAGGGGTAGAGCACGTTGGCGTCGTAGACGACGACCAGTGGCATCAGGCGAATCCGAGTTCGCGGGTCTCCGCCGCGAGCGCATCGGCCGTCGCCTGGCGACGTGCATCATCTTCCCGTAGGTAGCGGATCAGTGAGGCAGCCTTGACTCGGCGGTGAGTGCCGACTGTGCGGTAGTCGATCTGCCCGGCCTCGAGCAGCCGGATCAGGAACGGACGAGACACGTGCAGCGTATCTGCGGCCTGTTGGGTCGTCAGCTCGGCCTGCGCGGGGACGACGGTCACGCCTTCTCCATGCGCGAAGCTGTCAAGCACCTGCGCGAGCGCGGCCAACGCGGACCGTGGCACCTCCACCTCGCTGGCCTGCACGCCGAGGTGCAGTCGGACCGGGCCTTCCGCGCCGAGAGCGGCGTCGAGTGCCCGTAGGGCGGCCGCAGCCAACTCTGTGTCTGTCGGCTCGGGAATCAGCGTCGCGATGTCGCTCATCGTCCACCTTCCTAATCGAAGCATTCGAAGCAATCGCAATAAGTGTATCGCCTCATGTGTGGCTCGCCGTGCTTGCGGTCTGGGGTCCAGAGCCTCGCCCCGGCTCAGCCACCGACGTCCCGGCACAGGAACACGACGGCTGCGGCAGCTGTGAGGGCGAACGCCCAGGCGGCCATGACCAGGGCACCCGGGATCGGTTCGAGCAGGCCGATGCCCGGATAGCCGGTGAGCAGCTGGAGTCCGGCGAGATCGGGGAGGTACTTCAATGCGGGAATGGCCTGCACTAGGCCGATGGTCAGCCCGAGCACCATGGGGACGAGCACGACCAGCGTCACGATGAAGCCGCGGGTCAGGATCGTGAGCGCGGTGGCGATCAGGCCGATCAGGGTGTAATTCAGGACGACGCCGCCGAGGTTCCACGCCATCGCGGCGGTGAACTCGGCGAACGCCAGCCCGTGCTCGCCGAGGGCGGCGTGCTTCAGCACGACCGCCGCCGCGGTGGCGATCAGGCCGATCGCGCCGCTGCCGACCGCGACCACCACCAGCTTGGCCGCGAGCGCTCGTCCGCGCCTCGGCATGGCGGTGAGGGTGGTCCGGACCTGGTGCTCCATGAACTCGGTGCCGGCGATGAGCGCGGCGAGCAGGATCACCAGCGGTTGGCCGAAACCGGCGACCTCGAACCCGTGGGATTCGACCGGGAAGCTGCCCCAGCGGCTGTCGGTCGGCCGGAAATTCAGTCCCGTGACCAACGCGAGCAGGGGAGGCACGACCAGGGCCGCGAGCGCGGTGGACGCGATCGCGGGCAGGGTGACGGCCTTGGTGAGTTCGGCGCGAAGCAGCTGCATCGTCATCCCCTCAGGCGTCCCGGCGGGCGAACGCGATGGAGGCGATCGTCACGAGGACGGCGGCCCAGGCCGCATGGACCAGCCCGCCGGTTGCCGGGTCGAGGAGGACGTCCGAGCCGGGCGCGGTGTACAGGGCGGAGCCGGCGGTGACCGGGAAGTAGGCGGCGACGTCCCAGATGCCCGCGAGGAAGCCGCCCAGGCCGATGACCAGCGGCATCAGCACGATCAGCGGCAGGACGGCCGTGCGGGCCAGGATGCCCAGGGCGAAGGCGATCAGGGCGGTGAGCACCCAGGCCGCGGTGAGCCCAGCCAGCAGCGCCCAGATCTGCGGGGTCAGCAGCAACGGGTGCACGCCGTCGCCGGTGGCCGCATGCGTGATCATGATCGCGCCGCCCATCGAGAGCACGGCGATGAGTGCCGTCAGCAGGGCGAGCAGTGACAGCTTCACGGCTAGGACCCGCCCGCGGTCCGGCGTCGCGGTGAGCGTGGCGTGGATCTGCTGGCCGCCGCCGTACTCGGCGGCCGCCCACAGTGCACCGAGGACGACGACGAACGTGTAGCCGAAGCCCGCCAGTTCGAAGCCGTGATAGGCGACGGGCGTGGGCTCCCCGAACAGGCGCGGATCATCGGGCGGAAGGGTGTGGGCGGCGGCGTTGCTCCACGCCTGCGGCCAGGTGCCGAGAATGGTGGCGGCGGAGATCACCCAGGTCGAGGGTGCGGTCAGCAGCTTGGTCGATTCGGACCGGACGAGGTGGCTGATCCTCACCGGGCATCACCGAACCCCGCGCCGGCGGAGCCGTACTGCTCCTGGCCGTCGGTGAGGGCGAAGAAGGCGTCCTCCAGCGTGCCGTGAGCCCCCTGCACCTGCGCCGCGGTGCCGGTGGCCAGGATGCGTCCCCGGGCGATTACCACGAGGTCGTCGGCGATGCCCTCCATCTCGCTCATCAGGTGACTGGAGACGAGGATCGTCCGGCCGTCGCCGGCGAGGCTGCGCAGGATGCGCCGGGTCCAGCGGATGCCGTCGGGGTCGAGCCCGTTCGTCGGCTCGTCCAGGACGAGCACCCGCGGGTCGCCGAGCATCGCGGCGGCAATCCCGAGCCGCTGGCCCATGCCCAGCGAGAAGCTCCTGATCCGGGCGCGCGCGGCGTCCGCCAGGCCCGTCATTTCGAGGACCTCGCCGACGCGGCGGGCGGGTATGCCGTTCGACTGGGCGAGCCAGGTGAGGTGCGCCCGGGCCGTGCGTCCCGGGGCGGCTCCGGGGCCGTCCAGCATACAGCCCACCGTCCACAGGGGACGGTCGATGTCGCGGTAGCGGCGTCCGTCGATGAGGGCGCTACCCGAGGTGGCCCGGTCGAGCCCGAGCAGAATCCGCATCGTGGAGCTCTTGCCGGCGCCGTTCGGGCCGAGGAATCCGGTGACGCGGCCCGGGATGGCGTCGAACGACACGTCGTCGACGACTCGCCGGTCTCCGTGTCGTTTGGTGAGGTTGCGTATCTCGATCACAGCCCCAGCACATCGTGCCGGGCCGCGCGGGTCAGTCTGCTGGTGTCGACAGTCCGGTCTCGCCCGGCACCAAGGCGCACTCGTAGGCGATCACCACCAGCTGTGCCCGGTCGCGGGCGGACGTCTTCGCCAAGATCCGGCTGACATAGGTCCGTGCCGTGGTCGGGGTGACGCAGAGGGCTTCCGCGATCTCGTCGTTGGACCGGCCCCGGCCGATCAGCGTGAGGGTCTCCCGTTCCCGCGCCGTCAGGTAGCGGATGCGCGGATCGTCAGTTCGGGGCGCGGGGGCCAGGTGGCCGATCAGGCGCCGGGTGACCTCGGGCGCCAGCAGCGCGTTCCCCTCGTGCGCGACCCGGACCGCGTGCACCAACGACGCCGGCGGCGCGTTCTTCAGCATGAAGCCGGAGGCGCCGGCCCGGAGCGCCTCGTAGACGTACTGGTCGAGGTCGAACATGGTCAGCACCACCACGCGCGGACCCCGGTCTCGCGACAACAGCGCGCGGGTCGCGTCGATGCCGTTCATCACCGGCATCCGGACGTCCATCAGGACCACGTCGGGACGGTGCTCCTCGACCCCCGCGATCGCCGCGCCGCCGTCGGCGGCCAGCCCCACCACCGTCATGTCCGGCTCGTTGTCGATCAGCAGCCGCACGGACGCCCGGAGCCGCGGGTCGTCGTCCGCGATCAGCACCCGGATGTCGGTCATGCCGGCTCACCGCCGTCCACCGGGAGCCACGCGGCGAGAGTGAACCCAGGGACGTCGCCGCGGAGTTCCAGGCGGCCGCCGAGCAGCACCGCACGCTCACGCAGGCCGGTCAGCCCGAGGCCCTCCCGGTGCCGACCGCCGGTTCCGTGGCCGTCGTCGCTCACCGTCACGCGCACGCCGCCGTCCGCCGATTCGACCGCGATCCGGCACGAGGAGGCGCCCGAGTGCCGGATCACGTTCGTGACCGCCTCCTGGACGATCCGGCGGATGGTCTGCCGGTGCATCACCGACAGCGCTTCCAGGTGGTCGCCGAGCACGATCTCGGCGCGGATGCCGGCGCGCGCCAGGCTCTGCGCCAGACCGCGGATCGTCTCGTCCACCGTGGCGCCCGGCGTGTTCTCGGCGTCCTCGCGTTCGGCGCGCAGCAACGCCCGCAGCTCGACCAGGGACGCGCGGGCGTCCGACTCGATGTCGCGCAGCGTCGTCCGCAGCCGGTCGGCGTCCACGGCCGTGACGTGTGCGGCGATGCCGGCCTGCACGCCGATGGTGCCGAGCGAATGCGAGAGCACGTCGTGCACCTCCCTCGCCAGGCGTAGGCGCTCCTCGGCGCGAGCCCGGGCGGCGCTCTCCCGCCGCGCCTGCCGGGTGCGGGTGCCCAACGCCCAGGCGGCGCCGAGCACGACCGCCGACACGGCCGTCGCACGGAGCCCGCTCTGGCTGTGGTCGCCGCCCAGCACAAGCATGACCAGCCCGACCAAGGCGGCGCCGGTCAGCAGCCACCAGGGGAACAGCCGGGTGCCCCGGCGCTCCGCGACGGCGAACAGGCACCAGCCGGCCAGGACGCACGGGTCGGCCGTGGCGCCCACCGTCCAGGCGGCCACGGTCGAGGCCGTCGCCACCACGGTGGTCGCCACCGGGAATCGGTCGCGCAGCAGGACGGCGACCACGCACGCGGCCGCGAGGAGCAGCTGCCCTCCGCGACCGATCGGGCCAGGGGCGACGGTCAGCCAGAGGCCGACCGCCACGGCACCGCTGATCAGCAGGTCACGCGCGCCCGAGCGGACCCGGATCGACGGCGCACGGCGCGGACGGTCGGTGGTCTGCGGCGCTCGGACGGTCACCCTGCCATCGTACGAAGACCCCTTCCGGCACGGGTGCCGAGGAACGACGCCGTGCTCCTGGGTCGCAGCGGCGCGCCGGTGGCCTGGCTCGAGGGTCGATCTGAGGACGTGTGGGACGGGATCCCGGGTCGAGCCCGGGATGACGTGAGGGGCTGTGTCATCCCGGCGAACGCCGGGATCTCCGCGCCGGTCTGAGGATGGGTGGAATGGGTCCCGGGTCGAGCCCGGGATGACGTGCCCCTTCACGTCATCCCTCAGTCCGTAGCACCGGGAGTCACGCGGCGCACCTGGCTCGCCGTTCCCGACCCGGGCACGGCGACCCGGTCGGCGACCTCCCGGATCAGTTCACGAAGGGCGGCGCTCGCGTGAGTCGGCCCCATGTCGGTCCGGCGCGCAAGGCTCACCGTGCGGGTGAGCGAAGGGTCGGCGAGGGGGACGACACGCAACTGCGGATGGTCGATGCCGGTCATCGCGGGCACCACCGCCACGCCGATCCCCCGCTGGACGAAGCGCAACGCCGCGTCCATCTCGGCGCCCTCGACGGCGACCCGCGGGGTGAGTCCCGCGTTCGCGAATGCCGCATCGACCGCGGTCCGCAGATCGTAGTTCCGGGGGAAGGCGATCTGGGGGACCTCCGCGAGTCGCCGCAGCGTGACGACGTCCTGCCCGGTGAACGGGTCCGGGCGTTCCGCCGACGAGACGACGACGAGACGCTCGCTCAGCACCGGCTCGAGCTCGAGCACGGTGCGCGCCGTCCCCGAGGAGACACTGGTGACGATGAGCGCGAGGTCCAGTGCGCCCTCGACGAGAGCCTCGATCAGGCTGCGCGAGCCGCGCTCGAGGATGTGGATGTCGACGCCGGGATGGCGTCGATGGAATTCGGTGAGCACGTCGGCGACCAGACTGGTGCACAGGGTGGGCGTCGCGCCCAGGCGAACCCGGCCGCGCCGCAGCCCGGCGAGTTCGGCCATCTCGCTGCGCGCGGTGTCGGCGTCGGTGAGCATCCGCCGGGCGAGCGGCAGCAGGCGCTCCCCGGCGGCGGTCAGGCCGACGTTGCCCCGGGTCCGGTGGAAGAGGGCGACGCCGAGGTCGGACTCCAGCGTGGTGATCTGCCGGCTGAGCGAGGGTTGGGCGAGGTGCAACCGCGCGGCGGCGCGCGTGAAATGCCCCGTCTCGGCGATCTCGACGAATCCTCGCAGTTGTTCGAGATTCACTTGGATAGCGTATCCGCATCATAATGATCAAAACTATTCATTGGAGTAATGATCGCGGCGTCTCTAGCGTTGGCCGCATGCCGGTACCCACGCACGAACGCCTCCTCGCCACCTCCGTTCTCGTCATCGGGACGGGCGGAGCCGGGCTGCGTGCCTCGATCGAGCTCGCCGAACGCGGGGTGCAGGTGCTCGCGGTCGGCAAGCGGCGCAGGCATGACGCGCACACCACCCTCGCCGCCGGTGGAATCAACGCCGCCCTCGGCACCGTGGACCCCGAGGACAGCTGGCAGCAGCACGCCGCGGACACCCTGCGGGAGTCGTACTTCCTGGCCGATCCGCGCATCGTCGAGATCGTCACGAGGAACGCGCCGCGAGGTATCGAGGACCTGGAGCGCTGGGGCATGCCGTTCGCCCGCGAGGAGGACGGGCGCCTCAGCCAGCGCTTCTTCGGCGCGCACCGCTACCGCCGCACCTGCTACGCGGGGGACTACACCGGGCTCGAGATCCAGCGCACGCTGTTGCGCCGCGCACGCGAACTGCAGGTGCCGATCGTCGACACTGTCTACATCACTCGCCTGCTGGTGAGCGACGGCCGCATCTTCGGTGCCTACGGCTTCGACATCGTCGACGGCACGCCCACCGTGATCCATGCGGACGCGGTGATCCTGGCCGCCGGCGGGCATACCCGGATCTGGCGCCACACCTCGTCTCGTCGCGATGAGAACACCGGCGACTCGTTCCGGCTGGCGGCGCTCGCGGGGGCCAGGATCCGCGACGCCGAACTGGTTCAGTTCCATCCCTCGGGGCTGTTGGAGCCCGCGGAGGCGGCGGGCACGCTCGTCTCGGAGGCGGCCCGGGGCGAGGGCGGGATCCTGCGCAATGCGCTGGGGGAGCGTTTCATGGAGCGCTACGACCCGGAACGCCTGGAACTCTCGACGCGCGACCGGGTCGCTCTCGCCGGCTACACCGAGATCACCGAGGGACGCGGCACCACCAACGGTGGGGTCTACCTCGACGTCTCGCACCTGCCGCGCGAGCAGATCCTCGCGAAACTGCCGCGGGTGTACCGGACGCTCATCGACCTGCAGATGCTCGACATCACCAAGCAGCCGATCGAGGTCGCGCCCACGGCGCACTACTCGATGGGCGGCGTGTGGGTGAGCCCCGAAACCCACGGCACCGGGGTCGATGGCCTCTATGCCATCGGCGAGGCCGCCAGCGGCCTGCACGGCGCGAACCGGCTGGGCGGCAACTCGTTGATCGAGCTGCTCGTCTACGGGCGGATCACCGGCGGCGACGCCGCCGACTACGCGACCAACCTGACCGAGGCGCGGCGCGACCCCGCGGCCGTCGCCGAGGCCCGGGCCGAGATGCGGAACCTGCTCACCGGCAGCGGCGAGGAGAGCCCGCGGCTGCTGCAGCGCCGCCTGCGCAACCTGATGACGGACCATGCCGGCGTGGTGCGCAGCGAGCAGGGGCTCAGCGACGGGCTGGCGAAGCTCGACGTGCTGGAGAGCCGGGTGGCGAACCTGACCGCCCACCCCGACATCGCGGGCTTCGACGATCTCGCGCATGCCTTCGACCTCTACGGATCGGTGCTCGCCGCGCGCGCCACGCTCGAATGTGCGCTCGCCCGGCGTGAGACCCGGGGCTGCCACAACCGCTCCGACTACCCCGAACAGCGCGAGGACCTGCGCGGCAACATGGTGTGGTCGACCACCGAAGGCGTGGTCTTCGAGCCGGCCGTCCCCGCACCCGACACCTTCCGAGAGCTCGCGCGGCAGCAATTCGACGACTCGTCCGCCGGCAAGCTGGTCGAATAGGGCGAAATCGTCGCGCCGTTGACGCCACAGCGGCGCAAGCGGATGCCGGCGAGGATCAACCGGCGGATTCCGGCACGGCAGTCGGTGGCGAAACCCGCCCGTTCCGGCGGGCTCAGCCGGGCCGGTGGGCCCGGACCAATGCGCGGTAGGCGTCGATCTCGCCCTGCCGCCGCTCCGGGCTCCAGGCCAGGGCGCCGCCGAGCTCGTCGGCGATCTCTTCGATCCCGTCCAGGCCGCCGCCGGCGTCCCAGAAGAACAGCGACGTGCGCCGCACCAGCAGGTCGTTAAGACCGGCGCACATCTCCTCCCGGACGCAGTAGCGCACCTCCGCGCGGGTCAGCCCGCGCGGCCCGATCATGTCGCGGCCGCGGGGGTCGGCGTTCCAGAGCTCGAGCAGGCGGATCGCGTTCGAGCCGTACCGCCGGACCCACGCGCCGGCGATCTCCGGTGGGACGCCCGCGGCCCGGGCGCGCCGCAGGAAGAAGTCCCGGTCGAGGCGCGAACCGCCCGAGATCGGCACCCGGTCCGCGGTGTACTTGCGGGCCGCGGTGCGGGTCCTGGCGAGCACGGCGTCGACCAGGTGCTTGGCCATCACCCGGTTGCTGGTCAGCTTGCCGCCGGAGATGGTCAGCATGCCGGTCGGGCCCTCGCTGATCGCGTGCTCCCGGGGCGTGTTGCCGGTCGAGGTGCCCGGCTCGGGTGCGATCAGCGGCCGCAGGCCGGCCCAGGAGCCGACCACGTGCCGTTCCGTGAGCCGGGCCTCGGGAATCGTCCGGTTGGCCACATTCAGCAGGTACCGGATGTCGGCCTCGTCGGGCTGCACCGCGTCGGGGTCGCCGGTGTAGTCGGTGTCGGTGGTGCCGATGTACACCACGTCGTCCTCCAGGGACGGGGTCGGCCAGACGACCCGGTTGTCGTCGGGGGAGCGCAGGAAGACCGCCGTGGTGAGCGGGAAGTCGCTCTTCCGGACGACGATGTGCACCCCCTTGGTGGGACGGAGCCGTCCGCCCGAGACCGGGCCCGACTCCAGGGCGCGGGTCCGGTCCGTCCAGGGGCCGGTGGCGTTCACCACCTGCCGGGCGTGCACGTCGAACACCTCCCCCGACAGCTGGTCCGTGATCGTGACGCCGCGGGCCCGTCCGCGCTCCAGGACGAGCCCGGTCACCGCCGCATGGTTGAGCAGCCGGGCACCCGCCTCGGCGGCGCCCTTCGCGGTGTCCAGGGTGAGCCGGGCATCGTCGGTGAGCACGTCGTAGTACAGGCCGGCGCCCCGCAGTCCGTCGGCGGCGAGGTGCGGCTCCCGCTGCAGCACCTGGCGTGCCGACAGCATCCGATGGCGCCGCTTGAGCCACTCGCCGGACGCGGCGTCGTAGTACGTCAATCCCAGGTTCAGCAGGAGTTTCGACTCGGGGTAGCCGCGGTAGAGCAGGTACAGGAACGGGCGCACCTCGGTGAGGTGCGGCGCCAGCTTCAGCATCCGCTCCCGCTCCCGCAGCGACTCGGCGACCAGGCCGAACTGGTAGGTCTGCAGGTACCGCAGACCCCCGTGGATCAGTTTGGACGAGCGGCTGGAGGTGCCCGCCGCGAAGTCCTCGGACTCGACCAGCAGCACCGAGAGGCCGCGCAGGGCCGCGTCCCGGGCGGTCGCCACGCCCGTGATGCCGCCGCCGATGACGATCAGGTCGAACTGCTCGTCGAGAAGTTCCTTAGGGCCCGGCCGCTGCACCGCTCCGCCTTCCGTCCATGATCACTTCTTGAGCCACCCCCGGGACCGTTCGACGGCCCGCCGCCAGGTCGCGTACTCCGCCTCGCGCTGCTCGGCGCTCAGCCGCGGCGTAAACGTCGCCTCGATCTCGACCGTCGACACCGCCTCCTCGGGCGAGGCCCACACCCCGGTCGCCAGGCCGGCCAGCAGCGCCGCGCCCAGGCTCGTCGCCTCGGTGTTCTTCGGCCGGGTCACGGTGGCGTCCAGCTGGTCGGCCTGGAACTGCAGCAGCAGGTTGTTGCGCGACGCGCCGCCGTCCACGGCGATCTGCGAGATCGGATGCCCGGACACCGCGCTCATCACGTCGATGAAGTCGCGCACCGAGAAGACGATGCCCTCGAGGGTCGCCCGGACGAGGTGGCCGCGGGTGGTGCCCGGGTTGATGCCGACGATCGTGCCGCGCGCGTAGGCGTCCCAGTAGGGGGCGGAGAGCCCGGTGAGCGCCGGCACGAAGTAGACCCCGCCGTTGTCGGGCACGCTGCCCGCGACGGCCTCCGACTCCGCCGAGTCCGCGATGATGGCGGCCCCGTCGCGCAGCCACTGCACCGCCGAGCCCGCGTACCCCTCCAGCGCGTACACGGTCTCGCCGCCGATCCGCCATGCGATCTGCGAGGTCAGCCCGCTGGCGGTGTCGATCACCGGGGTGGAGCCGATCGTCATGTCCAGGAAGGTGCCGGTGCCGTGGGTGCACTTGACCATGCCCGGACGGATGCAGCCCTGGGCGAACAGCGCCGAGTGCTGGTCGGCGATCGAGGACGCGATCGGGACGCGGGCGCCGATCGCCTCCACGGCGGTGTGGCCGAGCACGCCCGAGTCGTCGCGCACCTCCGGGTAGATCGACACCGGGATGCCGAGCGCGTCCAGCCACTCGGTGTACCACTGGTCGGTGGTGAGGTCGTAGGAGCCGGTCACCGAGGCGTTGGAGGCGCTGATCACGTGCTCGGCGCCGCCGGTGAGCTGGTAGATCAGCCAGGAGTCGACGGTGCCGAAGGCCAGCCGCCCGGCGCCGGCCAGCTCGCGCAGGCCGTCCACGTTGTCCAGCATCCACTCGATGCTCAGCGACGAGTAGACCGGGGCGAGGGCCCAGCCCGTCCGGCCGTACACCTTCGTGCCCCACTCGGCGCTCAACTCGGCGGCCCGGTCGGCCGTCCGGGTGTCCTGCCAGACGATGGCGCGGGTGACCGGCAGGCCGGTCTCGGTGTCCCACAGCACGGTGGTGGCCCGCTGGTTGGTGATGCCGATCGCGGTCAGGTCGGACGCCTGCAGGCCGGCGGAATCCAGCGCCTTCGAGAGCATCGCCCGGGTGGCCTCCCAGATCTCGTTCCCGTCCTGCTCCACCCGGTCGGGCCCGGGGTGGTACTGCGGGAACTCGGTGTAGGCCTGCGCCAGGATCGTCGTGTTCTCGTCGTAGACCAGCGCGCGGATGCCGGTGGTGCCCGCGTCGATGACGAGGATTCGAGCTGTTGGGGTCATCGTTGTCTCCAAGGGTTGTGGCCGGCTCACCGGTCCGGTGGTCAGAGTCCGAGCTTGCCCGGATTGAGGATGCCCGCCGGGTCGAGCGCGGCCTTGAGCCGCCGCAGCACCAGGTGGGCGGAGCCGAGCGAGCGGCGGGCGTAGGGCGACCGGGCGAGCCCGCCGCCGTGGTGGTGCGAGAGCTCCGCGCCGTGCGCCAGGCACACGTCCATGGCCGTGTCCCAGATCCGCTGCAGGCGTTCGACGGCGGCGTCGTCGCCGTCGGTGCGTCCGAGCAGGATCACGTACATCGACGTGCCCTGGGTGTACACGTGCGAGAAGTGTGCGAGCACCTCGTCCGCGAGCGGCGCGAGCGCCTCCTTGAGGGCGGTGTAGAGGCCTTCGATGCCGCTCCAGGTGTGCGCCACCTCGATCGTCTCGGCGTAGCCGCCGGTCTCGGCCAGCAGGTCCTCGACGCCGGAGAAGTCGAACCGCCGCTCCAGCCACCCCTGCACTCCCGCGGGGCCGAGCACGCGTCCGCCGCAGTCGGCGGCCAGCCGGGCGAGGACGTCCAGTTCGGCGCGGGCGACGGCCTCCGGCCCCCGGGTGCCGACGAACAGGATCGGCGCGTCGATGGTGTCGTCCCGCATGGCGTGCCGGGCCTCGTCGGTGTCGTAGAGGCGCAGCAGGTACGGCCGCAGGCCGAGCAGCGACTGCTCGCGCATCAGGCGCAGGCCGTCCTCGACGCTGGGCAGGCGGAAGGTCTGCAGCAGGGTCGGCAGGTCGCGCGGGAAGATCTTCAGCGTGACCGAGGTGACCAGGCCGAGGGTTCCCTCGGAGCCGATGAAGACCTGCCGGAGGTCCGGCCCCATCGCCGCCCGCGGGGCGGCCTTCAGCTCGACCGTCTCGCCGGTGGCCAGGACCACGGTGTACCCGGTGACCAGCTCCTCGATGCCGCCGTACATCGACGAGAACTGGCCTGTGGCGAGGGTGGCGATCCAGCCGCCGACGCTCGACCGGTAGAGCGACTGAGGGGAGTGTCCGGTCGTGAAACCGCGCTCGGCGAGCAGGTCCTCGAGCGCTCCTCCGTTGAACGAGGCGGTCGCGGTGACCGTCATGTCCTGTTCGTCGATCCGGTAGTCGGCCGGGATGCCGGACACGTCCAGGACGATGCCGCCGCGCACCGGCAGCGGCTGCCCGGTCACCGAGGAGGCGAGGGCGCGCACCGTGACCGGGATGCCGTGGCGGGTGGCGATCGCGAACACCGCCGGCGCCTGCGCGAAGGAGTCCAGCCGCACCACCGCGTCGGCGCGGTGCGGGTGCCGGCCGGTCATCGCCCGCTTGGTCGACCGCCAGGTAGCTGCCGAACGGCGTCTCGGCGCGGGCCAGTCCGAGATGCTCGAGGAAGGCCTCGTGGGGGCGCGGCTGGGAGGCGGTGAACAGCGCGTCGATCGCATGGCTTTCGCCGTCCGCGGTCCGGATCGTCTCGACGGCACCGCCCTGCCCGGCGATCTCGGTGACGGGGGCGTCCACCAGGTCGACGCCCCGGGCGCGCAGTCGGTGCCGGGTCGCGTCGTCCAGTTCGACTCCGGCGGTGAATACGGTCACCGACTCGCTCAACTGCCGGACGAGCTCGGCCTGGTGGACGGCCAGCGGTGAGCTGAGCAGGACGCCGAGCCGCCGCCCCTGCACCTCCCAGCCATGGCAGTACGGGCAGTGCAGCACCGTGGTTCCCCAGCGAGCCGCCAGCCCCGGAATCGGCGGCAGCTCGTCGCTGATCCCGGTCGCCACGAGCACCGCCCTTGCCCGGTGCTCGACCTCGTCCGCCAGCCGGACGCGCACCCCGTGCTCGGTGAGATCGACCCGCTCGACGAGGCCCTCGGCCACCTGGACGCCGAACCCGGCCACCTCGGCGCGGCCGCGGGCCAGCAGATCGGCGGGATCGACGCCCTCGTTGCCCAGCACGCCGTGCATGTGCGCGGCGAACCGGTTGCGGGGGCTGCCGGAGTCGATCACCAGCACCCGGCGCCGCGAGCGGCCCAGCATCAAGGCCGCGGCCAGCCCCGCCGGGCCGCCACCGATCACCACCACGTCCCACCTGGAATCAGTCATGCGCCCAGGGTGTCCGGCGACATGGCAGAATCGCAAACAGGTTTGCAGAATTCGCAAGGAGGTCGCGATGCTGGAGGCGCTCGGACAGGTGGGGCCGCGGCTGCGCGCCGCGCGGAAGGCGCGCGGTTGGACCCTGGACGACCTCGCCGCGCGGGCGTCGGTCTCGGCCAGTACGCTGTCCCGGCTGGAGTCCGGCAAGCGGCAGGCCAGTCTCGAACTGCTGGTGCCGCTCACCCGGCAACTCGGCATCCGGGTGGACGACCTGATCGCCGGCGAGGCGCCCGATCCCCGGGTGCGCCGTCCCGTGGTCCGGCGCGACGGCATGCTGATCGCGCCGCTGGCGCCGGAGGGGTCGCCGATCCACACCTACAAGATCACCTATCCGCCGGTGCGGGAACTGCCCGAGCTGCGGGTGCACGAGGGCTTCGAGTGGCTCTACGTGCTCTCCGGACGCCTGCGGCTGCGGCTCGGCGGGCAGGACCTCACCCTCACCCGGGGCGAGGCGGCCGAGTTCGACACCCGCATCCCGCACGCCATGAGCGCCGCGGGCGGACGCGCCGCCCAGGTGATCAGCATCTTCAACGAGACCGGCATCCGGATGCACACCCATTCGAGCCAAGCAGGAGATCCCGGGGCAAGCCCGGGATGACGGAGGGTGCACCTGCGGCGGTGAGTCCGTCCGCGCGGTCATCTCGGCTTGTCCCGGTGTCCCCACCGGCGGCGGTTCTGTTCGTGTGGTCATCCCGGGCTTGTCCCGGGATCTCCGGCGGTCCCACGGGCGGCGACTGCGTCCGAGGGAGCGGCGATGTCGAGATCGCTCGTCGATCATGGGAACCCATGGTGGATTTCGGGTTGCTACACGAGATCGGCGAGGTTTCCCTCCATCGGGCGGCGATGTCGAGATCGCGGCTCCCACGGCGAGGGGGGTGCGACGTCCGCCGCGAGACCCAGCTCGTCCCAGGGGATCCCGGCTCACCGACGTGCGGCGACACCGTCGAGCAGTCGAAGGCAAGCGTGCCTTCGCCGATCTCCAACTGGAGTTGCCTCCGGGTCCTGTCCGACCCGGAGGCAACAGACGATCAGGACGCCTTGAGCTGAGTTGACCGAGCGCCGATCAGCCACAGTGCTTGCGGACCATGCGGGCAGAGATGAGGGCGCCGGGGGAGGCTGAGGATGGCGGTCAGGGCGGTGGCCTCGGCGAACACAGGACCGCCCGACCTGCGGCAGAATGAACATGCAAGCAGCGGCAGAATGAACACGCTGCGCACGGCAAAACGAACACGTCGGCGTAGAGTTGTGGGCGCTGACCGGTCACGAAGGGAGCCCGATGCGCATACCTCAGTCGCCGTTGGGTCGGGTGATTCCGCGCCGGGCGTTCGCCGTCGCGGCGGAGGCGATGTCCGACACGCGGGTGGTGATCATCAACGGAGCTCGCCAGAGCGGGAAGAGCACGCTGGCGGCACAGCTGGGCGCGGAAGCCGATGCCGACTGGCGTACCCTCGACGATGCGCCAACCCGGAATGCCGCGTTGGCCGACCCCGCTGG
Source organism: Micropruina sp. (assembly GCA_018055925.1). Classification (GTDB taxonomy): domain Bacteria; phylum Actinomycetota; class Actinomycetes; order Propionibacteriales; family Propionibacteriaceae; genus Micropruina. Next base: position 19,344 of record JAGPGQ010000019.1, read on the forward strand.
TTTCGTGGAGGGCGAACCGGGACGCCTGCAGATCATCGATGAAGTCCAACGGGCGCCGGAGTTGCTGCTCGCGATCAAGGCCGTGGTCGACGCGGATCCGACCCCGGGCCGGTTCCTGCTCACCGGCTCGGCGCGCGTGCTCGCCATGCGGGGGATCGCCGACTCCCTGCCGGGCCGCACCGAGACGATTGAACTCTGGCCCTTCTCGCAAAGCGAGATCGATGGGGTCGAGGGTGACTTCGTCGACTCGGTTTTCCGGCGGGGAGCGGACCTCCGCTGCGACTCGAGCCTCTCCCGGGCCGACTACATCGATCGCCTGGTGCGTGGTGGATTCCCGGGTGCGATCGAGCGGCCCGACCGCCGCCGCGAGAGGTTCCTGGACTCCTACGTGGCCGACCTGATCAACCGCGATGTGATTCAACTGTCCGAGATCCAGCGTGGCCCCGAGATGCGTGCGCTGGTGGCCCTCCTCGCAGCCAGGTCTGGGCAACCCCTGGTGGCCGCTGCGCTGGCCGGTGAACTGGCCATCCCTCGGGTGACCGTCGTGCGCTACCTCGGCCTGCTCGAGGAGGTCTTCCTGGTCAAGCGGATTCCGGCCTGGTCACGCAATCTGCGAACCCGGGCGACCGCGACCGCCAAGCTGGCCTTCGTCGACAGCGGCATCGCGGCAAACCTGCTCGACCAGGACGCCGGGTCGCTTCGTCGTCCGGGCTCGCCGCTGGGTGGGTTGGTGGAGGCGTTCGTAGCCATGGAGATCGCCCGTCAGCTCTCCTGGTCCGAGACTCGCGCCGAGCTGTTCCACTACCGGACGCGGGACGGCGTCGAGGTGGACATCGTCCTTGAGGACCGGCGTGGCCGTGTGGTCGCGATCGAGGTGAAGGCCGCCTCCACGGTGCGTTCCGAGGACTTCCGCGGCATCCGCCACCTCGCCGAGCGAATCGGGGACGACCTGCTCGCCGGCATCGTGTTGTACACGGGCCCACAGACCCTGTCTTTCGGGGATCGTCTTCGCGCGATGCCGATCAGTGCGCTCTGGCAGGCCTGAGTCTCGATCCGCCGATCTGCGCCTACTGCGCGGCCCCAGCTGGCACCGGCTGCGCCGGGCACGCTCGTAGTACGACCCGGTACGCCTTCGCGTGCCCGGCTTCCCGGTGCGCCCAGCTGGTGCCGCTCGCTACGGCGCCCCTCGGCGGATCGATGCTGAGCGTTGCTGCTGATCTTCGGCTCAGCGCCGTCCACCTCCTGAGAAACGGGGGTAGGCCCCCGAAATAGAACTACGATCTAATCCCCCGAGCGAGAGATGACGATCATGAGCGACAGCCCCTCGGACGCCGAGGTCGCACCCCAGATCAGGGTGCTGCTGATCTCGGTGTTCCTGGCCTACATGGGTCAGATGACCCTCAACCCGATCATCGCGCCGCTGGCCCGCGAGGTCGGCCTGGCCGAGTGGCACATCGGCGTCACGATCAGCATGGCGGCGGTGATGGTGGTGGTCACCAGCCAGTTCTGGGGACGCCGTTCGCAGTCCTGGGGGCGCAAGCCGGTGCTGGTCGCCGCGCTCGGGCTGGCCGCCGCCTCGATGGCCCTGTTCGCCGGCGTCGCCCAGCTCGGGATCGCGGGCGTCGTCACCGGCACTACCCTGTTCCTCGCGTTCGTGCTGCTGCGCGGTATCGGGTTCGGTGCGGCGATCGCCGCCGTGCCGCCGACCGCGCAGGCCTACATCGCCGACGTCACGCACGACGAGGCCACCCGGGTGAAGGGCATGGCCGGTGTGGGTGCCGTGCAGGGGGTGGCGATGGTCGCGGGCGCCGTGGCCGGCGGCGCGTTGTCGGCGATCGGCATGATGGCGCCGCTGATCGTGGTGCCGATCCTGCTCGCCGGCGGGCTGGCCTTGGTCGTGCTGCGCCTGCACCGCCAGCCCGCCGCCTCCCTGGTGCGGCACCCGGCACGGATCCGGCCCACCGACACCCGGGTATGGCCGTTCCTGCTGGCCGGCTTCGGCATGCTCACCGCGCTCGGCTTCATCCAGATCGTCACCGGTTTCCTGGTGCAGGACCGGCTCGGCCTCGGCCCCGAGGAGACCGGCCTGGTCACCGGCGGCGCGCTGCTCGCGGCCGGCCTGGGCATGATCGTCGCCCAGGGACTGATCGTGCCGCGCAGCGGGTGGACGCCACCCACGTTGCTGCGGGTCGGCTCCCTGGTCGCCGTCGCGGGCTTCGCCGTGCTGATCCCGGACGCGGGCTGGCTGCCGCTGATCGGTTCGATCCTGCTGATCGGGCTCGGGTTGGGCATCGCCATGCCCGGCTACACCGCCGGTCCGACGCTGCTGATGCGCCGGGACGAGCAGGGCGGCCTGGCCGGGCTCATCGGCGCCACCAACGGCCTCACCTTCGTCGTCGCACCCACCGCGAGCACCGCGCTGTACGGCGTGTGGCCGCAGTTGCCGATCGTCGTCGGCGCCGCCGTGATGGCCCTGGTCGCCCTGTTCGTGCTGGTGCATCCGAGGTTCCGGACGTTCGCGCCGCGGGCGCCCGAACCCGTCGATGCCTGACCGGACGCCGGCACGGCGCGGCCGTCCGCCCGCGCTCACCCGGGAGGCGATCGCCCGCGCGGTGCTGGACGTCGGCTTTCCGGCGCTCACCTTCGCGGCCGTCCGGGAGCGGCTCGGCGTCGGCGAGACCACCCTCTACCGCTACGCCCGCGACCGGGACGAGCTCGTCCGGCTGGGCCTGGACCACGCCATCGAGCAGGTGGACTGGCCGCCGCTGACCGGACCCTGGCGCGAGCTGCTGGAGTCGTACGCGCTGGCCGCCTGGCACGCCTGGGCGGCGCACCCGGGTTCGGCCACCGAGGCGGCGCGCGGCATCGTCCCGCTCGGCATCATGCGGCTGATGGACGACGTCTGCGCCCAGCTGATCCGGCAGGGGTTCACCCCCGAGAACGCGGTGCTCGCCTGCGATGTGGTGTTCGACCTGGTCAACGACAACCGGCGGGGCAATGAGCACCTGGACGCGGTCGTGCCCGAGGCCGGCCCGGGCCGCGAGCACCTGCATCGGCTCTGGCAGCGGGCGAGCCTGCCGGAACCGGTCGAACACGGTGCCACCGCCGCCGAGCGGGAACTGATCCACGCCGCCATCCGGGACGCGATCGTCGCCGCCCCGCTGGACTGGTTCACCGGCAAGCTCCGGGTCGTGCTCGACGGGGTCGAGCGGGCGTTGGCGCCGTCCTGATCGATCGGCGACCCCGGCGGAATCCCGTCATCCCGGCGAACGCGTCCCGCCCTCCGTCATCCCGGCCGCGTCCCCTTCCGTCATCCCGGCGAACGCCGGGATCTCCGTTGTCGTCGAAGGTCTGCCGTCGAGATCCCGGATCAAGTCCGGGATGACGATGTGTCCGGGATGACGACGGGTGCGGCCGCGTCCCCTTCCGTCATCCCGGCGAACGCCGGGATCTCTGTCGTGGTCGAAGGTCTGCCGTCGAGATCCCGGATCAAGTCCGGGATGACGATGTGTCCGGGATGACG
>JAGPGQ010000019.1:22966-27163 GCA_018055925.1 Micropruina sp.
CCGGGATGACGATGTGTTCGGGTTGACGGTGCGGCTGGGATGGTGAACCGGCGATCAGCCGTGGTCCCGGCCCAGCGCGCTGGGCAGCCCGGCGATGGTCGTGTCGACCACCAGGCGGTAGTAGTCGGCCCGCAGCCGTTCGGCGGTCTCCCCGCCGCGGGCGAACGGGGCGATGAAGTCGTCGGCCATCGCGCGGACGGTCGGCCGGTCCTCGGCGGCCGCCCGGAACTCGGCCATCATGGTGGCGTGGTCGCGGGGGCCGTCCTCCTCGTGCAGCAACCGGTCGTCGCTGAGCGAGATGGTGAGCACGGCGCTGTTCAGCAGCACCGCGTACCCGATCGGGGCGCGCTCGCCGAACCCGCCCCGCACCAGCGATGCGATGCCCGCCTCGACGATCGGCATCAGGGTCGGGAACGTGGGGCCGTGCATCAACAGCCAGCCGGCCGTGCCCGGGTGGGCGACCAGCGGCGGGAAGATCGCCAGCAGCAGGGTGCGGAACCACTCCGCCCAGGGCAGGTCGGCCGGGGGCGGAGCCAGCCCGGCGACCACCCGCTCGACGACGTGCCGGGCCAGCAGGTCCTTGCCGCCGACGTGGTGGTACAGCACCGACGGGGCCACGCCGAGCCGGCGGGCGAGGTCGCGGATCGACCAGGCCATCAGGTGCGACTCGCGGGTCAACTCCTGGGCGGTGTCGGTGACCAGCCCGGGCGTCAGCCCGACGTGGAACGGGGTTGACATCGCCGACAAGCTACCCCCTCCATCGCGGTTCGGCACCTGAGCCAAGGCTTGCCTAACCATGAGACGACCGGAATTAGAACAGTGTTCAAGCTAGCATCGGGAACCGTTCTCGCCCGCCGAGGCGGGCCCGGGTGGAGGAGAGGTTCATGGCGCGTGACCACGCACCACGGGCGGACGGGGACTTCTTCGCCCCCGTGCGCGGCAGCTTGGCGACGATCGTCGCCCTGAGCGCCTTGGGGGCGGTGTGCAGCGTCGTCCCGTTCATCGCGATCGTCGAGTTGGCCCGTACTCTGCTGCCGGCGCTGGCCGGCGGAACCGTCGATGCCGGACGGGTCTGGCTGATCGTGATCGTCGCGGCGATCGCGCTGTTCGCCGCCTTCGGCGCCGCGTTCGCCTCGGGCATGATCGCGCACTTCGTGGACGCCGAGCTGCAGCTGTCCCTGCGGCAACGGATCATCCGCCACCTGCAGCGGCTGCCGCTCGGCTGGTTCGACGCCCGCACCTCGGGCACCGTCCGCAAGATGGTCGAGAACGACGTCAACTCATTGCACCAGCTCGTCGCGCACGCGATCCAGGACCTCACCGTCGCCGTCGCGGTTCCGGTGCTCAGCCTCGGCTACCTGCTCGTCGTGCAATGGCAGCACGCGCTGGCGGCGGTCCTGCCGCTGATCATCACGATCGTGCTGTACGCGATGGCGATGCGCGGCGGCGCCGAGCGGTTCCAGGAGTACGACGCCGCGACCGAACGGCTCTCCGGGGCGACGGTCGAGTTCGTGCACGGCATCGCGGTGGTCAAGCGGTTCGGGCAGACCGGCCGCAGCCATCGCCGCTACCGCGACCAGACCGACCAGTACGTGCGGTTCATCGGACGCTGGACCCGCGAGACCTCGATCCTCACCAGCGTCATCGAGATCGTCACCTCGCCCGTCGTCGTGCTGGTCTACCTGCTCGCGGTCGGCCTGGCGCTGGTGAACGCCGGCCTCGCGCAGCCGATCGACGTGCTGCCCGGCGTCCTGCTCGGGCTGGGACTCTCCGAACCGCTGATGAAGCTGGGCTCGTCCGCGCAGTTCCTGCGCAACGCGATGAAGGCGCAGGAGTCCCTGGCCGCGTTCTTCGCGGTGCCGCCGGTGGTCGAGCCGGCCACCCCGGCAGAACCGAACGGCCACGACATCGAGGCGGATGCGGTGACCTTCAGCTACGACGGCGATCACCGCGTGCTGCACGACATCGCCGCCGCCTGCACGCCCGGCACAGTCACCGCGCTGGTCGGTTCCTCGGGTTCGGGCAAGTCCACCCTGGCCCGGCTGGTGCCCAGGTTCTACGACGTCGAGCGCGGATCCGTGGCGATCGGCGGGGCCGACGTCCGGACGATCGCCGGCGACCGGCTCTACCGCGAGGTCGGCTTCGTCTTCCAGGACGTGCAACTGCTGCGCGCCAGCCTGCGCGACAACATCGCCCTGTGCCGTCCGAAGGCGACGGACGAGGACGTGCGCCGGGCCGCCCGGGCCGCCCAGATCCACGACCGGATCCTGCGCTTCGAACGCGGCTACGACGCCGTGGTCGGCGACGACGCCAACCTCTCCGGCGGTGAGGCGCAGCGGGTGACCATCGCCCGTGCCCTGCTCGCCGACGCGCCGATCCTGGTGCTGGACGAGGCCACCGCGTTCGCCGACCCCGACTCGGAGGCGGCGATCCAGACCGCGCTCAGCGCGCTCGCGGCCGACCGCACCGTGCTGGTGATCGCTCACCGGCTGCACACCATCGCCGGCGTCGACCAGATCCTGGTGCTGGACGGCGGCCGGATCGTCGAGCGCGGCACCCACCTCGAACTCGTCGCGGCCGACGGGCGCTACGCCCGGATGTGGGCCGACTACCAGGCCAACCATGCCCGTTCGCTACCGGAGGGAGCCCGGTCATGATCCGCAGCCTGCTGCACTACTCCTCGCCGGACGCCCGGCGCCTGCTGATCACCGAGCTCGGGTGCATCGTCGCCACCGCCGTGCTGCAGGGGGTGGCGTTCCTGATGCTGGTCCCGCTGCTGCGCGCCCTGTTCGTCGGCGACCTGGCGAGCGTGCAGACCTGGCTGAGCGCGATGGCGGTGGTCGCGGTGGCCTACGCGATCGCGTTCTGGTTCGCCAGCCAGATCGGCATGAAGGCCAGCACGGTGGTGCTGCAGTCGCTGCTGGATCGCCTCGGCGACCGGCTGGTCGAGCTGCCGATCGCGTGGTTCGCCACCGACCGCTCCGGACTGCTGGCCGACGTCGCCACCCGGGGCACCATGTTCGTCTCGTCGACGCCGTACGCGATCGTCCGGCTGATCCTCACCGGGTTCATCACCCCGGCCACCGTGCTGATCGGCATGTACTACTTCGACTGGCGGCTCGCGCTCGCGATGACCGCCACCGTGCCGGTGATGTGGTTCGTGTTCCGCTGGCTCAGCGGCAACATGAAGCACGACAGCGACGAGCACATCGAGGCCATCGGGGACGCCTCCAACCGGGTGATCGAGTTCGCCCGGGTGCAGCCGGCGCTCCGGTCGGCGGGGGACTCCTCGACCGCCGAGCGGCTGGTCGAGGAGGCCCTGCAGCGCCAGCACACCGCCTACCGCGGCCTGCTGGTCACCGGCGGGGCCGGGATCGCGGTGTTCGCCGGGTTCGTGCAGCTGGCGCTCACCGTGATCATCGTGCTCGGCGCCTACCTGGCGGTCGGCGGTTCACTCGACCCCGCGACGCTGATCGCGCTGCTGGTGCTGGGCGTCCGGTTCACCGAGCCGATCTCGCAGTCGGGGGCGCTCGGGGGCGGCGTCTCGGTGGCCAAGTCGACGCTGAGCAACTTCGACGACCTCTACGCCGTGACCCCGCTGCCCGAACCGGCCACCCCGGCGACCCCGGCCGACCACTCGATCGGCTTCGACGACGTCACCTTCGGCTACGGCGGCCCGGCCGTGCTGCACGGGCTGACGTTCACCGCGCCAGCGCGCCGGATGACGGCGATCGTCGGCCCGTCCGGCTCGGGCAAGACCACGATCACCCGGCTGATCGCCCGGTTCTACGACCCCGAAGGGGGCACCGTCTCGATCGGCGGCGTCCCGCTGCCCGCCCTCGGCACCGGCGTCGTCGAGGCCGCGGTCGCGCCGGTCTTCCAGGACGTCTACCTGTTCGACGACACGATCCTGAACAACGTCTGGATCGGCAACCCGGGCCTCAGCCGGGACGAGGTGATCGCCGCCGCCACCCGTGCCCGGGTCGACGAGATCGCCGAACGGCTGCCCGGCGGCTGGGAGGCACGGGTCGGCGAGGGCGGGTCGAACCTCTCCGGCGGCGAGCGGCAGCGGATCTCGATCGCCCGCGCACTGCTCAAGGACGCGCCGATCGTCGTCCTGGACGAGGCCACCGCCGCGCTCGACATCGGCAACGAGATGGCCATCGGCCAGGCGATCGACGCGATCCGGGCCGACCG
>JAGPGQ010000166.1 GCA_018055925.1 Micropruina sp.
GTGCGGTGCAGGGCGAGGTAACCGTCCGGGGAGCGGTGCCGGAACTCGGCCTCGAACAGGGCTCGGACCACATCGTGCAGGTACAGCCCGACGGTGCCGTGCCGCACGTACGGCCGGGCCACGAGCCAGGTCCAGACCGGTTCGACCTGGTCGCCGACGGTGCGGCGCAGCAGGTCCTGGGTCATCTGGGCGGCGTGCGCGCAGGTGGCCAGGCCCAGGCGGTGGGCGGGGCTCGGCACGTCGTCCATGACCCGGGCACATAACCGGCCGACCACGTCGGGCGCGTCCCCGAAGTCGGCGATCCCGCCCTGCCGTCGGCTCACCTCCGCGAGCAGCACCAGCACCAGCGGGTGCCCCTTGGCCAACCGGGTCAGCGCGGCCCGTTCGGCGTCCGGCACGCCCAGGCGTTGCAGCAGGGTGTCGCTGTCGGGGGCGTCCAACGGGTCGAGCCGATGGGTCGCGGCCAGCGTCCGCCAGCCGGCGTCCAACCACCAGGCGTCGGACGGCGCGGTGCGTCCGGCCAGCACCGTCACCGTGCCGGACGGCAGCGACGGCAGGAACACCGTCCGGAACCAGTCGTCCAGCGGGGCCAGCAGTTCGTAGCCGTCGATCAGCAGCAGGGCGGGGGTGTCGTCTTCGGCCGCCGCGCCGTACCAGCCGGTGACCGCGGGCACCGAGCACACCAGGTCACGGGCGTCCAGCCGATGGACGGGACGCCCCAGGGCGTGGCCGAGGCGTGCGGCGGCGTCCAGCAGGGTGGTCTTGCCGATGCCGCCGGGGCCGTGCACCAGGTGGACCCGCTGCGGCGTGGTGCGGTCCAGTGCGGCCCGGATCGCGCTCAGGGGTGCGGTGCGACCGACGAACCCCTCGGCGCGCAACTCGTCCAGGGTGCTCGCACCGTGCGGCTCGGGGCCGATCATAGCCGTGCGCCACCGGGCGGCCGGTGGGCGAGGGGAGCGCGGGTCGCTCGCATCGGGCCACGGTATGCCCGGGTGGTCGCGCGTGTCGACGGGTGGTGCACCGGCGGCAACGGAGCGGCGATTCCGCACGGCGGCGGGGCAGCGCCGGCGGCACCGCCGGCCTCTAGGGTCGGACGCATGATCATCTGGCGCGGCTGGGGCGTGTTGGCCCTGCTGATCGCCCTGGCCTCGGTCGGGCTGGGTGCGGCGATCTCGGTGATGAACCCGGCGATGGACCTGGTCTTCATCGGGCTGATGTTGATCGGCGGCGGCGTGGGCACCTGGTTCCTCGGCGACCACCTCAATCAGAAGCGTCCGGTGGCCGAGTTCAACGACTGGTACGCCCGGCGGCGCAACGAGGTCGCCGCCCAGGTGCGCGGCGGCGCGTACGCCCACGTGCCCGATCCGCAGCGTCCCGGCCAGCTCGCCGACCCGTGGGCGGTGGGCGAGTACGTGCTGCGACAGGAGAGCACGCAGGTCCGGTCGTCGCTGACCAACCGACACACCCTGTTCTTCGTCCCGATGCAGTACCTCGGCTTCGTCATGGGTGGCATCGGCCTGATGATCGCGGTGGTCGGCGTCTTCAACGGCTGAGCCTGTTGGTGGTTGGCATGCCGGCCCGCCGCCCGGTTGCGTCCGACCGGGCCGGTAGATTGCCACCCGTGATCGCAGACGACGTCCGGGCCCGGCACGCCGAACTGGCCCAGCAGATCGAGGAGCACCGGTTCCGCTACTACGTCACCGACGCGCCGACCATCAGCGACGGTGAGTTCGACGCGCTGATGCGCGAGCTCGAGGCGATCGAGGACGCCCATCCCGAGTTGCGCACCCCGGATTCGCCGACCCAGAAGGTCGGCGGCGCGCCGTCGGCCACCTTCGCCCCGGTCACCCACCTGCGTCCGCTGATGAGCCTGGACAACGTCTTCTCCGCCGACGACTTCCGGCGATGGGTGGCCCGGGCCACCAAGGACGTCGAGGTGACCGGCTGGTTGTGCGAACTGAAGATCGACGGCCTGGCTCTCGACCTGGTCTACCGGGACGGACGCCTCGCCAGCGCCGCCACCCGCGGCGACGGCCGGGTGGGCGAGGACGTCACCGCCAACGTCCGCACGATCGCGTCCATCCCGGCTCGGCTGACCGGCGACGTACCCGACGTGGTGGAGGTCCGCGGCGAGGTGTTCATGCGTCCCGAGGACTTCGCGATCCTCAACGAGGGCCTCGTCGCGGCCGGCAAAGCACCGTTCGCCAACCCGCGCAACTCGTCCGCGGGCTCACTGCGGCAGAAGGACCCCCGGGTCACGGCGTCCCGCAATCTCCGGTTCCTGTGCCACGGTCTCGGCGAGGTCTCCGGCATCACCATCGACAGCCAGTCGCACGGCTACGAGTTGCTGCGGGCCTGGGGACTGCCGGTCTCGACGCATTGCCGGGTGGTGGCGACCATCGACGAGGCCTGGGCCTACATCGAGCACTACCGCGAGAACCGGCACGGGGTCGAGCACGAGATCGACGGCGTCGTGATCAAGGTGGACGACCGCGAGCGGCAGGACCAGCTGGGCAGCACCTCCCGGGCGCCGCGCTGGGCGATCGCCTACAAGTACCCCCCGGAGGAGGTCACCACCAAGCTGCTCGAGATCCGGGTGAACACCGGGCGGACCGGCCGGGTGACCCCGTACGCGGTGATGGAACCCGTGTTCGTCTCCGGCTCCACGGTCGAGCAGGCCACTCTGCACAACGCCTCCGAGGTGAAGCGCAAGGGGGTGCTGATCGGCGACTCGGTGGTGCTGCGCAAGGCCGGCGACGTGATTCCCGAGGTGGTCGGGCCGGTGGTGGCGCTGCGCGACGGCAGCGAGGTCGAGTGGGTGATGCCGACGCACTGCCCCTCGTGCGGCAGCGAGTTGGCCCCCGAGAAGGAGGGGGACGCCGACCTGCGCTGCCCGAACACCCGCTCGTGCCCGGCCCAGCTGCGCGAGCGGCTGTTCCACCTGGCCTCGCGGCAGGCGCTCGACATCGAGGTGCTTGGCTGGCAGGCCGCGGACGCGCTGCTGTCGGCGGGCCTGCTGACCGATGAGGGCGACCTGTTCGCCGTGGACGCCGAGTCCCTGGTCACGGTCCCGTTGTTCACCCGCGGTCCGCGCAAGGGCGAGGAGCCCGGGCGGTATCTGTCGGCCAACGGCGAGAAGCTGCTGGCGAACCTGGCCGAGGCGAAGACCCGTCCGTTCGCCCGATTCCTGGTGGCGCTGTCGATCCGGCACATCGGCAAGGGGGTGGCTCCCGACGTGGCCGCCGCGTTCCCCAGCATCGAGCGGCTGCAGGCGGCCACCGAGGAGGAGCTGGCCGCGGTCGACGGCCTGGGGCCGACCCTGGTGGCCGCGATCCGCGACTGGTTCACCGTCGACTGGCACACCGCGATCGTCGAGAAGTGGCAGGCCGCGGGTTGCGCGCTGGCCGATGAACCCGCCGAGGGCGCCGACGACGTTCCGCAGACGCTGGCGGGCCTGTCGGTGGTGGTCACCGGCTCGATCCCCGGCTACACCCGCGACAGTGCCGCGGCGGCGATCACCACTCGGGGTGGACGGTCCGCCGCGTCGGTGTCGGGCAAGACCGACTTCGTCGTGGTCGGCGACAACGCGGGCAGCAAGTACGACAAGGCGGTCGCGCTGAAGCGGCCGATCCTGGACGCCGCCGGTTTCGAGGTGCTGCTGAACGAGGGTCCGGACGCCGCCCGGGCGGTGGCCAAGAAATCCTGAACGGATCTGCCGCGGAGTGTCGATTCCGGCCACGTCCGGACGACAAGGTGGTGACGGAACGTCCGTCCAGGCGAAAGGAGTTCATCATGCAGTACCTGGTGTTGTTGATCGGCGACGGGGAGTTGCCGGCGTGGGATTCGCTCTCCGAGGAGGAGCAGTACGCCGGAATGCAGAAGTTCGAGGCCTTCGACGCGGCCTGTGAGGCGCGCGAGGGCGTCCAGGTGGTGTCCTCCGCGGCACTCGGCGGCCCGTCCACCGCGACGAGCCTGCGCACCCGCGGCGGCAGGCTCTCGATCACCGAGGGACCGTACGCCGAGGTCATCGAGGGGCTGGGCGGCTTCTATCTGATCGAGGCCCCGTCGCTGGACGTGGTGCTCGAACTGCTGCGCATCCTGCCGCCGTACGACATGCAGGTGCAGCCGGTGGTCGACCCGTACGAATGACCGCCGCGGCGCTGCTCGGCGACGTGCACGCCCGGTCGTGGGGCCTGCTGCTGGGGCAGCTGATCCGCGCGACCGGGCGTCCCGACCTGGCCGAGGACGCGTTGGCGGACGCCTTCGTCCAGGCGACCGAGCAGTGGCCGGCGCGGGGCGTCCCGGCCAATCCGGCGGGTTGGCTCGCCACCGTCGCCCGGCGTCGGCTGGTGGACGCGCAGCGCAAGGAGTCGCGCCGGGCGGCGCCCGAGTTCCGGGCGGCGATCCTGCAGCGGTCGTCCGGGCCGGGTTCCGCGCTGCCGGGCGAGGATGCCGACGAACGCATTCCGCTGCTGTTCATGGCCACGCATCCGGCGCTGGCCGAGGACGTCCGGCCGGCGCTGGCGTTGCGGTTCGTGCTGGGCGTCCCGACCGAGGCCATCGCGCGACTGTTCCTGGTGCCGACCGCGACCATGGCGGCACGGCTCACCCGGGCCAAGCGACGCCTGGCCACGACCGGTGTGGCGCTGGGGGTGCCGGATCCGGAGCGCTGGCCGGACCGGCTCGACGACGTGGCGCGGTCGATCTATCTCGCGTTCACGGCCGGCTACGCACCCGGCGGCGACGAGGTGCTCCGGGTGGCGGACGCCGGCGACGCCGTCCGGTTGGCGGTCCTGGCCGCCGACCTGCTGCCCGGCGAGCGGACGCCGACGGCCCTCGCCGCGCTGTTGCGGCTGCACCATGCCCGCCGGGACGCCCGGACCGGGCCCGGCGGTGAACCGGTGCTGTTGGCCCAGCAGGACCGGGCCCGCTGGCATGCGGACGAGATCGCGGACGGCCTGACCAGGCTGCGGTCGCTGGAACCCGGCGAGGGGTACGCGGAGGAGCTCCGCCTGCAGGCGTTGATCGCCGCTTTCCACGCCACCGCCGCCACGGCGGCGGACACCGACTGGGTGGGTATCGCCCGCACGTACCGCCGGCTGGAGTCGCTGACCGGTTCGCCCCTGGTCCGGCTCAACCGGGCGGTCGCGGAGGGGGAGGCGATCGGTCCGATGGCGGGGCTGGCGTTGCTCCGGGCGGTCGGCGAGCGACTGCCGGGCAACCACCGGGTGGAGTTGGTCCGAGCCGAACTGCTCCGCAGGGACGGACGCACGGACGCCGCGGTGGAGGCCTACGCCGAAGCCCTGGCCCGCTGCCCGGAAGGAGTCGAGCGGCGACACATCGCCACCCGGCTGGAATCTCTGCGCTCCGACAAGGCCGGGGAGTCCGGATGAGCCTGGTCGCCGTCGGCGTCCTCGATCGTGCGGTCGAACGTGTGCGTGGCTCACCTTCCTGGGACCGTTGTCATCCCGCGGCTTTCGGTGCAATGAGGCCGCCGCCGGCCCTGTCATCTCTGGCTTGCCGGTGCGACGCGGGCCGCCGTCCCCGTCATCCCGGGCTTGCCCCGGGATCTCCCCGTCCGGGGATGGGCACCCTCGACGGCACCATCACCATCCACACCCCCACCCACCATCCACACCCCCACCGGGCACCACTACACCAGCCGACCACCCGACCTACCCCACCACGTGCGGGCAGCACGAGCAGCACCCCCATCCCCGGTCCCGATCTTCATCGACTTCTTCCACCAAACCGCCGCCTGACCGGCGGCGGCCGGGGCTACGGCCGCCAGGCCGCCGAGTGATCGGGGAGCCAACTAGAATGACCGCCGTGGAGGGCCTGAACAGCAACCTGAACCTGAACGCGGGGGCACCGCCGCGGGTGTGGCCCAAGCTCGGCGAGTGGGGCCCGACCGAGGTGCCGTCGACCCGGCAGAAGAAGCGCATGCGCTGGTGGGTGAGCCTGGGCTTCGTGGCGGCGTCCGTGGTGCTGTTCCTCTACGGCTGGTACATCTTCACCATGATGAGCGGCGCCGGCGGCTGAGCCTCGATCCGCCGATGGGCGCCGTAGCGAGCGGCGCCGGAGGGGTGCACTGGGAAGCCGGGTGCGCGAAGGCGTACCGGGTCGTACGGCGAGCGTGCCCGGCGCAGCCAGTGTGCCCAGCTGGGGTCGCGCAGTAGGCGCAGATCGGTGGATCGAGGCTGAGCCGCTCGCGCCCATCGAACACCTCGATCAGCCCGCCAGCGACGTCAGGTGCCGCAGCCGGGCCAACTCCGACCGGAAGAAGTCCGGACCCCCATTGCGGGCCAGGACCAGCGCGGTGCCGTCCTTGAACGAAGCGGACGCGACCAGCAGTTCCGGCCACCCGGGCAGCCAGCCGGCGTCCAGTTCCCTGCAGGTCGGCTGGTCGAGCGAGCCGAGCAGGTGCAGCGGCAGGGCGTCCACGTCCGGGGCCATCGGCGTCCGGGTGATCACGCGCCCCTGGAACCGGTCGACCTGGGCGGCCCAGGTGACCCGGAACACCGCCGGCGCGGCCTCGGTGAGGATGGTCCCGGCCCGTCCCGGATCCTCGGTCATTTCGTCGAGCACCGCCACGTCGGCGTGCAGGCCCCAGCCGACCGGGTAGTGCGAGAACCACAGCACCTCGACACCCTCGAGGTCGTCGCAGGTGCTGATCAGGGCATCGGGCAGCGTGCCGGCCGGCACCTCGACCATGAAGTCGTCGACGGCGAACCCCTCGTACTTCTCGACGATCTCGACCGCCTGGATGTCGGCACCGACGGTGCCCATGGCGGTCGCCACCAGACCCAGCGAGCCGGGCCGATCGGGCAGGGCCACGCGCAGCAGGAACATCGCTCAAGTGTCGCGCATTTTTGTTACAACCGTGAGCAGCACACGCGTGGCGGGAACGGCGAAGGGTGGCCGCGGTCCGTCCACGACGGGCCGACCACGACCCAAGGGCCGTCCCACTACAGTGGTCGATCGACGACGAGCGAGGAGCAACCGGTGGCCCTGACCACAGCCGAGGTGGCGCGCCTGGCGGCGCTTGCCCGGATCGACCTGTCCGAGGACGAGTTGGCGCGGCTGGCGCCGCAACTCGAGGTGATCCTGGACGCCGTGGCGAAGGTCACCGACGTCCCGGACGACGTGCCGCCGATGTCGCACGCGCTGCCACTCACCAACGTCTTCCGGGCCGACGAGGTGCGGCCGTCGCTGCCGGTCGAGTCCGTCCTGGCCGGTGCGCCGTCCGTGGAGGACGACCGCTTCCGGGTGCCGCGCATCCTGGGGGAGGAGCAGTGAGCGACCTGGTCCGGACGAGCGCCGCCGTCCTCGCGGAGCGGATCGCCACCGGCGAGGTGTCGGCGCGCGAGGTCGCCCTGGCCCACCTGGACCGGATCGAGGCCGTGGACGGCGACATCCACGCCTTCCTGCACGTGGACGCCGAACGCGCCCTGGCCACCGCCGACCGGGTGGACGCCCGGCGGGCCGCCGGTGAACCGCTGGGTCCGCTGGCCGGGGTGCCGCTGGCGGTCAAGGACCTGTTCTGCATGACCGGCGCACCCACCACGGCCGGCTCCCGGATCCTCGAGGGCTGGCAGCCGCCGTACAACGCGACCGTCACCCAACGGGTCCTGGACGCCGGCCTGGTGGTGCTCGGCAAGACCAACCTGGACGAGTTCGCGATGGGCTCGTCCACCGAGAACTCCGGCTACGGCCCGACCCGCAACCCCTGGGCGCTCGACCGGATCCCCGGCGGCTCCGGCGGTGGCTCGGCCGCCGCGCTGGCCGCGTTCGAGGCACCACTGGCGCTCGGCACCGACACCGGCGGCTCGATCCGGCAGCCGGCGTCCGTCACCGGCACCGTCGGGGTGAAGCCCACCTACGGCGGCACCTCCCGCTACGGGGTGATCGCGATGGCGTCCAGCCTCGACCAGCCCGGGCCGTGCGGCCGGACCGTGCTCGACACCGCCCTGCTGCACCGGGTGATCGCCGGCTGGGATCCGATGGACTCCACCTCGATCGACGCCCCCGTCCCGGACGTGGTGACCGCCGCCCGGCGGGCCGACGTGACCGGCATGCGGCTCGGCGTGGTGAAGGAACTGGACGGCGACGGCTACGCCCCCGGGGTGCGGCAGCGATTCGCGGAGGCCCTGGACGCGCTCGCCGCCGCCGGGGCCGAGATCGTCGAGGTCTCCTGCCCCAACTTCGACTACGCCTTGGGCGCCTACTACCTGATCATGCCCAGCGAGGTGTCCTCGAACCTGGCCCGGTTCGACGCGATGCGCTACGGCCTGCGGGCCGGCGACGACGGCACCGCCAGCGCCGAGCAGGTGATGGCCCGGACCCGCGACGCCGGCTTCGGCGAGGAGGTGAAGCGGCGGACCATCATCGGCACCTACGCCCTCAGTTCCGGCTACTACGACGCCTACTACGGCTCCGCCCAGAAGGCCCGGACGCTGATCGCCCGGGACTTCGACGCCGCCTTCGAATCGGTCGACGCTCTGGTGTCGCCGTCCACGCCGACCACCGCGTTCCGGCTCGGCGAGCGCACCGACGATCCGCTGGCCATGTACGCCGCCGACCTGTGCACCATCCCGTCCAACATGGCGGGCAACGCGTCCGGCTCGTTCCCGTGCGGGCTGGCCCCCGAGGACGGCCTGCCGGTCGGCTTCCAGGTGATGGCGCCGGTGCTCGCCGACGACCGGGTGTACCGGGTCGGCGC
>JAGPGQ010000167.1:0-4114 GCA_018055925.1 Micropruina sp.
CGTCGGCCGCGGCGGCCAGCAGCGGCAGGTCGCGGCGCCGCAGGTCCCGGCGCAACCAGACGAGCTCAGACGCCACGGCTCGTCCCAACGTCGATGGGCACGCGACGGGTCATGTCCGCCCGTTCCGAAGCAGCCGGGCTCAGGTTCACTCGTCGTCGGCCGGGTTGAGCGTCGCCAGGGACGATGACAGTGCCGTGGCGAACCCGCACCAGGCGGCGTAGGCGCCCAGCCCCAGCGCAGGGCCCGCCCCGGTGGACGCCGCCCGCCGGGCGAGCCGGGCCGACGAGCCGGCCAGAGCCGCGGCACCGACGGTCGCGGCGGGCAGGTTCCGGGCCCGGAAGAAGAGCCCGCACCAACCTGCGTTGAGGATCAGGTTCGTCGCGAGCGCCCGCTTGAAGCCGGACGCCTCGGCGGCGCGACCCTCGGCCTCCATGCGTGAGACCGCGGTCGACGCCGACACCGCGACGATCGCGTAAAGCGACGTCCAGACGATCGGGAACGCCGCCCGCGGCGGCTGCCACGACGGCTTCTTCAGCCGCTCGTACCAGGTGCTGCGGGCGTCGGTCAGCAGCGATCCGACCGTTGCGCAGGCCGCAACTCCGGCCCCGATCGCGGCGAAGGTCCGGCGCCTCCGGGAGGTTTCGGACTTCGATGAAGGGTGGGGCATGGGGGTCCTCCTCAGGCATGAGCACTGATGCCCCAATGTACTGAGCGGACAAGGGCAGCACTGAGGGCGTCGCCCGGCCGGGCCGGCCGCGTGGGGTCTCCCCGAGCCTTGACCGACGGTGGCTGGGTTCGACGGGTTGAGCGGTGAAACCCCTTGCCAGATTGGCCGAACCTCGACTCAGTTCGGCCCGGCTCAGTCCGAGACGAGCTCGTCCACCCACGCCTGCCAGCGCGGTCCGTCGCGGTCGACCAGCGCGGCGGCGTCCGGACCGTAGAACGCCAGCCACAGGCTCACCGCGGTCATTCCGCCGTGCGGCTCGATGGCGATCAGGCCGGTGCCGGGAGCCGGCGAGTCGAGGGCGAAGGCCAGGGCACGGTTGGCGCGCAGGGTCACCGTGCCGTCGATCGGCGGGGTGATGTCGCCGGTGTGCACGGTGTCGCCGTCCCGGGTGAGCACCGTGCGCGCCGCGGTCCAGATGGCCTCGGCGGCGTCGGTGCCCGGGCGCATCCCCATGGCCATCACCCGGGCGGCCGGCTGCCCGGCGAAGCGTCGCAGGTGCAGCTGCAGGATGTGCAGGAAGATCCGCCAGCCGTTCTCGGTGGCGTCGTACTGGTCGTCCCACTCCTCGCCGGAGCCGAAACCGCTGTTCACCAGCCGGACGACGCAGGTGCCGCCGTCCCGGGCCTCGACGAGGAACTCGAAGGCCATCGTCCCGGGCGTCGGTTCGGCCTGCTCGCCGTAGCTGAAGCGGTGCGGCGGCTCCCAGGCCTGCACCCGTCCCTCGACGAGCATGCCGGGGCCGAAGTCCTGGGTGATGACGCCACCGGGCTCGCCCTCCACGGTCGTCGGCACGAACCACGCCGTGATGCCGGGACCGGTCGCGATCGCCTCCCACACCTGCTCCGGGGTGCCCGCGACGGTCACCTCCAACTCGATCGCGCGTCCCTCGTCGTTGCCGGTCATCGGGTCTCCTTCGGGTTCGGACGGGGATGCGCAAGAACCACCAGCCGGTGCCAGCGGCCGCCGTCGGCGTCCTCGTGGTGGTAGTCGGCGACGAGCCGGGTCACCGCACGGGTGAGCTCGTCGGTGAACGCGGCCCGGTCGGCGGCCGAGCGGAACCGGATCTCGGCGTCCAGCGAGAGCGTGGGCACGCTGCGCCCCGCCGCACGCCGCAGCATGTCGCCGACGTCGCGGATAGCGCGCCCGGCGAGGGCGACGAGATAGCGCGCGGAGAGCCGGTCCGCTTCCGGGACCTGCTCCGGCGCGGCCGCGGCCTCGCCGAGCGCGGACGGCGAGACCAGATAGGACGCCGCGGACGCCCGCACGACCCGCTCGGTCATGCCGCGCCGAGGGCGCTCCTCGACGAGCTCGACCAGCCCGCGGGACTCCAATTCGCGCACGTGATAGTTCACCTGCTGCCGCGGCAACCCCAGCCGCTTGGCCAGCGTCGTCGCGGACGCCGGCGCCTCGGCCAGCGAGGCCAGCAGCCGGCTGCGCCGCGGATCGAGCGCGACGATCGCCGCCTCCGGCGACTCGATGACGCTGACGCTCTGCA
Source organism: Micropruina sp. (assembly GCA_018055925.1). GTDB lineage: Bacteria > Actinomycetota > Actinomycetes > Propionibacteriales > Propionibacteriaceae > Micropruina. The sequence goes on from JAGPGQ010000167.1 coordinate 2,223, forward strand.
TGCCTCCAGGATGGCTATTGACAGTAAAGTTTGTCAATAGTTGGGAGATCCCGGCGTCCGCCGGGATGACGGTCCCCACCTTCCCGGACCCTTCCCGCCTTCCCGGCCCCTTCCCGCCTTCCCGGCCCCTTCCCGTCATCCCGGACTCGATCCGGGATCTACGCCTGCGCCCCGCCCGAGATCCCGGCGTCCGCCGGGATGACGAGGTGCCGTCATCGCGGAGCCACTCCAGACCCCCTGCGCTCCGCGCCCCGGTCATCCCGGCGAACGCCGGGATCTCGTCACCACTCCGGACGATGACCTCAGAAGGCACCAATGAGTTCATCGGGGCCGATGTGCACAACCCCGTCCACCTCGCACCCGGATCGCGATATGGCCAGCAGTGGTGCGTCCACCGGGGCGCCCGGCAGCTGCAACCGGTGCGCCAGGAGCCGGCCGTAGTCGTGCCGATCGAAGGGTGCTTTCTCCAGCCACTTGATCGACCCGACCGCGAGAATCCGCTTGGCGACCGGGGCGCGATCGGCGGCGACGATGTCGATCTCGGGGTCGTTGGTGCGCGTCCAGTAACCGCCGACCACTCCCGGCGCGCCCTCCTTCATCCGGATCGGCGAGGGCGCGAGCCGTTCGAGCGCCTCCCGCAGAACGGGTTCGATCGCGCGCCCGCGCCACGACGTCCAGGAGGGCCGGATGCGCGCGAGCACCCGATCACCGCGGCCACGCTCGATCTCATTCAGGTGCGAACCCAGGAACGCCAGCCAGAACCGCAGATAGGGATCGGCGACCCGATAGCGCCGATCCTTCGAGGGTTTCGTCGAGAGTGGCTCATCGACCGCGAGCACCCGCTTCGCGGCGAGGACCTTCAGCGAGCGACTCAGCGACGTCGACGCAATGCCCCCGGCAGCCCGTCCGATGGCGGTGAAGGTCCGCTCGCCGCTCCCGACGGCGCCGAGCACGGTGCGGGCCTGCACGTCGGAAGGAAACTCGGCCGCGAGCGAACGTTCCGCGGACACCAACAGGGCCGATGTCGGATTCGCCACGCCCTGGCTCAGGTAGTCCCACAGCGACGCACCCGCCGGCCACTCGGTGCAGATGAGTGGCAGCCCGCCGGTCACCAGGTAGGCGTCGAACGCGTCGGCCGGCGACAGTCCGAGCATCGCGCCGACCTCACCCGGGGTCAGCGGGGGCACCACCATCTCGGTGGCCCGCTGATGGAACGGACGGCCGTAGGCGTTGAGCGATTCCATCATCGACAAGTCTGACCCGATGCCGATCAGGAGCAGTCTCTTCCGGGAGAGTTCGCGATCGAAGGCTCGCTGCAACGTCCCCTCGAAGTGCTCGTCCATGCCGATCAGGTAGGGCACCTCATCGAGCACCACGATGCCGCCCTCGTCCGGGAGCGCACTGGCCAGCAATCGGAAGGCCGCATCCCACGAACTCAACTCGACGCCTTCGAACAGGTCGGCACCGGGAAGGTCGGACGCCGCCGCCTCCTCCGCGAAGAGCCGGAGTTCGTCGCGAAGCGGCCTCCCGGACGCGGCGAAGAAGAGATGCGGGACGCCGGCCCGCTCAATGAACTCCTCCACGAGTCGCGACTTCCCGACCCGGCGGCGGCCCCGGATCATGAGCGCCATGCCCGGCTTGGCATCACGCTGGTCGCGAACTCGCCGGAGAAGCGAGTCGAGTTGTGCCAGTTGCTCGCTGCGGCCTATGAACATGCGCACCTCCAGGAGAGTATCGCCAATGATACTATCATCAATGATAGTTGACTCGCTCCGATCGAGGTGTTCGAGATCCCGGCGTCCGCCGGGATGACGAGGGTCACGACATCCCAGGCCCTTCCCGTCATCCCGGACTCCGCACGTCATCCCGGACTCGATCCGGGATCTACGCCT
>JAGPGQ010000167.1:4214-8690 GCA_018055925.1 Micropruina sp.
ACTCGCTCCGATCGAGGTGTTCGAGATCCCGGCGTCCGCCGGGATGACGAGGGTCACGACATCCCAGGCCCTTCCCGTCATCCCGGACTCCGCACGTCATCCCGGACTCGATCCGGGATCTACGCCTACGCCCCCGCCGAGATCCCGGCGTCCGCCGGGATGACGAGGCCCCCGTCATCCCGGGCTCGCCCCGGGATCTCGTGCGACGTAGGCTCGACCGGACGACCAGTCCAGGGCTCACCGATGAGAGGACCCGACATGCAGCGCATCGTCCCCAATCTCTGGTTCGACCACACCGTCGCCGAGGCCGCCGAGTTCTACGCCTCGGTGTTCCCGGGCGGGAAGGTGATCGACACCGTCCATTACCCCACCGAGGGACTGCCCGACTTCCAGGCCGACATGGCCGGCGACGTCCTGACCGTCGAGTTCGAACTCGGCGGCTACCGGATGATCGGCATCAACGCCGACGCGACGTTCCGGCCCAACCCGTCGGTGTCGTTCTTCGTCAACTTCGACCCGTCCGTCGACCCGGACGCCCGGGCTCACCTCGACGAGCTGTGGGGGTCCCTGTCGGACGGCGGCAAGGCGCTGATGCCCCTGCAGGAGTACCCGTTCAGCCCGCACTACGGCTGGATCGAGGACCGCTACGGCGTCAGCTGGCAGTTGATGCTGACCAACCCCGAGGGCGAGCCGCGTCCGTTCATCATCCCGAGCATCATGTTCGGCCACACCGTCCAGGGACGCGCGCAGGAGGCGATGGACTTCTACCTCTCGGTCTTCGGCGGACGCCCCGGCGCCGGGGTGCCCTACCCGGCCGAGGCCGGAGCCCTGGCCGGCCAGGTGATGTTCGCCGACTTCCAGCTGCTCGACCAGTGGTTCGCCACCATGGACGCCGCCGACCAGGACTTCACCTTCACCTGCGGCGTCTCGCTGATGGTCCACTGCCACGGCCAGGACGAACTCAACCGCTACTGGGAGCAGTTGAGCGCAGTGCCGGAGGCCGAGCAGTGCGGCTGGTGCGCCGACCAGTTCGGGCTGTCCTGGCAACTGGTGCCCGACAACCTGGAACAGCTGATGGCCAAGCCGGGCGCCTACGAGAAGCTGCTCGGCATGGGCAAGATCGAGATCGCCGCCTTCGGCTGACGACCCGCGAATGATCGCCCGCACCTCGGCGGGCGACGTTCGCAGCCGTCGCTTCGTCCCAGCGGCTCTTCTCCGCCGCCGCATCCGACGCCGGCGCCCCGGGCTGCCTACAGCCGGCGCAGTTCGTCCACGGTGAGCTGGCCCAGCCCGACGCTGTCCAGGGTCCGGGCCTGCTCGGCCACGAAGTCACGCTTCAGGATCGTGGACGCCAGCGTGATCAGCGCGTCCATCACCGGTGTGGGGACGCCGATCTGCCTGGCCAGGTCGCTCAGGAAGACCAGACCGAAGCCGACATCCTCGACGAGGTAGCGGTGGTCGAGCGCGGTCTGGGCCACGATCCCACGGAAGCCGGGAGCGGTGACGTAGCCGTCGACGTAGGTGGCCTCGGTCATATAGCCCTGCAGCACACCGATCTCAGGATCGGGTAGCACCCGGAGGCCCAGCTTCGCGGCGATCGCGAGCCGTTCGTCGTCCACGGCCTGGATCAGACCGCCGCTGGCCGGCGTCACGCCGTCCTCGTAGAACAGGAAGTCGGCGGGCGACTCGATGCGTGAGGCGTTGAGCAGCGTGGTGGCCGGATGGATCACCGGATTGCCGTTCTGCAGCGACGTCTGCAGAATGCTGCCGCCGGATTCGACGCCCGGGTACACCTGCGCCAGCGCCGCCCGCAGCTGTTCGGTGCCTGTGCTGGGCAGCGCGGCGACGAAGACGCCGCCCTTCAGCTTGTTGTACATGGTGATCTCGGCCGGTCCGGTCACCCGCACCCCGTACGGCAGCGTGCTGGTCTCGCCGATGACCGGCGATTCCGCCCGCAGTTCCAGGCCGAGTGCGTTCTTGAACACGACCGCACCCAGGCACGAACTGGGGCAGACCACATAGAGCTGGTCGCTCGACAGGTGCGGCTTGACCGCGCGCGCATACGCCTCGGTGCTGTAGGCCGGACCCACGGCCAGCACCAGTTCGGCGCCCTTGAGCGCCTTGCCGATGTCGGAGCCGGCGTAGGCGACCTCACCGAAACCCGCCTCGCTGCCGAGGCACGTCACGCCGCCCTTCTCGGCTATCGGCCCCAGGTTGTCGCCGTACTCCGGCGATGACCACAGCGCCACCTCATGGCCGTGGATTCCCCAGTCCCAGGCGGCCGCGACGCCACCATTTCCTGCACCGAGCACGGTTACCTTCATTTGCTTCACCTTTCGCCTGAACCGGTGCATCCTGTCTAGTGCTCCGCGAGGTGACGGCGCAAGACGATTCCCACACCAGCGCAGCCTTCCGCGACCTCGGAGATCCCCGGCGAAGGGCATCATCTCTGCGAACGCGGCGATCCCGCATCCAGCCCGCATGACAGCCGCGGTCGCGGCGACCCCTTGGGGGCGGCTGTTAGCGTTCGTTCATGACTGCTGCGCAACCGCAGTTCGCCCTCGGCTCCGGGGCTCGTACCCCGCTGGGGTGGCGCGACCCGGTCCGGCGCTTCGTCGGGTTGGCCGTCGCCGGTGTCGTGACGATGGTCGTCGCGGCCGTTGCGCTCGGACTCCCGATGGTGGCCGTGGCCGGTCCGGCGGGCGTCCTCACGGTTGCCCTGGTCGGCTGCGCGATCGGGCTGCGGCGCACGCATCCGCACCCCCGGCTGGGGACGGCGAACGCGATCACGCTGCTGCGGCTCGCGATCGTCGGCTTGCTGCTGAGCATCCTGTTCGGCGGTGGCGTGAGTGCGGCGATCATCATCGCGCTCAGCGTCGTCGCGCTCAGCCTGGACGGCCTGGACGGGCACCTGGCGCGACGTCAGCGCCTCACGTCCCGGTTCGGGGCGGCGTTCGACATGGAGGTCGACTCGGCGTTCGCGCTGGTGCTGTCCGTACTCGCCGCGTTCGGTCCCGCGGGCCCGCTCGTCCTGCTGCTCGGGCTGCCGCGCTACCTGCTCGGCGTCGCGGGGCTCGCCCTTCCGTGGTTGAACGGGACGCTCCCGGCTCGCTACAGCCGCAAGGTCGTCTGCGTGGTGCAGCTGGTCGTCCTGATCGTCCTGCAGCTCCCCGGGCTGGCGACCTGGTTCGCGCTCACCCTGGTCGTAGCCGTCGCCGGCCTGCTCGCGTGGTCGTTCGGAATCGACGTCGTCCACCTGTTCCGCACCCGAACCCGGTCGGCCGGCTGACCGGGCCCCACCACAACGCCCACAGCCGTCGCCGACCGTGAGACCGGAGGAGTCCTCATGAACCCACGCACACCTTCGCGCCGCACCGTGCTCGGCGCCGGTCTCGCCGGTGCCGTCGGCCTGGCCGGCGCGGCCGCCGGATGCACCAGCGGCAACCCGGCGGGGAACCCCACGGGTGGCGCCGCCCGCGATGTCGCGCTGCAGCTGTCGTGGCTGCATTCGGTGCAGTTCGCCGGCAGCTACCTCGCCCTCGACCGCGGCTGGTGGAGCGAGAAGGGGCTCAACGTGTCGCTCCTGCAGGGCGGACCCAATGCGCCGGTGGAGCCCCCGGTCGTCTCGGGTGCCGCGCTGGTCGGCATCTCGGCGGCCGACTACACCGCCGCGGCCGTCGCCAAGGGCGCACCCTTCAAGATCATCGGGGTCGCCATGCAGAAGAACCCCTTCGTGATCGCGTCGCTGCCCAAACGTCCGGTGAACAAGCCCGCCGACATGGTGGGGATGCGGATCGGCATGGCGCTCGCCAACACCCCCGTGCTCGAGACGCTGTGCAAGCTCAACGAGGTCGACGTCGATCGGATCAAGGTCGTGCCGACCCAGTACTCCGCCCAGCCGTTGCTCGCCGGCGAGGTCGACTGCCTGCTGTGCTGGGAGACCGACCTGCCGGTCGCGATGGCCGTCCAGGGGGTCAAGAGCGTCACCATGCTGATGGCCGACTTCGGCTACGCGCTGCACTCGCAGACCTACATCGCCACCGAGCAGAGCCTCGCCGAGCGCCGCGACGATGTGGTCGCGCTGATGGCCGGCGAAGCACGCGGATGGACGGAGTACCGCGCCGACACCGACGCCGCCGCCCGGCTCACCGTGGACAAGTTCCCCGACGCGGGACTCGACCTCGAGACCCAGCGCCTGCAGGCGACCCGGCAGGTGCCGCTGATGTTCTCCGCCCTCACCGACGAGTTCGGCTTCGGTTGGTGGACGGACGAGTCGGTCGCCGCGAACCGGAAAACGCTCGCCCTGCTCGGGCAGTCCGTGGAGGCGAGCCTGTGGGATCGGTCGATCCTGGAACAGGTCCATGGCCGCTGACCCGGCCCGCGCCGGCCAGGCCCGCGACGACTCGGACCCCGCCGACCCGGGAGCCGCCCACCCGGCCCCGGTCGACCCGAGAGCCGCCCACCCGGGCGCCCTCG
>JAGPGQ010000168.1 GCA_018055925.1 Micropruina sp.
ACGGGTGATGCGATGCTGACCGGATTGCCCTGGCTGACCCTCGCACCGGCCGCGCTGGCCGTCGCCGCGATCGTCGTCCTGCTCCGGCGCCGCCCGAAGACAGGCGGCGTCACCCTCGTGCTGATCGCTGCTTCCGTCCTCGTCGCCGGGCTGCTCGCGCTCGCACCGATGCTGCTGGGGACGACCTGGCACGTCGTCGGGAACTGGACGCCGGACGCCGCCCTCGGGCTGATCGCGGGGATCGCCGGATGGCTCGCCGTCGTCCTGCTGCTCGCCCTGCCGGGAAGGCGACGTGGGCCTCAAGCCGACACCTGACCGGGCTCCCGCGAGTCGCGAGGGCACTGGAGCCGGGTCCGCAGCCCCTCCAGCAAACGTTGAGGGATCTTGAGCAGATCTTGAGGTTCTCTCCATGGAGTCTGCATTTGACTCTCCCAGGATTACTCCCACACCCGGGACCGGTGATGAGTCCCTGGGGCTGTACGCGAGATGCGGAGGAGGTGGCTGACATGGGGGTGGCAGCCACCTCTCTCGGTGATCGGGGGAACACCGAAATGCCGCGCCGCGAGGTCCTGGGACACCCGCCGGGGTGCGTCGCGAGTTGCTTGCCGGCGTGGGAGGACGCCGGCAGGCAACCCGACCACACCACACTCGCGACGCAGGGCGGCATCCGTAACGCCGCCCTCGATTCTCTTCGGGACGAGTTGGGGGACGACTCCGCGGTGTCGCGCTTCCTGGCGAACTATCTGGCCCTGCTCGACCAGCGGATCGCCGCGATCGGGCAGGCGTTGCGCGAGGGCCGGTCGGAGGAGTGCATCACCTTGCTGCTCACGCTGGAGACGTCGAGCCACATGGTGGGCGCGGACGATCTGACGCTCCGGGCCGCCGCGCTCCGGCTGGCGTTGGGGCACCGCCAGATCGACACCGATGCCCTGTTCGCGGACGTGGCCCGGGCCGGCCTAGCCGCTCGTGAGCAATTGTCGGTGCTCTGACCGCCTCGGCGACTGCTTGTCCGGGCCGTCCCTTGGGGCTGGCGAGTAGTCCCCGCCGGGGGTAGGTACTCGCCCAGGTCGCACGGGCCGACATCAGTGCCGCCGGAGGTAGGTACTCGCCCAGGTCGCACGGGCCGACATCAGCGCCGCCGGTGGGCAGCCAGCCGAGCGAGTGGTTCGTCCACTAGGGAATTCACCCTCTCCCGGGGTGGTCGATCGCGCGATCGATCACTGATGTCGGGTTGGTCCACTGCTTTCATGAAATAACCCGAAACCAATGATCCAAGGTGCCAGTACTGATCGATCGCGAGATCGAAACACCCCGAGGCAGGACGACCGCGGCCAGACACCGCCCCGCGCCCGATTTACAGGCCTATGCAAGAGATCCCGGCGTCCGCCGGGATGACGGGCTTGCCTGGGCCTCCCCAGGTGCCCGACCGGAGTGACGTTGCCCGCCCAGGTCGCACGGGCCGGCATCAGTGCCGCCGGTGGGCAGCCAGCCGAGCTAGTGATCATCCACTAGGGAATTCACCCTCTCCAGGGGTGGCCGATCGCGCGATCGATCACTGATGTCGGGTTGGTCCACTGCTTTCATGAAATAACCCGAAACCAGTGATCCAAGGTGTCAGTGTTGGTCGATCGCGAGATCGAAACACCCCCGGGGCAGGACGACGGCGGCCGGACGGCATCCGCGCCCGATTTACAGGCCTATGCAAGAGATCCCGGCGTCCGCCGGGATGACGGGCTTCACTGGCTCGGCGTGTCCCACCGGGGATCCCGGCGTCCGCCGCGATGACGGGCTGACCCGGGCCTCCCCAGGTGCCCGACCGGAGTGACATTGCCTGCCCAGGTCGCACGGGCCGGCATCAGTGCCGCCGGTGGGCAGTCAGCCGAGCGAGTGATTCGCCCACTAGGGAATTCACCCTCTTCCGGGGTGGTCGATCGCGCGATCGATCACTGATGTCGGGTTGGTCCACTGCTTTCATGAAATAACCCGAAACCAATGATCCAAGGTGCCAGTACTGATCGATCGCGACATCGAAACACCCCCGGGGCAGGACGACCGCGGCCAGACACCCCCCGCGCCCGATTTACAGGCCTATGCAAGAGATCCCGGCGTCCGCCAGGATGACGGGCTTGCTGGCCCGGCGTGTCCCACCGGAGATCCCGGCGTCCGTCGCGATGACGGCTTCACTGGCCGGCGTGTCCGACGGGGATCCCGGCGTGCGCCGGGGATGACGGGCTTGCCTGCCAAGCGCCCGCCGGGATGGCGGCTTGCCTCCCCAGGAATCCGGGATGACGGGTCGCCCCGGCAATCACGCCACGCCGGGAGAGCTCAGAACTCCACCTCGGGGGCCGCGGCCAGGGCGGCATCGATCTGCTCGACGAGTCCCTGGACGACGGCCAACTCCGGTTCTTCGGCGGTGGCGACGAGCAGTTCCTCCAGCTCGGTCGCCAGGTCGGCGGCGCGGTCGTGTCCGAAGGTGCCGGCCGACCCGCGCAGGCTGTGGGCGACCGCCCGGCCGCGTTCGCGTTGCTCGTCGGTGAGTTCGCCGGCGCCGCGCCATCGCGCCAGCACGTCGTTCAACTCCGCCGCCCGGGCACGGTTGCTCTCCCATGCCCGGCGGGCCAGTGCCTGAAAGGCGTCATTCATCGCATCGGGGGAACTCATGCCTCCCACCCTAGAATCCGACAGACCTCGGCACCGAGACCCATCGGATCGAACGGTTTCGCGATCACTCCCGCAACCGTGTCGACGGGATTCTCACCGTCGACCCGGGCGGTGAGCAGGATCACCGGAATGTGCGCGATGGCGGCGTCCGCCTTGAGCCGTGCGACGGTCTGCAACCCGTCCATTCCCGGCATCATGACGTCGAGCACGATGCCGTCCGGACGATGCTCGGCCGCCTTCCGCAGCGCGTCCAGCCCGCTCGAGGCGGTCACGGTGCGGAAGCCGTTCACCAACTCCAGCGCGGCGGAGGCGACCGCCAGGATGTCCTCGTCGTCGTCGACGAGCAGGACGAGCTTGGGTGCGGCGTCGTCGGGCGTGGGCATGGCAACTCCATCCTCAGGATTCAGCGTCATCGTAATGGCCGCACGCCTGTGCATCATCCCCGGTGAACCGAGGGAAATGGACGACCTCGTCCATCGGTCGCGCCGCGTTGTGACAAGGTGCTCGAAACCGCCATATACTCCGCCCAAGACTTTCCCCCAACGTCGGCACCCCTTGATACGAGCCACCCCATGCTGAAAGCCCTGCCTTCACGGCCCTACGCAGTCGTCTGCGTCGCCGGGCCGGTGTTGGCCATCGTGTTCGCAACGCTCATCACAGTGACCGAGGATCCCGATACCCGGGCGGGCATCACGACCGCATTTCTGCTCAGCTTCGGTCTCTTCGCCGTGGGTACGGCAGCTCACCGGGTGCGTGCCAGCGAGGGCCGCCGGCAGCGCGCGTGGATCAGTCTCGGCGTCGGCATCTGCCTCGGCATCGTGTCGAACACCATCAGTCTTGTGGCGAGCCTGACCCCCGTCCCGCCCTTCATCCTGAACAGCATCGATCCAATCCTGTTGATCGCGCTGTTGTGTGGCCTGGTCGGACTCACCCTATTTCGGCCGGCGGCGAGTCGAGGCACCGATCTGCTGCGGCTGATCATGGACGGGCTGATCGTCGGCGGGTCGGTGCTGTTCATCGGCAGCGCCACCATCTTCCCGACCCTGCTGGCCGGCGAGGACACATCGTTCACCAACCAGGCACAGATCCTGGCGCTACCCGTCCTCGACTTGGTGATGGCGACGCTATCGATCCTGCTGATCGCCCGGAGTGGCCGCGATAGCCGGACTCCCCTGCTGCTAGTCGGGTTGACGTTTCTGTTCTACTCGATCTCAGACCTGGCGTACGCGGTGAAAGTGTCCTACGGCACGGCAGCGCTGGGTAGCTGGTGGGATCTAGGCTGGCTGGTCGGCTATCTGTTCTTCTCGCTCGGCGCTCTGCATCCCAGTGCCGGACAGCCGCACGAGCGGGAGCGGATCGAACCGTATCCGCTGCGAAGCACGATCGTTTTCTTCGGGATCTTCCTGGTCGCCTCTGCGACCAGCATGATCGTGGAGGTCCGTGGCGACCTGGGAGTGGCAACCCGAGTGCTCTGGGGGCTGTTGATCCTCACCGTGGTGGTGCGCCAGATCGTCCTAGTGATGGACAACGAGCAGCTACGGCGCTCGCTCGAAATCCGCGTGGAGGAACGCACCAAGGAACTCAAGGAGATCACCGACCAGAGTGAACTGCTGCTCAGCTCGGTCGCCGATGGCATCTACGGCGTGGACCGGAACGGCTACATCACGATGGTCAACGACGCCACGATCAAGATGCTCGGCCGCTCCGAGGAGGACCTGCTCGGCGCCCATGCGCACGACCTGTTCCACGCACCACAGGACGACGGCTCCCCCTACCCCTACGACGGCTGCTACATAGCCGAGGCCACCGGTTCGGGCCTGACCGCCTCGGGCGAGGATGACGTCTATGTGCGGGGCGACGGCAAGACGATCGTCGTGGAGGCCACCGCCAGCCCGCTCCGGGACGACAACAGCATCCGGGGAGCCGTCGTGGTGTTCCGGGACGTCAGCCAGCGCCGCGAGATGGACCGGATGAAGCAGGAGTTCATCTCGGTGATCAGCCACGAGTTGCGCACACCGCTGACCTCGATCCGCGGGGCACTCGGCCTGGTCGCCGGCGGCGCACTCGGCGAACTGCCGCCCCGGGCCGCCCACATGGTCGAGATCGCGACCTCGGGCAGCATCCGGCTCGGCCGGCTGGTGAACGACATCCTCGAGATCGAACGCCTCGACACGGGCATGCTTCCCCTGACCGTCCGCACCCACGATGTCGCGGCCGCCTGCAAGGAGGCGGTCGTGGCCACCTCCGGCATGGCGCAGGCGGCCGGCGTCCGCCTGACCCTGGGTCCGGCGTCCGGACGGGTGCGGGCCGACCGCGACCGCCTGGTGCAGGTCCTGATCAACCTGGTCGGCAACGCCGTCCGGTTCAGCGACCCTGGCGACGCCGTGCTGCTCGGGGCCGAGCCGGTCGGCGACCAGATCGAGTTCTCGGTGAGCGACACCGGCCGCGGCATCCCCCCGGACAAGCTGGAGGCCATCTTCGGCAGGTTCAGCCAGGTGAATTCCAGCGATACCCGCGAGAAGGGCGGCACCGGCCTCGGACTGGCTATCTGCCGCGGCCTGGTCGAGCAGATGGGTGGGAGGATCTGGGTGGAAAGCACCCTGGGCCAGGGTTCGACCTTCCGCTTCGAGCTACCGCTAGACGGTGAGACGGACACGTCGCACAAGCCGTCCGTCCAGACATCGACGGGTGTCGCTGCAAGCTAGTTCCTTTACATGAGAGGTGTGACCGAATTGACCATGCAGGCCGAAAGCGACAGTCGAGCCGATTCCACCGACTCGTTGACCATTCGAGTCACGGCCGGAAGCGGAAGGGGACGGACGGCCATGGCTGCCTTCGACGGTGCCCTCCGGTCGGCAGGGATTGCGGATCACAACCTGATCCGGCTGAGCTCGATCATCCCGGCGGGCTCCGTCGTCGAGGTCTGCAACCCGGCCGACCAGCTGCGCGGTGACTTCGGGGACGCCCTGTACTGCGTCTACGCGGTGGCCTTCGCCACCGAAAGGGGCGACGACGCGTGGTCGGGCATCGGATGGTCGCTGGCCACCGACGGCTCCGGCCGCGGGCTGTTCGTCGAGCACGTCGGTCATGCAGAGGAGCAGGTCCGGTACATGATCACCACCAGCCTCGCCGACATGGCCAACGGTCGCGAGGAGGAGTTCGAGTTCGCCGACATGGTGCTCGGCTCAGCACACTGTTCGGCGCAACCCGCTTGCTCGGTGGTGGTGGCTACCTATCGGACTAAAGGCTGGAATCCGTGATGAGCGATGTCTTGGAGCCCGGCCTGGAAGGGCCTTGGGACTTCGGCAGCTTTACCGTCACGTGCAGCCGAAGTTCGCGTGCTGACCTGGTCAGCACTCTCTGGCCGGTGTACGAGGAGTCCTTCGGCCCGCTGCGAGTGTTGGCAGCCGCCCGGCATGTGCTCACCCAGGACGAGTTCGCCGAGGAATTAGACGACCCGCGGATCTGGAAGTACATCGCGCTCGACCGCGAGGGGCGGCCCGCCGGCCTGGCGACTTTGGCCGATGATCTGTCGGCGCTGCCCTGGATCAGTCCCGAGTACTACGCTCACAAATACCCGGAGGAGACCAGCCGCCGTGCCGCGTTCTACAACGGACTGACCCTCGTCCGACCGGACATGCGCCGCTACCCGGTATTTGCCCGGCTGGTGGCCTGCATCGGCACGCGCGTGGCAGCGACGCGAGGGATCGTGGCTTTCGATATCGGTGGCTTCAACGATCAGGATCGCTCGTTGGCGAAGGTGACCGGACAGCTGTTGAACAAGGTGGCAGAGTTCGATGTGCAGGCCGTCGACGTCCAGACCTACTACGTGGCCCGCGCGGGAAGCAGGAGTAAGGAGGACTCGTGACTGAGACCAGCCAAGGGGAACGCCGCGCGGTGATCATCGAGGACGACCCCGAGATCGCCGATCTGCTGGCGGTCGTCCTGACCCAGGCCGGGTTCCGGACCCACTGCGCGGAGGACGGCGTGCACGGGCTGGAGCTGATCCGCGAGTACGAGCCGATGCTGACCACCCTGGACGTCAACCTGCCGGGCATCGACGGGTTCGAGGTGGTCCGCCGGATCCGCAGCTTCTCGGCCACCTACGTGATCATGCTGTCCGCCCGCCGCGACGAGATCGACACCCTGACCGGCCTCAACGCCGGCGCTGACGACTACGTCGCGAAGCCGTTCCGGCCCCGCGAACTCCGGGCCCGGATCGAGGCGATGATCCGCCGCCGCGAACTGGAGCAGCAGACCGCTCCCCCGGTCGTCCAGGACGACGAGTCGGACGCCGGCTGGCTCAGCCACAACGGCCTAAACCTGCATCCGTCAATGCGCCTGGTCGAACTGGACGGCAGCCCGGTCGAACTGACCCGCACCGAGTTCGACCTGCTGTCGGCGGTGATGCAGCGCAGCCGCCGGGTGATCAGCAAGGACGAACTGGCCGCGTTCACCCGCAACGACGTGAACAGCTACGTGGTCGAGGCCGACCGGCGCTCCATCGAGAGCCACATCGCCAACCTGCGCCGCAAACTCTCCGACTCGGTGACCACCCCCCGGTTCATCGAAACCGTGCGCGGTGTCGGCTACCGCCTGGCGAAACCCCGCCAGGGCTGATCCGCAACCCCCCGCAATCTTCGTCATCCCGGCGAACGCCGGGATCTCTCCGGTTCGCCGCTAGCGGCCCTCGCCCCGGGTGGCTCGCCAGCGCTCGATCGACTCGGCGCGCTCGTAGGCCAGGTCGACGATCGGTTCCGGATATCCGCCACGCTCACCGCCCGTCAGCTTCCACGGCTCATGGACGGCCGCGCCGGCGATGCCGCCGAGCTCGGGGATCCAGCGACGCACGTAGTCACCCGCGGGATCGAACCGCTTTCCCTGCAGGGTCGGATTGAACACCCGGAAGTAGGGCGCCGGGTCGGTGCCCGTGCCGGCCACCCACTGCCAGCCGTGCTGGTTCGAGGCGATGTCGGCGTCCAGCAGGTGGTCCAGGAAGTGCCCTGCCCCGACCTGCCAGCGGGTGTGCAGGTGCTTCACCAGGAAGCTGGCCACGACCATCCGCAGGCGATTGGGCATCCATCCCTCGGCCAGCAGGTGCCGCATGCCGGCGTCCACGATCGGGAAGCCGGTGCGGCCGGAACGCCAGGCGTCCACCCGGTCGGGATCGTCGTCGTAGGGCATGGACGCCAGGGCGGGCGTCAGGTCGTCCCATTGGCTGGCCGGGTTGTGGTGCAGCACATCGGCGTAGAACTCGCGCCAGGCCAGTTCGGTCCGGAAACGCTCCGCGCCCCGTCCGGTCCGTCCCACCAGGTCGGCCAGCAGCGTCCTGGGGTGCACCACGCCGAACTTCAGATAGGGCGAGAGCCGCGAGGTGCCGTCCAGGTCGGGCCGGTCGCGCTGGGTCGCGTAGTCGGCCAGGGCTTCGTCGAGGAACCACGACCACCGCTGCGCCGCGGCCGCCTCGCCGGCCGCCGGCAGCGGGACGGTGGTCGCCGCGGCCGTCCGTTCGATGCGTTGCCACACCGCGGGATCGCTGCGGTCGGCGGCCAGCCGGAGCCGCGAAGGCTCCAGGGCCGGACCACGCCAACCGTGTTCCCGCCAGGCATGCAGGAACGGCGTGAACACCCGGTACGGCTTCCCGTCGGCCTTCCGCAGCCGTCCGGGGGTCACCGCGTAGGGGCTTCCGGTCCGCAGCAGGGGGATGTCGTGCCGGTGCAGCGCCGCCTCCACCTCGGTGTCCCGCCGGCTCCCGTCGGGCTCGGTCTCGGCCGAGATGTGGACGGCCTTCGCCCCGAGTTCGACGGCAAGCTCCGGGACGACCTCGCGGGGATCGCCGGTGCGCACCGTCAGCCGGCCCTCGTAGCTGTCGCGCAGGGCGAGCAGGGTGGCCGCGAGCCAGGTGCGCCGCGGCGCACCCGCTGGATCCCACAACGCGGGATCCACCACGAACGCGACCGCGACCTCTCCTCCACCGTCGGCCGCGGCGGCCAGCAGCGGCAGGTCGCGGCGCCGCAGGTC
>JAGPGQ010000169.1 GCA_018055925.1 Micropruina sp.
CTGCTGCTCACCTACCCGGTGCATCAGGCCGCCGACATCCTGTTCTGCAAGGCGAACCTGGTGCCGGTCGGCAAGGACCAGTTGCCGCACCTGGAGCAGACCCGGGTGGTGGCCCGCCGCTTCGACGAGCGGTACGGACGGGCCAACCCGGCCGAACCGGTGTTCCCGCAGGCCGAGGCGCTGCTGTCGAAGGTGCCCACGGTGCTCGGCCTGGACGGCACCAAGATGAGCAAGAGCAAGGGCAACGTGATCGAGCTCGGCATGGACGCCGACACCACCGCCCGGCTGATCAAGAAGGCCGTCACCGATTCCGACCGGCACATCACCTACGACCCGGTGAACCGTCCGGAGGTGTCGAACCTGGTGATGCTGGCCGCGCTCTGCACCGATCGCGACCCGGTGCAGATCGCCGAGGAGATCGGCGACGGCGGCGGCGGCGGCCTGAAGCGGCTGGTCACCGAGGCGGTGAACTCCTACTTTGCCCCGATCCGGGCCACGCGCGCCGAACTGGCCGCCGACCCCGGCTACCTGCTGAGCGTGCTGCGGGAGGGGAACGCCCGGGCGAACGCGATCGGCGAGGCCACCCTGGCCGAGGTGCGCCAGGCCATGGGGATGGTCTACTGAACTCGCCCGGGCCGGTCATTGCTGAACCCGGCTCAGCCGATTCCCACGATTCTCTCAGCGGCGTCCAGTAGGGTCTGTGACCGTTGCACAGAAGGTGCACGAGTACGGTTCCGGGGGGGAACACAATGTCTGCTGGGTTGCATGCCGCGCGCCCGAAAATCAATCCGCTCCGTCGCCTGATGCTGGGCGTCCTGGTGCTTGCGCTGTCCACGATCGGCCTGGTGACGGCGTCGCCGGCTCGCGCCGCGTCGTCCGACCTGACCGGCACCGGCCCGGGTGAGTACAGCCTCAAGCTGACTGCCGGCCTCTACCGGGCGACGCTGTCGTACGCCGGCAACACCGTCGAGGACGAGCCCGACCTGTTCATCGCGATGGTCGACAGCGACGACGACACGGTCATCGAGTTCCTCGCCCTCGACGTCAACGAAAGCAAGTCGACGCGCAAGGTGATGCAGGTTCCGGTCACCATGACCCTGACGGTCTGGGTCGAAGCCGCCGCCGACGCCACCTGGACGGTGAGCTTCGACAAGCTCTCCGCACCGAGCGACCCAGTATCAAGGGCCAGCTTCGCCGGGACGGGATTCAACTCCTCACCGCTGTACCACCTGAAGGCGGGCACCTATTCGGTCACCACGACGTTCGCCGAAAACGTGCATCCCGTGGGCCTGGAGGAGTTCCAGGAGTTCGGCATCGGCATCGCCCTGTACGGGGCGACCGGCAACGACCACAACCTGGTCGACAGCACCAAGACCAAGGGCACCACGACCAAGACCGTGCGCATTCCCAAGGCTGGCCTGTATTGGGTCACGCCGTTGTTCATCGCCTCCGATGCCACTTGGTCGGTGAAGATGGTGGCGCTGAAGTCTCTCACCAAGACCCCGACGCCGAAGATCTCCGGCACCACCAAGGTCGGCAAGAAGCTGAAGGCGAAGGCGGGCACCTGGAAGCCGTCCGGGGTGAAGCTGAGCTACCAGTGGTACCGCGGCAGCAGCAAGATCCCGGGTGCGACGAAGTCCAGCTACAAGCTGACCAGCAAGGACAAGGGCAAGAAGCTCAAGGTCAGGGTGACCGGCAGCAAGTCCGGCTACCTGAGCGTCGGCAAGACCTCGAAGAGCACCGCGACGATCAGGCGGTAGCGCCCGGTCACCTGCGCGCCCGCGTGTGACACAGTGGGGCGATGGCACGGGCCGGACACACCGAGAGCAGGCATGGGGTCAGCCTCAGCAGCCTGGACCAGCCGCTGTTCGACGGGGCGGACGCCACCAAGCGCGACCTGATCGACTACCTGGAGGCGGTCTCGCGGCCGGTGCTGCGCGAGTTGCGGGACCGTCCGCTCTCGGTGATGCGGGTGCGTCCCGGGCAGCGGCCGTTCATGCAGAAGAACCTGCCCGGCTACGCGCCCGACTTCGTCCGATGGACGCCGGTCTGGTCCGAATCCGGGCACCGCGAGATCCGCTATCCGCTGTGCGACGACCTGCCCACCCTGCTCTGGTTCGGCAACCAGCGGGCCGTGGAATACCACCCGACGCTGATGGTGCCGCACTTCGGCGAGCACACCGACGTCCTGGGCGGCACGGTCACCCACCTGGTGCTCGACCTGGACCCGCCCGAGGGCAGCGGGTTCCAGGTGGTCGTCGCGGTCGCCCACCTGGTGCACGAGGCGCTGGCGCAGGCGGGCCTGCGGAGCGCCGTGAAGACCTCGGGCTCCAAGGGGCTGCACGTGATCGTGCCGGTGCGCGACCTCGACCTTCCGGACGCCGCCGCCGCGACCCGCGCGCTGGCCGCCCGCACCGAGAGGCTGGACCCGGGGATCGCCACCACCGCGTTCCTGAAGGCGGACCGCGGCGGCCGGGTGTTCGTCGACTCGACCCGCGCCGGCGGCGGCTCGCTCGCCTGCGCCTTCAGCCCGCGGATCCGGCCCGGCACCCCGGTGTCCTACCCGGTGCCGTGGGCCGACCTGGACGACGTGACGCCGGCCGACTTCACCGTGCGGTCGGTGCCGGGACTGCTGGCCGGTGACCCGTGGGGGGCGATCCTGCCCGAGCCGCAGGCGGTGCCGGCGGACATCGTGGCCGAAGGCCACGCCATCCCGATCGCCCGGGTGGTCGCCATGCACGAGGGCAAGCGGCGCAAGCGGGCGCAGCAGGCCGGTGAGGCGAGTCCCTAGTCGGTCCCAAGCGCTTCCTTCTCGGCGCCGATGGTGGTGTCGTCCCCGTGCCCGGTCTTCACCACGGTGTCGTCGGGCAGGTCGAACAGCCGGCTGCGGATCGAGGCCACCAGGGTGTCCCGGTCGCTGAAGCTGCGGCCGGTCGCCCCCGGCCCGCCGTTGAACAGCGTGTCACCGGTGAACACGGTGCCCAGCGACGGCGCGTAGAAGCAGACCCCGCCGGGCGCGTGGCCCGGGGTGTGGATCACCCAGATGGTGGTGTCGCCCACGGTGAACGCCTGGCCGTCGGACAGGCTGCCGTCCGGCGGGGCGGCGTGGGTCTGGTGCCACAGCACCAGGTCGGCCTGGTGCAACAGCACCGGTGCGTGGGTGACCCGCCCGAGTGCCGGCGCCCAGCGGACATGGTCGTCGTGGGCGTGCGTGCAGAGCACGGCCATCACGCGCCGGCCGTCGATCAGCTTGACGATCGCGGTCAGGTCGTGCGGGGCGTCCAGCACGACGCATTCGGAGTCGTCGCCGATGACCCAGACGTTGTTGTCCACGTCGAAGGTCTCGCCGTCCAGCGAGAAGGTGCCCGACGTGACGGCGTGGTCGATCCGGGTGGTCACGCGTACACCACCACCGACCGCAGCACGTTGCCGCCGTGCATCTTGTCGAAGGCGGCCTCGACGTCGTCCACGCCGATCTCCTCGGTGACGAAGGCGTCCAGCGGCAGCCGTCCCTGCAGGTACAGGCCGATCAGCATCGGGAAGTCCCGGCTGGGCAGGCAGTCGCCGTACCAGGACGACTTGAGCGCGCCGCCGCGGCCGAACACGTCCAGCAGCGGCACCTCGAGCTGCATGTCCGGGGTCGGGACGCCGACCAGCACCACGATCCCGGCCAGGTCGCGGGCGTAGAACGCCTGCTTCCAGGTCTCGGGACGGCCGACCGCGTCGATCACCACATCGGCGCCGTGGCCGCCGGTCAGCTCGCGGATCGCCTCGACCGGATCCCGGTCCCGGCCGTTCACCGTGTGGGTGGCGCCAAGCTCGGTCGCCTTCGCCAGCTTCCGGTCGTCGATGTCGACCGCGACGATCGTGGTGGCGCCGGCCAGGGCCGCGCCGGCGATCGCGGCGGCACCGACGCCGCCACAGCCGATCACGGCGACCGAGTCGCCCCGGGTGACGTTGCCGGTGTTCATCGCCGCGCCCAGCCCGGCCATCACGCCGCAGCCGAGCAGGCCGGCCGCGGCCGGACGGGCCGCCGGGTCGACCTTCGTGCACTGGCCCGCGGCCACCAGGGTCTTCTCGATGAAGGCGCCGATGCCGAGCGCGGGGGAGAGTTCGGTGCCGTCGTCCAGGGTCATCTTCTGGGTGGCGTTGTGGGTGGCGAAGCAGTACCAGGGACGTCCGCGCAGGCAGGCCCGGCAGGAGCCGCACACCGCCCGCCAGTTGAGCACCACGAAGTCGCCGGGGACCACGTCGGCCACCCCGTCGCCGACGGATTCGACGATGCCGGCCGCCTCGTGGCCCAGCAGGTACGGGTAGTCGTCGCCGATGCCGCCCTCGCGGTAGTGCAGATCGGTATGGCAGACCCCGCAGGCCTGGATCTTCACCACCGCCTCACCGGGGCCGGGGTCCGGCACGTTGATCGTGACCCGCTCGACCGGTGCTCCCTTGCTGCGCGCGATGACGCCCTGTACCTGTTGCATGACTGTCGTGGCTCCCCTTCGTCGGCTGCCTCCCATGATCCTGTAGTGCGGTCGCCGGGTGGTCAACCGACACCCGATGAATACGGGTGAGGTGTCTGTCCGGGACAGGTGGGTTCTGGGCGATGGTGCGTCGGCCGAGTTCACAAACCGCTGCTGATCCTGATGGCCTCCCAGGCGGCCGAGCCGAGAATTCCGATGATCATGTCGCGCCCCAAGCCGAGCAACCCGTTGCGGATCCGCTGCGGATCCTCATCCTGAACCGCCGTGCGAAGGGCTTCCGCGGCCACGCGTTGGGCCTCGGTGGTGGCACGCTCGAGCACCGCCTCGATCAACCGGTCCGCCTCGATGGTGGCGCCCGCCACGTGAAGGTGGAGGTCACCGGAGACGCGAACCACCATCGTCTCTTCAGTGATCTGATCCTGCGCTCGGCTGAGCTCGAGAAGGCAGGTCTGTGCGGCCTGGCCGGCCTCGGTCCAGCGCAGTTCGCGCGTCCACACCGACCGCTCTGCCAGACCGAGACGCTCCGCTGCCTCGACCACTGAGCGCGCCTGGCCGGTTAACCATGTGGCCTCGGACAGCAGCCCCGTATAGATCTCATCCATTGTGGAGCGGGCTTCTTCATCGCTGCGCGGTGACGGGTTGGACCAGAGCGGGGCGGCGACGGTGACCACTGCATCGGGTCGCAGGATCAACGGCTTAGTCCTTCCGGCGAGGGTCACCTCGACCTGCGCGGCACCGTCGTCCACATTCAGGCGGCAGAATACAGGTGCGGCACGGCGGGCCCCCATCGGCCCGGTCTCGTACTCGACGAGCTGGCCGGCTTCCAGATCACGGGCGCGGCGTCGTGTGAACTCTGCCGGTCGGAACCCCAGGAGCGGAATGCAGCCGCCGACAGCGGCTCCAAGAACGGTCACCACGACCGCGAGGATGGGGTGGGCAGCCGGGATGCCGTGTGCGAGGACGCCGGTGCAGAAGGCTGCGACCAGACAGTTCCCGGCCAGACGAACGGGCGTCACATACTCCGTCACCGCGGACGTGCCGATGGCGATGCTCTCGATCGTCGGTACGCGGTACATGGTGGGGTCCCTCTTTCCGCAACGTGTCCCGCCGACCTTCCGCGGGAACAACGACGGTAGAGGGCGCCTCTGACACGAATTCTTCGCTGGCTGACGAAGCAGTGCCTGGTGACCGAAAGGAACCGCCCCCGGACGGTTTGGGGACGGTTCCTTTTCGATTCAGAGCGCGCTACTCGGCGGGTGCCTGCTGGGCAGGCCTGCTGCCGGAGGGACGCCGGCGGCGCCGGCGACGACGGGGCTTGTCCGAGGGCGCGTCGGAGGCCGGTTCGGTGCCGGTCGGGGCCTCGGTGACCGCGGTGTCCGGCTGAACGGGCTTGTCGCCGGAACGGCGGCGGCGCTGGCGGCGCACCCGGCCGTCGGAGGTCTCGACCCGCTCGGCCTTCGGCCCACGCTCCCGGCGGGGACGGGGTTCCCGCGGCTCGGCCGGCTTGGGCGGCGCGATCCGTCCCTTAGTCCCCGGCGCGATGCCCAGTTCGGTGAACAGGTGATGCGACGTCGAATAGGTCTCGGCCGGATCGTCGAAGGACAGGTTGAGGGTCTTGTTGATCACCTTCCACCGGGTCAGGTCGGCCCAGTCGACCAGGGTGATCGCGACGCCCTTGGCGCCGGCCCGCCCGGTCCGTCCGATCCGGTGGACGTAGGTCTTGTCGTCGTCGGGGCACTCGTAGTTGACCACGTGCGACACCCCGGTGACGTCGATGCCGCGGGCGGCCACGTCGGTGGCGACCAGCACGTCGACCTTGCCGGCGTGGAACCGCTTCAGCGACTTCTCGCGCAACGCCTGGTTCAGGTCGCCGTGCAGGGAACCGACGCTGAACCCGCGTTCGGTCAACTCGTCGGTGAGCCGCTGCGCGGACCGCTTCGTCCGGGTGAAGACGATCGTCTTGGTGCAACCCTCGGCCTGCAGCAGCCGGCCGACGATCTCGGGCTTGTCCAGGTCGTGCGCCTGGTAAATGAACTGGTCGACCTCGGGCACGGTGACCGAGGCGTCCTGGGTCTCGGCGCGGACGTTGACCGGCTGGTTCAGGTACATCCGGGCCAGCCCAACCACCGCCGACGGCATGGTGGCGCTGAACAGCAGCGTCTGCCGGGTGGGCGGGGTCTTCGAGATCAGCCGCTCGACGTCGGGCAGGAAGCCCATGTCGAGCATCTCGTCGGCCTCGTCCAGCACCAGCACCCGGACCGCGGACAGGTCGAGCGAGCGCCGGGCGACCAGGTCGAGCAGCCGTCCGGGGGTGCCCACCACGACGTCGACGCCGGTGCCCAGCGAGCCGACCTGGATGTCGTAGCCGACCCCGCCGTAGACGGTCAGCACCCGGGCCTTGCGTTGCGCGGAGGCGACCTCGAGATCTTCGGCGACCTGCAGGGCCAGCTCGCGTGTCGGGCACATCACGAGCGCCTGCGGCTTGCCCTTGGCCCGCAGCTCGGCGTACTCGGGATCGGTCTTCACGGTGATCCGCTGCAGCAGGCTGACGCCGAAGGCCAGCGTCTTTCCGGTGCCGGTGCGGGCCTGGCCGATCATGTCGGTGCCGTTCAGCGCGATCGGGATCGCCAGGGATTGGATGGGGAAGGGGTGTTCGATGCCGACGGCGGCGAGGGCGTCTGCGATCTCGGGGATCACGCCCAGGTCGGCGAAGGTGGTCTTCGGGTCCGCGACCCGAAGCTCCTCGGAAGCGATGTCGCTCAGTGCGGTGGCCTTACGTGCACCGGCCCGGCGGGCCGGAAGATGTCACCCACTCCGGCGGCGAAACGTGGCCGCCCGGTACGTGGGGACGCACTTGGGTGTGCGTTCGGGCTCAGTCTAGCCCGAATGGCTCACAGGGCGCCGAATCCCACCCGGCGCGCGTGCTCCTGGCCGAGTTCGAGGTAGGCGATCCGGGAGGCCGGAATGAGCACCTTGCGCCCACGCTCGTCGGAGAGGGTGAGCACGGCGTCGTCGGCGATCGCCTTGCTGAACGCGGCCTGGACGTCGGCGGCCGCCTCGTCGGACTCCAGCACGATCTCTCGGCCGCCCTGGACGATGCCGACCTTGATCTCCATTGGTTCTCCTCAACCCGCGAACACAGAATCTCTGCCCCGACCCTAGTCGGGTCCTGGCGGGTCGGTGGGCCTTGTCCGCCGCCAGCGCAATCTCAGGCGGGGGTTTCCGGGGGACGCGAATAGATCCGGGCCACCAGATCCTCGATGGCGGGCTCGGTGAGGGTCAGGTCGTCCACCCTGGCCTGGCCGGCGACAGCGGCGAACAGCTCCGCGGCACTCACCTCGCCGGGCCGGAACGAGATCCCCACCACGCATCCGCAAGAGACTAATGGGTCCGGCCGAACGGACGGCACGCGTTGGGTATCGTCGTTGCCGTGAGCATCCTGCGGCGACCGCTGCGACTCCCGGCCTGGGGGTCGTACCTGGTTGCCGCGGCGTTGGCCGTGGCCGCGCTGCTGCCCGTGCTCGTCAGGCTGCCGCGGGTCGCGGTGGTGGCCTGTTTCGATCCGGGCCACCCGCTGTACAGCCTGGTGCCCAGCGTCGAGCCGGCGGGCGCCGTCCATTGCGTGACGGCACCGGCGCCGGTGGTCAGTTGGACGCTGATGGTGGCCGCCACGCTGCTGATCCAGCTGGTCGTGATGCCCGCGGCGCTGCTCGCCGCGATGCTGATGCTGCGGGCGGCCCGCCGGCTGGCCGGTTTCGGTCGCCGGCTCCTGGCGGTGGCGCTGTCCCGGCTGGACGGCGTCCTGCCCACCTGGCCCCGCCCGGCACCCGTCCCGGTGCGCGTGGTGGCCACCCGGCCCGGCTGGTCCCGGGCCAACCCGCGTCGCGGCCCGCCGCTTTCCTGAATCCCGACTGAACCCACGCGCGTCCCGACGACGCGCGCTCACTCGTCCAATTCAGCAGGGCCCTTCGCGCCCGGATCAGGAAATTCCCATGCCCAAGCAACCCAAGATCACCAGCAACCCGCAACGCCGCGAGACCCTCCGCCGGCAACAACAAGAGCGGGCCGCAGCCGCCCGCCGGATGCGGACCGTCGTCCGGGCCGCCTGGATCGCGGGCATCACCGCGATCGCCCTCGTCATCGGCGTCACCGTGTGGGTGGTCGGCAACGCCCGCTCGACCGCAC
>JAGPGQ010000020.1 GCA_018055925.1 Micropruina sp.
GGCCGGCACGCTGGCCATGATCGCGCCCCACCTGGACGCCACCGGCGCGATCATGGCCAGCGTGCCGGCCCACCTGCCCTGGGTGGTGCTGGGACTGGGCACGCTGTTCGTGTTCTTCAAGCAGTCGGGCACGGTCAACTGGGTGCTGGTCTCGGAGATCTTCCCGGCCCGGATCCGCGGCACCGCCCAGGGCGTCGCCGTCGCCGCAGGCTGGCTGATGAACGCCGTGGTCACGTTCGCGTTCCCGCTGATGATCGCCTACCTCGGACCGGCGTGGACGTTCGCCGTCTTCGGCGGCTTCAACGTGTTCGCCCTGCTGTTCTACCTGCGGATCGTGCCCGAGACCAAGCACCTCAGCCTGGAAGAGGTGGAGCAGGAACTGCGCCGGCGCTTCGCCTGAGCGCATCCCCTGGGCCGGTCATCCGGGGCGGGATCTCTCGCCCGCGGGATCCCGGGGCAAGCCCGGGATGACGGGTCTGCTGCGGTCTCGGGACTGCGAATCGGGCCGTGCGGCAAGCCGAAGACCCTTTGCACTGATCAACGATCCAGATCGGGCAGCGCTGTCGGTGCGCGATCTGGATCGTTATCGAGACGGCATGAGCCGTACGCGCCACCAACGCCACAAATGAGCCGCTGACCTCGGAATCGAGACTGGTCATCCCGGCGAACGCCGGGATCCCGGGTCAAGCCCGGGATGACGAAGGGGGTCCGGGATGACGAATGGGGGCCGGGATCCCGGGTCAAGCCCGGGATGACGAATGGAGCGTCAGCCCTGGCTGAGCACGTAAACGGCCGCCCCGGCGCGCAGGTTGGCCGCCCGGAAGCCCTTGCCCAACCGCTCACCGGCCAGGGACAGGTTGATCCGCTGCTCGATCACCAGGCCGAGCTTGGCGAACAGGTCCTCCATGTCGACCAGGGTGGTGAACCGCAGATTCGGGGTGTCGTACCAGGCGTACGGCAGCTCGCGCGAGATCGGCATCCGTCCACGCAACAGCATCAACCGGTGCTGCAACAGGCCGAAGTTCGGCACCGACACGATCAGCCGGCCACCGATCCGGACCATCTGGCGCAACACCCCCTCGGGCCGCCGGATCGTCTGGATGGTCCGCGACAGCACCACCACGTCGTAGGACGACGGCGCGAACAACTCCAGATCGGCGGCGTCCAGATCGAGCTCCATCACCGGAACCCCGGAGCCGACGGCGGCCAGCACCTTATCGGGGTCGATCTCGATCCCGGTACCGGTGCAGTCCTGGGTGGACATCAGGTGACGCAGCAGTCCGCCGTCGCCGCAGCCCAGGTCGAGTACCCGGGACGAGGCGGGCACCAGCGAGGCGATCACGCCCAGATCGGGACGCAGGGTCATCGCAGTCCCTCCCGCAGGGCGCGGTCGAACCAGGTCCGCAGGGTGGCGTGGTACCGCTCCACGGGCAACAGGAACGAGTCGTGCCCCCACCGCGACGGGATCTCCCGGTAACTCACCGGTTGCCGCGCGTGCTCGAGGTGCTTCACGATCCGCCGGGAGTGCTCGGGGCTGAACCGCCAGTCGGTGTCGAACGACATGACCAGGAAGTCCACCGGGTTCGCCGCCACCGCCGCCGTCGCCTGCGGGCGGCTGAACGGATCGAAGTAGTCCATCACCCGCGACAGGTACAGGTACGACAGGGCGTCGAACCGCTCCAGGAAGACCCTGCCCTGATGGTCCAGGTAACTCTCGACCGCGAAGTCGATGCCGAAGCCGGGCTCGTCCCGTTCCGGGTGCGGCGTCCGGCCGAACTTCTCGCTGAACGCGTCCTCGCTCAGGTAGGTGATGTGGGCCATCATCCGGGCGGTCCGCAGGCCGAACCGGGGCAGCGCACCGTGCTCGGCGTAGCGGCCGTCGTGGAAGGCGGGATCGTCCATGATCGCCCGCCGGGCGACCGCCGAGAAGGCGATGTTCTGGGCGGTCAACCGGGACGAGGCCGCCACGATCGCGGCGTTGCTCACCTGCTCGGGGTAGTGCAGCACCCACTCCAGGACCTGCATGCCGCCCAGCGACCCGCCGAGCGCGATCAGCAGCCGCTCCACCCCCAGGTGGGCCAGCAGCGCCCGGTGCACCGTGACGAAGTCGGCCATGTCGAGCAGCGGGAAGTCCAGGCCGTACGCCCTGCCCGTCGCCGGGTTGATCGTGGACGGCCCGGTGGTGCCCTGGCAGCCGCCCAGCAGGTTCGCGCAGATCACGAAGAACCGGTTGGTGTCCAGCGGCTTGCCGGGCCCGATCAGGTTGTCCCACCAGCCCGGACGCCGGGCGCCCTTGTGGTAGCCGGCGGCGTGCGCGTCGCCGGTCAGCGCGTGGCAGATGAAGACGGCGTTGTCGCGCGCCGGCGACAGGGTGCCGTAGGTCTCGTAGGCGACGTCGATCGGGCCGATCTCGGCCCCGTTGACCAGCACCAGGGGTGCCTCCGCCGTGAACAGCCGGGCGCTACGGGTCTCGACGACCCCTACCGAACCGTTGGTCGACATACAGTCAGAACTGCGCCAGGGCCTGGTCGAGATCGGCGATCAGGTCGTCCACGTGCTCGATCCCGATCGACAGCCGGACCATCTCGGGGGCGACGCCGGCGGCCGCCAACTCGTCCTCGGTCAGCTGCGAATGGGTGGTGGACGCATTGTGGATGACCAGGGACTTGGCGTCGCCGATGTTGGCCAGGTGGCTGAACAGCTGCAGCGACTCGACGAGTGTGGAGCCGCCCTCGCGGCCGGCCTTCAGCCCGAAGGACACCACGCCGGACGCCCCGCGCGGCAGCAGCCGCTGGGTGGTCTCGTACCACTGCGACGACGCTAGCCCCGGGTAGTTCACCCAGGCGACCGCGGGGTGATTCTCCAGGTACCGGGCCACCGTGAGCGCGTTGCTGCTGTGCCGCTCCATGCGCAGGTGCAGGGACTCCAGGCCCTGCAGGAACAGCCACGAGTTCAGCGGGGCGATCGCGGCGCCGGTGTTGCGCAGCAGCACCGTGCGGGCCCGGATGATGTAGGCGAGGTTGCCGACCGCCTCGGTCCAGACCACCTCGTGGTAGGCGTGGTCGGGCTGCGTGAGGCCGGGGAACCGGTCGGCGTGCGCCGCCCAGTCGAAGTTGCCGGAGTCGACGATCACGCCGCCGATGGAGGTGCCGTGACCGCCGATGTACTTGGTGGCGGCGTGCACGGCGATGTCCGCGCCGTGGTCGAACACCCGGCACAGGTACGGGGTGGGCACCGTGTTGTCCACGATGAACGGCAGCCCGAGCGCGTGCGCCGCGGCCGACCAGGCGTCCAGATCGACCACGTTGACCAGCGGGTTGCCGATGGTCTCGCCGAAGACCAGCTTCGTCCGCTCGTCCACGTGGCGTTCGAGTTCCCCCGGCTTCTCCGGGTCGACGAAGCGCACCTCGATGCCGAACTGCGGCAGGGTGTGCGCGAACAGCGCGTAGGTGCCGCCGTACAGCGTCGACAGCGCCACGATGTTGTCGCCGGCGTAGGTCAGGTTGAGCACCGCGTAGGTGATCGCCGAGGCACCGGACGCCGTCGCGAGCGCACCGACACCGCCCTCGAGCGCGGCCATCCGGGTCTCGAACACGTTCTGCGTCGGGTTCATGATCCGGGTGTAGATGTTGCCCGGCACCTTCAGGGCGAACAGGTCGGCGGCGTGCTCGGTGTCGTCGAACACGTACGAGGTGGTCTGGTAGATCGGCACCGCGCGGGCATTGGTCGCCGGGTCGGCGTCCTCCTGCCCCGCGTGCACGGCCAGGGTCTCGGGCTGGTAGGTCATCGGGCTCCACCCTTCGTCGGACAGCCGGTTCAGCCTACTCATCGCGTCCGGGACGGCCGGTCTCACCCGGAGTGCGGACGCCCACCCAGGCCGAACTCGTCCAACACCCGGTAGCTGGCCCCGGACGGCCGCAGTTCGGAGTGCAACAGCACGAACGAACGCACCTCGAAGGTCTGCGGGACGAAGCTGTCGACGATCCGTAGCCACCGGGTGAGGTCGCCGGGCCGCCGGCGGCGCGCCAGCGTCAGATGGGGACGATGCTTGGCGTTGTCGGACGGGACGCCGACGCGGTCGGCCGCGGTGCGCACCCGGCGTCGCAGCGCGTTCAGGTCGTCGCTGCCCACGGTCACCGCGTGGAACAGGACGCGGCCCGCGGCCGGGTCGGGAAACGCGCCGGACCCGTCCAGGGTGAGCCGGAACGGTTCGCCGCGCACCGCGCGCAGGGCCTCCTGCAGCGGCTCCACCCGGTCATGCGGCACGTCCCCGAAGAACGCGAGCGTGAGATGCCAGTTCTCCCGGGCGACCCAGCGCAGCGCGGGGTCCGCGTCGCGGCGGGGCTCGACGAAGGCGTCCAGGTTGGCGAGCACCGGCTCGGGCGGACGGACGGCGGCGAACAGGCGCATGGTCATCGGCGACGAGCCTAACGGCCCGGGGTGACACAATGGACCGGCTACGAAAGGACGCACCGCGATGGCAGCGATCAAGGACCGCCTCAAGACCGATCTGGTGGCGGCGATGAAGGCCCACGACGAGAACCGCAAGTCGACCGTGCGGATGGCGCTGGCCGCCATCGCCAACGAGGAGGTGGCCGGCAAGGCCGCCCGCGACCTCAGCGAGGCCGAGGAGCAGGCGGTGCTCGCCCGGGAGGTCGCCAAGCGCAAGGACGCGGCCGAGGCGTACACGGCGGGCAACCGTCCGGAGTTGGCCGAGAAGGAACTCTCCGAGGCGGCCCTGCTGGCCGGCTACCTGCCCCGGCAGCTCACCGAGGCCGAGATCGCCGCCATCGTCGACGAGGAGGTGGCCGCGGCCACCGCGACCCTGGGCGACAAGCCCACGATGCGGCAGATGGGTCTGGTGATGAAGGCGGTCACCCCGCGGATCGCGGGCCGCGGCGACGGCAAGACCGCCGCCGCGCTGGTCCGGGCGGCGCTCGGCTGAACTAGCAGGGTCCGTCCGGGACTACCGCTGGCGCGCCACGGAGCCGTAGGGTCTGGCCATGAAACGCCTGCTGTCCGTCGTGTTGTTGATGCTGTTGAGTGCTTGCACGATCGGGCAGCCCGCCGCGACCGAACCGCCACTGCCGTTGCCGACCTCCACGCCGAGTGTGGATCCGTCGCCCTCGGGTTCACCCGATCCGTCGGAATCCCCCGATCCGGACGAGGGTTCGCCCTCGCCGGGCGTGTCCGGGACGGAGTCGACCGAACCGGATCCGTCCACCTCGCCGACGCCGGGCGAGTCGTCGTCGCCGAGCACCGAGCCGACCGGTTCGGCGGGCAGCTTCCGGGCGGCCGGCGAGATCCTCGACATGGGTGGCGAGGTGACCACCACCGTGCTGGACAGCAAGCGCGCCAAGGTGGCCGGGCACCGCGGCTCGCAGGTGCTGGTGATGGGCAAGACCTGCAACGTGGCGGCGGCGTCGGGCATCGAGATGACCTGGGACACCTGGGTCCTGCTCGGCCCCGACAGCGAGGAGTATCCGGCGAGCACCACGCGTGGCTCGGCCGAGCCGACCCCGGTCTACCCCAACGGGAACGGACGGCTGTACAAGCCCGGCCAGTGCGCCAAGGGCTGGATCGTGTTCGACGTGCCGACCGGCACCCAACTGTCGGGCGTCCGGTACATGAACAGCAACGGCGACTCCGCCCAGTGGCGGTTGCGGGCCAACATCTGACGCCCGGGGAGCGAGCCGCACCGTCATCCCGGGCTCGACCCGGGATCCCGCCTCCGCCGGTGACATGGTGGGCAACCGTCATCCCGGGCTCGACCCGGGATCCTGCCTCCGCCGAGAGACGGAGCCCAGGCGAGGGCCGGTTGGTTAGGGTTGGGCGCGTGAACGAACCCGCGGCGCCCGCCGACGACCGGCGCGACCTGCATCTACGGGTCGGCACCGCGCAGCGCGAGGGCGCCCTCGAGGTGCTTCGGAACGCGGCGGCGGACGAGCGGATCACCTTCGCCGAGTTGGAGGCCAGGGTGCCGCAGGTGCTGCACGCGGTCACCCGCCGCGACCTGCTCGCGGTTCTGGACGATCTGGTGCCGGCCGGCGAGATCGACGGTGTGGTCGGGGGCGAGGCGCCACTCGGCACCGGCGAGGGCTACACCTGGGACAACCCGCTGGTGCTGGAGATGGAGGGCTGGACCGAGCTCTACGTGGCGCACGCCTGGGAGGTGCCGCCGTTCCTCGAGGTGCACTCCTCCATCGGCGGCGTCCGGCTCGATTTCACCGACGCGATCCCCAGGGCCCGGATCATCGACCTGGTGCTGGTGGTCACCGCCGGAACCACCCACCTGATCGTGCCGGACGGCTGGGCAGTGGACGTGTCCTCGCTGCAGAGCACGGTCTCGATGATGAGCGTCACCGGCGTCCGGACGCGG
This sequence comes from Micropruina sp., assembly GCA_018055925.1. GTDB lineage: Bacteria > Actinomycetota > Actinomycetes > Propionibacteriales > Propionibacteriaceae > Micropruina. The sequence continues at coordinate 6,380 of JAGPGQ010000020.1, forward strand.
CCGAAGCCAGGGTTGCCGCGGATCGTCGTCCGCGGTCAGACCAATGGCGGCGTGTACGTGCGCCGGACCAACGACCGCGACCGCAAGCGCGCCGCCAAGCACCTCGCCCAGAACCGGGGCACCCCGCCGGAGTTGCCGCGCGCGTGAGGGTTCCGCGGCCTGCGAATGACCGGCCCCGGACGTGCGAGATCCCGGCGTCCGCCGGGATGACCGGGGACGCCGGGATGACGGGACGCCGGGATCTCGCGTTGGCGTTGCGGGTCAGGCGCGCGCCTGCAACTCCTCCAGGAAGCAGTTCATCAACTGCCAGGACGACTGCGAGCCCGGATCGCGGTGTCCGACCGACCGCTCCCCCAGCCGCATCGCGCGGCCCTTCTTCGCCACCAGCGGGATGGTCTCGTCCGAGCCCTGCCGCATCCGGTCGACGAACGCGGTGAACGCCGCCACTGGATCGCCGTCGTCGGCCGCCTCCAGCGCGTCCAGGCCGGGCAGGTAGCTGTCCAGCATGGTCTTGTCGCCCAGGGACGCCTTGCCGCGCAGCTGGATCGACTCGACACCGGCCCGCAGCATCCGGCGCAGGTCGTCCACCGACACCTCGCTCTGCCCCGGGACCACGGCCCCGGCCTTCATGAAGAAGGAGCCGTAGAGCGGTCCGGAGGCGCCGCCGACCTTGCGCAGCAACGTCATGCCGACCAGCTTGAACAGGCCGGCCACATCGGTGTCGTCGGGCAGCGCGTCGAGCTGCTTGACCACCTCGCGGAAGCCGATGCTCATGTTGATGCCGTGGTCGCCGTCGCCGATGTTGCCGTCGAGCCGCGTCCATTCGTCGCGGTTCTCCTCGGCGGCCTCGGCCATCCGGCGGAAGGCGGAAACGAAGAAGTCCCGGTCCAGGTTCGCCATCGACGCCGCCCTCACTGCTTCAGGTAGGGAGCGTTGAACGGCGTGTCCAGCCAGCCCTTGAGCTCGTCGTCGAGCCGCACCAGCGTGACGCCCATGCCGATCATGTCCATGCTGGTGGCGTAGTTGCCGACCATCGACTTGCCGATCGTCACACCCTTGGCGGTCAGCACGTCGTGCACCCGGCGGTAGCAGATGTACTGGTCCATCAGCGGCAGGCCGCCGAGGCCGTTGATCAGCACCGCGACCTCTTCGCCCGACTTCAGGTCCATGTCGGGCAGCACGATGCTCAGGATCTCGTCCACCACCGCGTCGGCCGGCTCGATCTTCTTGCGCTCGATGCCGGGCTCGCCGTGGATGCCCATGCCGACCTCCATCTCGTCGGCGCCGATGTCGAAGATCGGCTTGCCGGTGACCGGGAGGGTGGACGACGACAGCGCGACGCCCATCGAGTAGGTGTTGTCGTTGGCCTTCTCGGCGGCGGCCTTGACGGCGTCCAGGTCGGCACCGGTGTTGGCCACCGCACAGGCCGCCATCAGCACGAACAGGTCACCCGCGACGCCGCGGCGATCCGCCTTGTCCTTGGCCGAGTAGACGTCGTCGGTAACCAGGATGGTCTCGACCCGGATGCCGTCGTCCGCGGCCATCTCGGCGCCCATGTCGAAGTTGAGCACGTCGCCCTGGTAGTTGCCGTACACGAACAGGCAACCCTTGCCCTGGTCGACGGCGGTCACCGCGTCGTAGCAGGCCATCGGGTCGGGCGAGGTGTTCACATTGCCGATGACGGCGGCGTCGGCGACGCCCTCGCCGACATAGCCGAGGAACAGGGGCTCATGGCCGCTGCCGCCGCCGAAGATGATGCCCACCTTCGGCTCCGCGCTCAGCTCGGTCCGGACGACGACGCGCTCGTTGTCGGCCAGCTTCACCACGTCCCCGTGAGCCTTCACATAGCCGTCCAGCAGTTCCTCGACGGCGTCGTAGCCGTCGTTGAGCAGGCGTTTCATTGATTGGTCCCTCTCCGTTGCTCGTGCGTGTGCACCCGTGGATAGAACCGAGCGTCGTACTTCGTGGACACGACGTCGGGCCCTACCTGCGCCGCGCGAGAGTCGCTGCGCATCGGCACCAGTATCGCAGCAACCACCCGTGCCCACGAGGCCGTGGGGAGGAATTCCACAGGGATTTGTCTCAAAGCCACACGTCGGGTGAGAACGGGCGCCGGGGCGGCGTCGCCCGGCCAGCGATTATGGTTAGCCTAACCTTACCGATCGAAAGGGACGACGCATGGTCAAGTACCGCCGGATGCCGGCCGCCCCGCGGATGTTCACCGCGCAGGTGGTCCGTACCGAGCGGCTCTCCCCGTCCTTCCAGCGGGTGACGATCGCGTCCGCCGACCTGACCGAGTTCGACTGGCTGGGCCTCGACCACTGGTTCCGGCTGTTCTTCCCGCTCTCCCCGGACGGCGGCCTGCGGCTGCCGGAGGTCAGCGGGCGGCTGTGGTGGAAGAACTATCTCGCGATCCCGGACGAGCAGCGTCCGTACTGCAGCAACTACACGGTCGCCGACTACCGGTCCCGCGGCGAGCACGCCGAACTCGACATCGACGTGGTGCTGCACTGGACCGACGGCGAACTCACCGGCGTCGCCGCCTGGGCGGTGACCGCCCGGCCGGGCAGTCCCGTCGGGATCCTCGACCAGGGCGTCCTGTTCGATCCGCCGCAGGACACCGGCGCCTACGTGCTGGCCTCGGACGAGAGCGGGCTGCCGGCGATCCGCGGCATCCTGCGCAGCCTGCCCGCCGATGCGATCGGTACCGCGATCATCGAGGTGCCGGCCGACGGCGACATCCAGCCGGTGCAGGCACCCGAGGGCGTCCGGGTGCGGTGGATCCCCCGCGTGGCGACGGGCGAACCGGTCGGCCGACTGGCATTGCGTGCCCTGGAGGAGATCGAGCCGGACGAGACCAGCTACGCGTTCGTGGTGGGCGAGTCCACCCTGGCCTGCGCCGGACGCCGGGCGCTGCACCGGGCCGGGCTCGCGAAGAAGCGGATCACCTTCTCGGGATTCTGGCGGAACGAGGCAGCCTCGTAGCTCAATCGGTGGACTGGTGGGCGTCGTGCACCTTGATCGCCACCTGCACCCGGTTGTCGACGCCGAGCTTGTAGAAGATCCGGGTGACGTAGGCCTTCACGGTGGCGATCGACATGTACAGCCGGGCGGCGATCTCGGCGTTGGACAGCCCCTGCCCCACGGCCACGGCCACCTCCCGCTCCCGTTCGGTGAGCCGGTCGAGCTCCCGGGCGGCCCGCTGAGCGCGGTCGTCGGCGGCGCTGCGGGTGGCCACGGCGATCACCTGCTCGATGACGCTGGGCGACAGGGTGGTCTCGCCGGCGTCCACCGCCCGGATCGCCTCGACCATCTTCGACGGCGGGGTGTCCTTGAGCAGGAACCCGGACGCCCCGGCCTGCAACGCCCGGAGCACCAGGTCGTCGGAGTCGAAGGTGGTCAGCACGATGATCTTCGGGGCGTCCGGCCGGGCCAGGATCTCGGCGGTGGCGGCCAGCCCGTCCATCACCGGCATCCGGATGTCCATCAGCACCACGTCCGGACGCAGTTCGCCGACCAGGGTGATCCCCTCGGCCCCGTCGGACGCCTCGCCGATCACCTGCAGGTCGGCCGCGCCGCCCAGGATCAGCCCCAGCCCGGTGCGCACCAGCGGGTCGTCGTCGACCACCACCAGCCGGATCCGCTCGGCGTCCATGTCGGGTCCCTCCGTCTCGGTCACGGCGTCCATCGGCCGGTCACGTCGTCCACGGTAGCCAGCAGGCCACCACGAAGGTGTGCCCCTCGGGGCCGGTGCTGAGGCGTCCGTTCATCATCTGCACCCGCTCCCGCACGCCGACCAGGCCGAGCCCGGCCCCCGGGACGACGGGTCCACGGCCGAGTTCGTTGACGCAGCGCAGTTCGATCCCGGTTCCCGGGCCACCGCCGAGCCGGAGCTCGACCGCCGCCCGCGGGGCGTGTTTGCGGGCGTTCGTCAGGCACTCCTGCACGATCCGGTACAGGTGCCGGGCGGTCACCTCGGGCACCGCGTCGAACTGCAGCCCGGTGTGCAGCGTCACCCGCTGGCCGAGCCCCCGGGCGTCCTCCAGCAGCCTCGGCAGGTCGGCCAGCGTGGGTTGCGGCGCGGCCGGGTGGCCGTCCTCGTCGGCCTGCGGGCCACGCAGCGTGGAGAGCACGCTGCGCAGCTCGGTGAGCGAGGCGTGCGCGTTCTGCCGGATGAGCTCGGCGATCTCCCGGGTCTTCTCGGGCGGCAGGTCGTCGCGGTAGGCGAGCACGCCGGCGTGCATCGACACCAGCGAGATCCGGTGCGCCAGCACGTCGTGCATCTCGCGGGCGATCCGGTTGCGCTCCCCCAGCACGGCGAGCTCGCGGTCGCGGTCGGCGTTGTCGGCCCGGTCGCGGATGCTCGCCGCGGCGTCCTGCCGGACGCCGTAGTACATGCCGATCAGGGCGAGGATCGCCTGCCCGGCCACCGCGGTGATCACCGTCAGTATCTGCTCGGCGACGTCGGCGCTCGAGCCCGGCGACCACCATTCGGCGTGCGGCAGCAGACCCGACACCAGGGCGGTCAGCACCGCGTAGCCGAGCACGATGCCGATCTTCGGCAGGTTGCGGCGCGAACTCATCGACACCGACGCCCAGGCGACGGCCGGAGCCACCGACACCGACCACACCGAGAAGGTCAGCACGATCAGCGTGATCGCCAGCGGCCAGCGTCGGCGCCAGCCCACCAGGATCAGCCCGGTCAACCCCAGCACGATGTCGAGCAGCGCGATCGCCGTCGACATCGTCGGGAGCTCCGGCTCGCCGACCCCGGAGGCGGCCGCCATGATCATGGCGGCCAGTCCGACGTACAGCAGACCGGCGACGGTGTAGCGCCAGGCGGTGCCGATGCCGTCCAGCGGCGGGGCCGGATAGCGCGCCGGTTCGAACATCGAGCGCAGCGTCGCGGCGCGCGGGGAGGGCATGCCCCCACCCTAGGGTTCCGGGTGCTCCGGGCCGAGCGGCCCACGGCCAGCCGGCCATCGACTTTGGTCGATGCCGGTCTCGCCCATCGGCGCGTCGGGTCCAGACCGGCGCACGTTCCGGACGGCCAGGTGGACGGCCGAGGCTGGAGCCATGATCGAAGTGACCAACCTGACCAAGCGGTACGGCTCCGCCCTGGCCGTGGACGACGTCTCGTTCCGGGTCGAGCCCGGCACCGTCGCCGGCTTCCTCGGACCCAACGGCGCCGGCAAGTCGACCACGCTGCGGACCATCCTCGGCCTGACCATCCCCACCGCGGGCACCGCGACGGTGCTCGGCTCCCCCTACGCCGCGCTGGCCAACCCGGCCGCCCGGGTCGGTTCGCTGCTGGACGCCGCCGCGCTGCACCCCGGACGCACGGGGCGGGAGTCGCTGACCCTGTCGGCGCTGGCCCTGGGCGTCAGCCGGGACCGGGTCGAACGGGTGCTCGAACTCGTCCAGCTCACCCGGGCAGAGACCCGCAAGCGGGTCGGCACCTACTCGCTGGGCATGCGGCAGCGGCTCGGCATCGCGCAGGCGCTGCTGGGCGATCCCCAGGTGTTGGTGCTGGACGAGCCGGCCAACGGCCTGGACCCGCAGGGCATCGTCTGGATGCGGCGGCTGCTCCGCGATGCCGCCGACGCCGGCTGCACCGTCCTGCTCAGCTCCCACCTGCTGCACGAGGTGGAGCAGGTCGCCGACCAGCTGATCTTCATCGGCAACGGACGGATCCTCGCCGACGGCACGCCGGCCGAGGTGCTGGGCGGCGCCCGCACCCTGGAGGAGGTCTACCTGCAGCTCACCGCGATGACCGCGCGCGACCGGACCGCCACCGTCCCGACCACCACCCACACCGGAAGGCTCGCCTCATGAGCACGCTCACCACCACTCGTCCGGCCCTCGCGACGCAGGTCCGTCCCGCATCGTCGGTCGGCTTCGGCCGGCTGTCGGCGATCGAACTCCGCAAGCTGGTCGACACCCGCGCCGCCCGCTGGCTGCTCGCGGCCACCGCGGCCACGGCCGCGCTGGGAGCCGGCGCCATGGTGCTGGTGGCGACCTCCCCCGACCTGCCGCCGATCGGCGCGCAGGCCTTCGTCGCCACCTCGACCGGCGCCGTCGGGCTGCTGCTGCCCGTGATGGCGATCCTGCTGGTCGCCTCGGAGTGGACGCAGCGCGGCGCGCTGGTGACCTTCACGCTGGAGCCGCGCCGGCTCCGCGTCCTCGCCGCGAAGCTGGTCGCCGCCGTGGCCGCCGCGGTGGCGATGAGCGTCCTCGCGGCCGGGATGGGGTACCTGATCGCGGTCGGGTTCGATGTCGCCTCCGGTGGCGGGATGAACCTGCGGGTAGACCCGGGCGCGCTGGGTTGGCTGACCGCCGAGACCGTGCTGGGCACCGTCCAGGGGGTGGCGCTGGGTGTGCTGCTGATGAACACCGCCGCCGCCGTCGCGGTCTTCCTGCTGGCCCCCATCGCGTTGCAGTTCGCCGGCCTGCTCGGCCCGCAGATCGCCGAGATCGTGTCGTGGATCAGCACCACCATCGGCATGGTGCAGGTCGACGCGCCCCTGGACGGGGGTGCTCACTGGGGCAAGGTCGCCGTCACGACCGCGTTCTGGGTGGTGCTGCCCCTGGTGCTCGGCGCCGTCCGCCTGCTCCGTCACGAGGTGAAATAGCCCCCGCCCCCGGTCTCCCACCCGGAAAGGCCCTGCCTAACTATCTCTGCCCTCCCGTCGACGGGAGGGCAGAGATAGTTAGGCAGGGCCTTTCGTGGGTCCGACGGTGCGAGCGGAATCGGCGTGTCCGGCTCCGGGCCGCTACGGTCGGGAGGTGCACAACGACGATTACGACCCGGACGCCGCCGCTCCCGGCGGGTTCGCCGACTTCGGCCTCGACGACCGGCTGCTGCAGACCCTGACCCAGATCGGCTACGAGGAGGCCTCGCCGATCCAGGCGGCCACCATCCCGGCGTTGCTGGCCGGACGCGACCTGGTCGGGCTGGCGCAGACCGGCACCGGCAAGACGGCGGCCTTCGCGCTGCCGATCCTGGAACGGCTGACGCCGGGCGGCAAGCGTCCACAGGCGCTCGTCCTGGCGCCCACCCGGGAGCTGGCCCTACAGGTGTGCGAGGCGTTCCAGACCTACGCCGGCCGGATGCCCGGCCTGCAGGTGCTGCCGGTCTACGGCGGCCAGGGCTATGGCGTGCAGCTGAGCGCTCTGGCCCGCGGCGTCCAGGTGGTCGTCGGCACGCCGGGCCGGATCATCGACCACCTGAACCGGGGCACGCTCGACCTCAGTGAACTGCGGTTCCTGGTGCTGGACGAGGCGGACGAGATGCTCAGCATGGGTTTCACCGAGGACGTCGAGGCGATCCTGGCCGCCACCGGTCCCGACAAGCAGGTGGCGCTGTTCTCGGCCACCATGCCGAAGGCGATCCGGCGGCTGGCGGCGAAGCATCTGGACGACCCGGTCGAGGTGGCGGTCAAGGGCAAGACGACCACGTCGGCGAACGTGCGGCACCGCTGCCTGCTGGTGGCCTATCCGCAGAAGGTCGAGGCGCTCACCCGGATCCTGGAGACCGAGGAGTTCGACGGGATGATCGTGTTCGTCCGCACCAAGAACGAGACCGAGACGCTGGCCGAGAAGCTGCGCGCCCGCGGATTCTCGGCGGCCGCGATCAACGGCGACCTGACCCAGCAGCAGCGGGAACGCACCATCGACCAGCTGAAGCGCGGCGCGGTGGACATCCTGGTCGCCACCGACGTGGCCGCCCGCGGCCTGGACGTCGATCGGCTCAGCCACGTGGTCAACTTCGACATCCCGACCGACACCGACTCCTACGTGCACCGGACCGGACGGACCGGACGCGCCGGGCGCAGCGGTGAGGCGGTGTCGTTCGTCACCCCCCGCGAGCGCCACCTGCTGGCGGCGATCGAGCGGGCCACCAAGCAGAAGCTCACCATGGTGCCGACCCCGAGCGTCGAGGACGTCAACGCCAACCGGTTGAGCCGGTTCGACGCGGCGATCACCGAGGCGCTGGGCTCACCCCGGCTGGAGTTCTTCCGGCAGGTGGTCGCCCACTACGTCGGCGAGTACGACGTCCCCGAGTTGGACGTCGCCGCCGCGCTCGCGTTGGCCGGGCAGGGCGAGAAGCCGCTGCTGCTGGATCCCGACCCGGAGCCGCGCCCGGAGCGCCGTCCCCGCGACGGCGACCGCCCGCAGCGCGCCGACCGGGACGGCCGGACGGGGCTGTCGCTCTACCGGATCGGGGTCGGCAAGCGGCAGCGGATCACCCCGCGACACATCGTGGGCGCGCTCGTGAACGAGGGCGGCCTGGCGCGGGGCGACATCGGCCGGATCGACCTGCACGTGGACCACTCCCTGGTGGAACTGCCGGCCAGCCTGCCCGAGGACGTCCGCGAAGCCGTGCGGAGCATCCGGATCTCGGGCAAGCTGATCGACCTCTCCCCCACCGACGAGGAACTCCGGATCCGGGAGCGCCCGCGGCGCGGATCCCGTCCCGGGCCGCACGGTCACGGGTACGGGCACGGCAAGTCGGGGCAGCACAAGCGCAAGGGCTACCGCCGCTAGCAACCACGGATCGCTAGGCCGTACCCGCATCGTCGCGGGACGGCTGCTCGCCGACCAGGGGCGGAATCAGGACGCCGCCGGCGGCCGGCTCGCCGACGCCGAGGGCCGCCGTCAGCACGGCGGTCACCTGGTCGGTGCTGCCGGAGCCCGGCGACCACGGGTCGACGAAATCGTGGTCCCAGCCCAACCCGCCGTCGATGTGCGCCACGCCGTAGTGGTCGCTGACTTGGGCGAACACTCGTTCGGCGAAGGCGAGTGCGGCGTCCTGGCGGACGGCGAGGTCCTTCGGATTCGTCACCACCACCGCGCGCTCCAGCCGGTGGCCGGCCGGGACGGAGCCGTCGCTCAGCACCTCCGAGAGGTGCAGGAACGGGATCACCCCGGGTACCGGGAAGCCGGGATAGGCGTACGGGCTGTGCCCGAGATCGGCCTTCGTCCGTGGGTCCCACCACATGTAGAACGACGGCACGGCCCGCGGGAACCGGACGCACAACCGCACCATCGGCATCGGGAACCCCTTCGGGGCGACCAGCGGCGCCATCAGCACCACCCGGCTCACCTCGGGACGGGTCGCGGCCGTCCAGGCGGCGAGCGTCCCACCGGCCGACAGCCCGACCAGCCAGACCGGGTCACCGAAGCCGGCGGCGATGTCGATGCAGGTGTCGGCGTGCTCGATCAACTCGGCCTCGCGCAGCCGTCCCAGCTCGCGGGTGAGCCGGTCGGCCAGGCCGTGGTGCGGGAGCCGCGGCAGCAGCACCCGGTAGCCGGCCGCCGCCAGCTCGTCCGCCACCGCGGCGAACTGCGAGGGCGCGTTGGTGAAGCCGTGCCAGACCACCACGGTGGCCAGAGCCGGGCCGTCCGGCTCGATCAGCCGGCTGCGGGTCGCCTCGGGGACGTCCGCGTCAAGGGCGGTCAGTTCGGCGAGTCTCGCCAGGGCGGCGTCCCGGTCTGGGGCCGGCTGCGCCCGCGGCAGCGGCGGCGGGGCCACCGGCAGGCGCCGGTACCACTGCCTACGGGGCGGACGCGCTGCGGACATTCGTGCTGCCTTCGGTCGACGGCCAGAACGGTCGGAGACTAGCAGCAGTCACCGGCCGAACAGGCGTCCCAGCAGGCCGGTCGGCTGACTCTGGTGTCCCTGGCAGCGCTCCGCGCTGGGGACGTCGCGCATGACCTGGTCGACGTGCTCCCCGCACCCCTTCCAGGTGGTCTTGCCGCAGGTCCGGCAGGTGACGGTGTAGCACATGGGTTCCTCCCTCGGTGGTGGTGGTTCGGGCGCTCAGGCGAGCATCAGGAAGAGCTTCTCCAGCTCCTCGGTGGTGAGGCCGTCCGGGCGGTCGGCCTCGCCGTCGTCGGCCAGGCAGTCCTTGAGGGCGGTCGAGACGATGGCGAAACCGGCCCGGTCGAGGGCCCGGGAGACCGCCGCCAGCTGAATCACCACATCGCGGCACGGACGCTGCTGCTCGACGGCGGAGATCACCGCGTCCAGCTGCCCGCGGGCACGGCGCAGCCGGTGCAGGATCCGACGCTGGGCGTCGGGGTCGTGGTCAGGCATGGTCCCACGATATACCCCCCGGGGTTTCTGGGTGGGATTCTGCGCGATCCGCGGTAACGGGGTCCCGGCGTTCGCCGGGATGACGCGTGGCCGCCCCGACGAGAGAGGGGACGAGAACGTCATCCCAGGCCCCGACCCGGGATCCCGGCGTCCGCCAGGACGACGGACGGGACGAGAACGTCATCCCGGGCCCCGACCCGGGATCCGGCGTCCGCTGGCCCGGCAGACGGAGCGAGAACGTCATCCCGGGCTCCGACCCGGGATCTCGGCGTCCGCCAGGACGACGGACAGGACGAGAACGTCATCCCGGGCTCCGACCCGGGATCTCCGGCAGTCCCGGAAATGTCTGGGCCCCCGCCGCGGTTGTCCCGAGTGTGCATACCGATGACGACGTGACCAACGATCCGGCGAAGGTGCTGGTCGAACTGTGGACGGACCTGGGCTGCCCCTGGTGCTATCTGGGCAAGCACCGGCTCGAGGCGGCCATCGCCCGGCGACCGGACGCGGCGCGGTTCGAGCTCCGGCCACGCTCCTTCGAACTGGACCCGCAGGCCGAGACCCAACCCGAGCCGGTGCGTGAGCACCTGGCCCGCAAGTACGGTGCCGCGGACGCGCAGGTCGAGGAGATGGAAGCCAGGGTCGCCGGTCTCGCGGCGGCGGACGGGCTGCCGTTCAGCGACGCGCGGAGCATCGCGAACACCTTCGACGTCCACCGGGTCCTGCAGCTGGCCAACGAACGGTCCCTGGGTGCCGCGCTCCTCGGCGCCGTGCAGGACGGCTACTTCGCCGGCACCCTCGACCCGTTCGATCCGGCCGAGCTGGTGACCGCCGCGGTGTCGGCCGGGCTCGACGCGGACGAGGTCGAGGCGGTGCTCGGCTCCGACGCCCACGCGGAGGCGGTCCGAGCCGACGAGGCCGAGGCCCGAGCCCTCGGCGTCACCGGGGTGCCGTTCGTGGTGTACGACCGGCGGATCGCGACCGCGGGCGCGCAGAGCGTCGAGGGATTCGGCCAGGCCCTCGCCCAGGCCGTCCCCCTCCCCTGACACTCGGCCCCGGCAGGTAGACCGGGCCGCACGGATCGGGCGATGAGCAACCGGCAAGAGATCCCCTGATTTGCACCTCTTGGGGAATCACAGATAGGCTGCGCCGCTGACCTCATACGGGGTCCATTCATCAAAAGGAGCAGGTCATGTTCGGCGGGAACGCACACCAACGGCGGCAGCCGTCCGTGTCGTGCACCCTGCCGTGGTCCGGCTACGTCCGCCGCGAGAACGGTCTCGACCGCAGCGACAAGCCGCATCCGAGTGGGCTCCTCATGTGAGGTCCGGTTCGACCTGGACTTCTTCCGACCAGGGCCGCCCACTCGTATACCGAGTCGGCGGCCCTTTGTGTCGGCGGCGGCCATTCATCAATCCGAACCACCCGATCTCCAGAACTACCCGAGGAGGACGCCATGAGCGCGTTCCCGGTACCGCTTCCCGGTGCCACCAACGACAACACCCTGATGTGGGCGCAGCCGCACGACGTGGAGCCGGCCGCCCTGGCGCAGCTGCGGGGCATCTCCCGGCTGCCCTGGGTCGACCGGGTCCGGGTGATGCCCGACGTCCATCTGGGCAAGGGCGCCACCGTCGGATCGGTGATCGCCATGCGGGACGCCGTCAGCCCCAGCGCGGTCGGCGTCGACATCGGCTGCGGCATGGCCGCGCTTCGCACCAGCCTCACCGCGAGCGACCTGCCGGACGACCTGCACCCGCTGCGGAGCCGGATCGAGGCCGCGGTCCCGGTCGGCTTCCGGGGCAACAAGGGACGGGCGCCGATCCTGAGCCGGGAGCCCGAGCTGGGGCTTCGGGCCGATCGGCTGCTGGGCCGGTTCGGCGAGCTGCGGGCTCCGGGGATCGGCCAGCGGGAGAGCCGGGCCCGGTCGCAGTGCGGCAGCCTCGGTGGCGGCAACCACTTCATCGAGCTGTGCGCCGCCGAGGGCGACCAGCACCTGTGGATCACGCTGCACTCCGGCAGCCGGAACATCGGCAACGAGCTGGCCATGCGGCACATCGCCAGCGCGCGGACCCTGGAGCACAACCTGGGCCTGCCCGATCGGGACCTGGCGGTGTTCCTGGCCGGCACCGCCGAGATGGACGCGTACCTGCACGACCTGTGGTGGGCGCAGGACTACGCCCTGCTCTCGCGGACGGTCATGCTGGCCACCGTCCGGCAGGTGTTCGCCGACTGGTGGACGGACCTGGGCGGCCGGGTCGCACCGGCCGGGGACGCTTCGTCCGGGCTGTCGTTCGACGAGCCGATCCTGTGTCACCACAACTACGTGGCGCGGGAGACCTACGACGGCACCGAGCTGATCGTCACCCGGAAGGGTGCGATCCGGGCCGGACTGGGTGACCTGGGCCTGATCCCGGGGTCGATGGGAACCGGCAGCTACGTCGTCCGGGGCCTGGGCAACGAGCTGTCGCTGAACTCGGCCAGCCACGGCGCCGGGCGGCGGATGTCGCGGACGAAGGCGAAGCGGACGTTCGACACCGCCGACCTGGCGGTGCAGACCGCCGGGGTGGAGTGCCGGAAGGACGCCGGGGTGCTGGACGAGATCCCGGCGGCCTACAAGGACATCGACCAGGTGATCGCCGACCAGGTCGACCTGGTCGAGGTGGTGGCCCGGCTGCAGACCCTGCTCTGCGTGAAGGGCTGAGCGATCAGGCCGGCCGCCTCGGGTCACCGTCATCCCGGCCGCCTCGGGGACACCGTCATCCCGGCCGCCTCAGGGACACCGTCATCCCGGCGCACGCCGGGATCTCGAGGTGCGGAGGTCCCGGCGTTCGCGGGGAGGACGGGCGCGCCGGGAGGACGGGTGCGGGGATCCCGGCGTTCGCCGGGATGACGGTGCGCCGGGATGACGCTGCGCCGGGATGACGGTGCGCCGGGATGACGAGAACGGAAAGGAGGGACCGAGGATGACTCTCGTCGTGGTCTACAACGCCGGCGGGCAGCAGGTGCTGCACCGGGTGACGCTGCAGCACGCGATCTCGATGCTGTACCGGAACGTGGCCCGGGTGCACGAGGCGGTTCCGGGTGAGCGCTTCGGCCCCTACCCGCGGCCACGCTCGCTGGAACTGGTCAGCTACGTGTACACCCGGTGGATGTACGCGGCCACCGGACGGGTGGCCTGCACGCTGACCAACGTGCTGCGGCGCGACCGGTTCCGGTGCGCCTACTGCGGGCGCACGGCCTCGACCCGGGACCACGTGCTGCCCCGCAGCCGCGGCGGGCCGACCACCTGGCTCAACCTGGTGGCGGCCTGTGCTCCGTGCAACGGCCGCAAGCGGGACCGGACGCCGGCCGAGGCGGGCATGCGGCTGGGTGTCCGGCCGTTCGTCCCGACGCCGGCCGACCTGTGGCCGCTGCGGCCCTGACCGAGCGCGCCACGTCCGGCACAGGCACCGGCGCCGTCCCCGACCTTGATCGGGAACGGCGCCGGTGTGCGGCCGATCAGCGCTGCTGGTACTTCACCCGGACGAAGTACAGGCCGACCAGCGAGATCACGGAGATCACCATGTAGTAGATGCTGGGCACCTCCAGCGCCTTGGTCAGGTCGAGCAGCCAGGTCAGCACCAGCGGGGCGATGCCGCCCAGCAGCGTGACGCCCACGTTGTAGGCGACCGACAAGCCCGAGCCGCGCACCGCGGCCGGGAACAGCGACGACATCAGGCCGGGCAGCGGACCGAAGTAGAAGGCCATGATGATGCCGAGCGCGGCGATCACCAGCACGAGCGAGGTCACCGAGGGGTTGTTCACGATCAGCGCGAACAACGGCCACGCCAGCACGAGTGCCGCGATGGCGGCCCAGGTCATGATCTTGGCCGGGCCCACCCGGTCGGCCAGGTGGCCGATGTACGGCACCGCGACCATGTTGATCACGCCGGCGACGACGCCACCGAGGTAGGCCGCGGTCGGCGGGATGTGCAGGTTGGTGACCGCGAAGGTCGGCATGTACAGGATCATGTAGACCGTGATCGTGGCCACGCCGATCACCGCCGATCCGGCCAGCACGCGTCCCCAGTGCTCGACCATCAGGGACTTCAGCGGCGAGTGCTCCTTGACCGTCGACATGAACTCTTCGGTCTCGTCGAGCTTGGCCCGGATGTACAGGCCGACCGGGCCGACCAGCAGCCCGACGAAGAACGGGATCCGCCAGCCCCAGTTCTCCAAGTCCTCCTGGCTCATCCAGGTGTTCAACGCGAAGCCGAAGGCGGAGGCCAGGAACATCGAGGCGCCCTGGCTGACGATCTGCCAGGAGGCGTAGAAGTTCTTCTTGTGCGGGGCGGTCTCGACCAGGAAGGTGGTCGCGGTGCCGAACTCGCCGCCGGCGCTGAAGCCCTGGATCAGCCGCGAGATCAGGATGATGATCGGGGCGGCGAAGCCGATGGCGGCATAGGTCGGGGCGAGCGCCATGATCAGGGTGCCGACCATCATCAGCATCATGGTCAGGGTGAGGGCGGCCTTGCGTCCGCCGCGGTCGGCGTAGCTGCCCAGCACCATGCCGCCGATCGGCCGGATCAGGTACGTGACCGCGAAGGTCGCGAACGTCAGGATCAGGCCGATCACCGGGGGAGCGTCCGCGAAAGTGAAGAAGTTCTTCGCGATGATCGTGGCGAACGAGGCGTAGACGATGACGTCGAACCACTCCAGCGCGGCGCCGATGGAACTGCTGATCACCGCCTTCTTGGCGGTCCGGAGTCGTTCCGGAGTGACCTCCGGTGTCGCTGTGGTTGTCATAGGGGGATCCTCAAGGGTTGGCGATTCGGTGGGGGCGACTCGACGCGGGCGTCAGCCGCGCGCGTGGGCGATCACCCGGTCGATGAAGTCCTCGCACAGGGCGATCTGCTCCACGTCGATGAACTCGTCCGGGGAGTGCGCCTGGGCGATGTCGCCGGGGCCGCACACCACCGTGGGGATGCCGGCGTTGGCGAACAGCCCGGCCTCGGTGCCGTAGGTGACCTTGTCGGCGCTGGGTACGCCTCCCCAGGCGGTGGCCAGCCCGAAGATCTCGGAGTCCGTGGGGCCGTCGAGCCCAGGCGAGGACGACAGCACGGTGAACTCGACGCCGGCGGCCGGGTTCTTGGCCTGCATCAGCGCCTCCAACCGGGCGGCCTCGGCCCGGTACCGCTCGGTGAGCTCGGCCTGGGAGACCGAGACCAGGCCCCGGAACTCGAAGTTCACGGTGCAGTCGGCCGGGATCGTGTTGACCGCGATGCCGCCCTCGATGATGTTCGCCGTGGTGGTGGTGAACGGGACGACGAAGCCGTCGTCGAAGGGGCCGTTCGCGCGGAACTCGTCGGCCACCTGCTCGACGAAGTCGACGAACCGGGCGGCGTAGGCGATCGCGTTCACACCCTGCGGGGTGAGCGACGAATGCGCGGCCACTCCGCGGAAGTGCACCTTCATCGTGTTGATCGACTTGTGGCCGCGGATGATCCGCATGCTGGTCGGTTCGCCCACGATGCAGCCGCGGGGCTTGAGGCCCAGTTCGCCGATCCGCTCGACCAGGGTCACGGCGCCCACGCAACCGATCTCCTCGTCGTAGGACAGGGCGAGGTGGATCGGCTCCGCGAGCGGCTGGGCCACGATGTCGCCCAGCTTGGTGAGCACGACGGCGAGGAACGACTTCATGTCGGCGCTGCCCCGGCCGTACAGCCGGCCGTCCCGGATCTCGGCCGCGAACGGGTCGCTGCTCCACGGCTGGCCGTCCACCGGCACCACGTCGGTGTGCGCCGACAGCACGATGCCGCCCTCGACGCCGCCGTCGGCGGCCGGGAAGCTGGCCAGCAGGTTCGCCTTGGTGCCGTCGGCGTTCGGCACCAGCGTTGACTCGATCCCGACACCCTTCAGCAGCTCGACCACGTGGTCGATCAACTGCAGGTTGCTGTCGCGGCTGGTGGTATCCATCGAGATCAGCCGGACGACCTCGTTCAACGCGGCGTCGGTGGGCAGACGGGACACGGTGCGGCTCCTCGTGGTTGTCGTGGTGCGCGTGATCATCCCACGTCGGTGTTACCCAGCCGCGAACATCCCGGTTCGTGGCGTGAATTCGCTCATCGGTTGTCACACAAACGCCGTGACCCGCGTGGCGGTCACGACTCTCGGACGATCCGCGGCACCAGCCGGACCAGCACGACCATCAGGACCAGTTCCACCAGGGTCTGGGTGACCACGACCAACGGCGCCAGCGCATAGGCCGCCGGCAGGGCGAGCACCAGCGGCAGCACGACGAGCGAGTTCCGGGTCACGCCACTGAACACGACCGCCCGGCGACCGGGCACGTCGAGCCGGGCCAGGCGTCCCGAGAACGCTCCGACCGGGACCATCAGCGCCGCGAACGCCAGGTAGACCGGAACGGTCAGCAGCAGGGCGCCGAACCGTCCGCCGACCGCGGCGATCTGCGAGGCGACCACGGTCGCGAGGGTGAGCACCATCAGGGGCACCATCGCGCCGGTCACCCCGTCCCGGAACGCAGCGGCCCGGCGATCGCGCGCGGCCGCCGCCTGGGTGAGCCAGGCCGCGGCGAGGGGTAGCAGCACGAGCAGCCCGAACGCCTCGGCGAACGGCCCCGGCTCGATGGTCCGGACAAGGTCGTCGCCGAGGAACAGCCACAGGTAGGCCGGCAGCAGCACCAGCTGGACGAGCATCAGCAGCGGCGTGGCCGCCAGCAGGTTCTCCCGGGCGCCGCCGGCCAGCCCGGCGAACGCGATCACGTAGTCGACGCAGGGCGTCAGCAGCACGAAAAGCACCCCGGCCAGCAGCACCCGGTCGTGCGCGACGAACCGGGAGACCAGGAACACCACGGGCGGCACGACGACGAAATTGACCGCCAGGATCGTCACCAGGAACCGCCAATCGCGCAGTGCCCGGCCGATGCCGGCGAATGGCACGCTGAGGAACGTGGCGTACAGCAGCAGCCCGAGAACCGGGTTGATCGCGGCCGCGGCCGGACCCGCGATCCCCGGCACGGCGAGTCCCGCGAGTGCACCGCCGGCCAGCCCGGCGAGGTACAGCGACACCTGGTGGCGCTCCAGCCAGTCCACGCTCGTCCGCCTCCGTCCTCGTCTCCACCGACAGCGACCCGCATGGTCACGCTAGTGGTCACGCTCGGAGTTCCGCCGGTGTCACGTCCAGTTACGTCCGGTCATGTCCGGTCACGTCCGGTCACATGAGCTCACGATCGCGAAAGAAGCGCCTGGGAAGGGCTGACGCGTCTCCTGCCGGGCCCGTCGAGGCCCGTCCGGCTAGGGTTCGGGCAGGCCCCACCCCAACACCGGGATGTGCCCGGCACCCCCCGGCGGCCGACGGAACGGAGAATCGATGCCCCCCGACGATCCGCGCCCGCGGAGGCGCAACGCGCGCCGGCTGCTGCTCGCCGCCGTGGTGCTGCTGTTCGTGGTCGCGGTGCTGATCGTGCTGGCCATCCGTACCCCGGGGCTGGCCCCGTCCGCTCCCCCGCCGACCATGCGACCCAGCGTCACGCCGGCCGTGGCACGCTCGGTGAGCATCGACTTCGGCATGGTGACCGACCGCGAGACCGACTGGCGAGAGGTCGACCGGCGACTCGACCAGGTCGGCGCCACCACGGTGGGCCTGAACGCCGGCCGGGTCGAGTTCACCGCCTTCGACTGGAGTGCGCATCCCGACGTCGCCGCGGAACCCGGCACCGACCACCTGGCGGTCGCGGCCCGCGCCCTGCACGAGACCACGGACGGCCGGCTGCGCGAGGTCAACCTGATCGTCGACGCGTTCGTGCCGGAGTGGATCAAGGCCGACGCGAGCGTCGCGGGTGTCTCCGCGACCGGACGCCGCGCTCCGCACGCCGCCTCGGCCAGCCAGCTCGCCGAGGGCCCGGTCGGGCAACGCCTCATCGACTACGTGGCGGCGCTGGGCGAGCGGTACAACCCGAACCGGATCGAGCTCACCGAGCTGTTCCTCTCCACCTACAGCTTCGGCGACGACGACCGCGCGCTGTTCCTCCGGATGACCGGCGCGGACGACTGGCCGCGCACCGCGAAGGGAGCGATCGACACCGAGAGCCCGGCCATCGGCGCCTGGCGCTCGCAGGTGGTCGCCGGCTTCCTCACCCGCGTGCGGCAGGCCCTGAACGGGGTCCGCGGTGGCGAGGGACGCGACATCGGCCTGGCGCTGGACGTCCGGGTCGACTGGGACGATCCGCCCGCCGGCCGCCCCCTGAGCGGCCACGACTACCGGACCCTGCTGGGCAGCGGCGTGGCGCTGCAGGCCTGGGTGTACCTCGGCCTTTCCGACAAGCGGCCCGAGGACATCCGGCAATTCACCGCGGCGCTCGCCGCGGCCGGCTTCGACATGTCGCGGGTCACGCTGTCGGTCGGCCTGTGGCGCGCCAAGACGACGGACGACGCCCGGCAGCAGATCACCCCGGACGAGTTCGCCGCCGCCGTCACGGCCGCCGAGAGCCACGGCGTCACCCACGTCAACGTGACCCCGTTCACGCTGTTCACCGACGCCCACTGGACGGCCCTGGCGGGGGCCTGGGCGTGAACCCCTACGCGGCCTTCCTGCCGGCCGGGTACCGCGACGCCGCCGGCCGGGAGCCGGAGCGGACCTGGTGGCGGTGGCGCGGGCACGACGTGCACCTCGTCCGGGCGCGGCAGCCGCGCTCCCCGGTGCGGCTGCTGGTCGTCCATGGCGTCGGTGGGCACAGCGGCGCCCTGTGGCCGATCGCGGCGGTGCTGGCGGACCGCGGGCTCGAGGTCGCGGCGGTCGACCTGCCGCTCTACGGCCGCACCACATCGCCCGATCCCGGCGGCGTCCGCTACCACGACTGGGTCGGACTGCTCACCGATCTGGTGGACGCCGAACAGGACGGCCGCCCGCTGGTCCTGCTCGGGGCGAGCCTCGGCGGGCTGCTGGCCTACGAGGTCGCCGCCCGGTCGCCGGGCCGGGTGGCCGCGGTCGCGGCGACCTGCCTGCTCGATCCGCGCGACCCGCGGGCGCGCGCCCGGATGACCCGGTTCGGCCCCCTGGGCGTGCTCGCCCGGCCGCTGTCCGCCCTGGTCATCGGGCGGTTGGCCGACCTGATGCTGCCCGTCGGCTGGGTCGCCGACCTGGCCCGGATGAGCCTGGACCCTGCCCTGTCGCGGCTCTGCGCGCAGGACCCCCGCGGTGGTGGCGCCCGGATTCCCCTGGGCTTCCTGGCCTCCTATCTGCGCTTCGAGCACGCGGCACCGGAGGGCATGCGCACGCCGGTCACCCTGCTGCATCCCGGCAGCGACACGTGGACGCCAGTCGCGCTCAGCACCCGCTTCCTGCGGCGGATGGCCGGCCCGACCGAGCTGGTGCTGCTGCCCGGATGCGGGCACTTCCCGATCGAGGAGCCCGGATTCACCGGGTTGATCACCGCCGTGACCGACATGGCGCGCACCGTCCTGAAGGCCCTCTGACCGCACGATCTCCCGAGCCGCAGGCGATTTATCACAGGTGTGATAATTTGGCTGCATGGCTCATCTGGACGTGGCCGCCGTCAGCTACGCGCTGCCCGACGGACGCCCCCTGTTGGACGAGGCGTCCCTCCAGGTCGGCGATCGGCAGCGGGTCGCGCTGATCGGGGCCAACGGCGCCGGCAAGACCACCCTGCTGCGCATCGTCACCGGCGAACTGGCACCTCAGGCCGGGACCGTCAGCCGAAGCGGCAGCCTCGGCGTGATGCGGCAGTTCATCGGTCGGGGCACCGTGCGCGACCTGCTGGTCTCGGTGGCGCCGGACGCGCTCCGCGAGGCCGCCCGAGCGCTCGGGAAGGCCGAACGGACGATGGCGGCCGAGTCGACCACGGCGGCCCAGATGGAGTTCGCCGAGACCCTGGTGACCTGGGGCGACGCCGGCGGCTACGAGGCCGAAGTGCTGTGGGACGTCTGCACGACCGCGGCCCTCGGCGTGCCCTTCGACCGCTGCCGGGATCGGCCCCTGGAGATCCTGTCCGGCGGGGAGCAGAAGCGACTCGCCCTGGAGGCGCTGCTGCGCGGCCCGGACGACCTGCTGCTGCTCGACGAACCCGACAACTTCCTCGACGTCCCCGGGAAGCGCTGGCTCGAGGACCAGCTGAACGCCACCGACAAGGGCGTGCTGTTCGTCAGCCACGACCGCGAACTGCTGGCCCGCAGCGCCACCGCCATCGTCACCCTCGAACTGGGCGCCGCGGGCAACACCACCTGGCGGCACGCCGGCGACTTCCGCACCTACCACGAGGCCCGCGAGCGACGCTTCGGGCGCCTCGACGAACTGCGCCGCCGCTGGGACGAGGACCACGCGAAGCTGCGCGCCCTGGTGCAGCTGTACAAGCAGAAGGC
>JAGPGQ010000170.1 GCA_018055925.1 Micropruina sp.
CCGGGATGATCCCGAAACTGGAGGCCTGCCTGCAGGCCGTCCAGGGCGGCGTCAAGCGGGCCACGATCATCGACGGCCGGGTCGAGCACAGCCTGCTGCTGGAGATCTTCACCACCGAGGGGCTGGGCACCATGGTCGTGCCGGACCCCGCGGCCGACCCACAGGGGGCATCGTGAGCGTCACCACCATCGCCGGCGGCCAGGCCGAACTGACCGGCCGGTACACCCACGCGCTGATGAACACCTTCGGCGCACCCAAGCGGGTGTTCGTCCGGGGCGAGGGGGTGCAGCTGTGGGACGCCGACGGCAACCGCTACCTCGACCTGCTCGCCGGGCTGGCCGTGAACGCGCTCGGGCATGCGCATCCGCAGGTGATCGGGGCCATCTCGGCGCAGCTGTCGACGCTGGGGCACGTGTCGAACTTTTTCGCCACCCCCACCCAGATCGCGCTCGCCGAACGGCTGGCCGGGTTCACCACCGCCAACGACCCGGGCCTGGAGGCCCGGGTGTTCTTCACCAACTCGGGCACCGAGGCCAACGAGGCCGGGTTCAAGATCACCCGGCGCACCGGGCGGACCCGGCTGGTCGCCATGCAGGGCTCGTTCCACGGCCGCAGCCTGGGCGCCCTGGCGCTGACCAGCAACCCGGCCTACCGGGAGCCGTTCGAACCGCTGCCCGGCGAGGTGACCTTCGTCCCGTACGGGGACGCGGAAGCCCTGGCCGCCGTGCTGGACGACAGCGTCGCGGCGGTGATCGTCGAGCCCATCCAGGGCGAGAACGGCGTCGTCGAGCCACCGTCGGACTACCTCGCCCGGGTGCGCGACCTGACCGCCGCGGTGGGGGCGCTGCTGTGGATCGACGAGGTGCAGACCGGCATCGGACGCTGCGGCGAATGGCTGGCCAGCGGACCGTCCGGCGTGACCGGCGACATCGTCACCTTCGCCAAGGGGCTGGGCAACGGGTTCCCGGTGGGCGCCTGCGTGGCCACCGGCCCGGCCGCCGAACTGCTCGGGCCCGGCTCGCACGGCACCACCTTCGGCGGCAATCCGGTCGCCGCGGCCGCCGGCCTGGCCGTGCTCGGCATCATCGAACGCGACGGCCTGCTTGCCCGGGCCCGGACGGCGGGCGAACGGCTGGCGTCCAGCATTCTCGGGCTCGGCCACCCCCGGGTGGCGACGGTGCGCGGACGCGGACTGCTGCGCGGGGTGGTGCTCACCGAACCGGTCGCCGCCGCGGTCGCGGACGCGGCGCTGGCGGCGGGTTTCGTGATCAACGCCCCGCGTCCGGACGTGCTCCGGCTGGCCCCGCCGCTGATCGTCGCCGACGCCGACCTGGACGCGTTCGTCGCGGCCCTGCCCGCCCTGCTGGTCGCCGTCTGATGGACGGCCGACGCACCACGCCGGACGGGTGACCATGACCGAGCCCCGCAGCCCGCAGACCAAGACCGCCCGGCAGGCGCGGATCGCCGAACTGATCGGCCGGTCCACCGTCCGTTCGCAGAGCGAACTGGTGGCCCTGCTGGCGGTCGACGGTTTCGCGGTGACCCAGCCGACCCTCAGCAAGGACCTGGTCGAGCTGGGCGCCGTCCGCGTCCGGCAGAGCGACGGCGACCTGGCCTACGCGCTGCTGGCCACCGAACGGGCCGGCGAGTCGCCGTCCGCGACGCTGCGGTTGGCCCGGCTGTGCGCCGAACTGCTGGTCTCGGCCGAGGGGTCCGCGAACCTCGCCGTGCTGCGCACCCCGCCGGGCGCGGCGCAGTACTTCGCCTCCGCGATCGACAAGGCCGCCCTGCCCGAGGTGCTCGGCACGATCGCCGGTGACGACACGATCGCCGTGATTACCCGCGACCCGACCGGCGGTGCCACGATTGCTGAGACCCTGCTGGCGATGAGCCAGAACCCACGAACGGAGTGACATGAGTGAACCCGGAGCCGAAGGCCGGCTCTGGGGCGGACGTTTCGCCGGCGGTCCCGCCGAGGCGATGTTCGCCCTGTCCAAATCGACCGACTTCGACTGGCGGCTGGCCCGGCACGACCTGGCCGGCTCCCGGGCGCACGCCCGCGCGCTGCACCGCGCCGGCCTGCTGACCGACGACGAACTCGACGGCATGATCGCGGGCCTGGACTCCCTCGAGGCCGACGTGGTCGCGGGCGTCTGGGTCGCCGCGGCCACCGATGAGGACGTGCACGGCTCGCTCGAGCGCGGCCTGGTCGAACGGGTCGGGCCCGAGCTGGGTGGACGCCTGCGGGCGGGACGCTCCCGCAACGACCAGATCGCCACCCTGGCCCGGCGGTACCTGCGCTCGGAGGTGGCGCTGCTCGCCGCCGACCTGCGCCTGGTGATCGATGCGCTGGCGGCGCAGGCGGAGGCCCACCTGGGGGCGATCATGCCGGGCCGGACCCACCTGCAGCACGCCCAGCCGGTGCTGCTCTCGCATCACCTGCTGGCGCACGCCTGGCCGCTGGTGCGCGATCTGCAGCGGCTGCGCGACCTGGACGCCCGGCTGGCGCTGAGCCCGTACGGCTCGGCGGCACTGGCCGGCACCTCGCTGGGTCTCGACCCCGAAGCGGTCGCCGCCGACCTCGGCTTCGCCGGCTCGGTGGCCAACTCGATCGACGGCACGTCCGCCCGCGACCTGGTGGCCGAGGGCGCCTACGTGCTGGCTCAGATCGGCGTGGACCTCTCCCGGCTGGCCGAGGAGGTCATCATGTGGTGCACGGTCGAGTTCGGCTTCGCCAGCCTGGACGACGCCTGGTCGACAGGTTCGTCGATCATGCCGCAGAAGAAGAACCCGGACGTCGCCGAACTGGCCCGCGGCAAGGCCGGACGGCTGATCGGCAATCTGTCGGGCCTGCTGGCCACGTTCAAGGGCCTGGCGCTGGCCTACAACCGCGACCTGCAGGAGGACAAGGAGCCGCTGTTCGACGGCATCGACCAACTGCACGTGCTGGTGCCGGCGGTGGCCGGCATGGTGGGCACGCTCACCTTCCACACCGACCGGATGGCCGAGCTGGCGCCGCGCGGCTTCTCCCTGGCCACCGACATGGCCGACTGGCTGGTCCGGCAGCGGGTGCCGTTCGCCGAGGCGCACGACATCACCGGCGCCGCCGTCCGCTACTGCGAGCAGCGGGGGATCGACCTGCCCGACCTGACCGCCGGACAGCTCGCCGAGATCCATCCCGCCCTCGGCCCGGACGTGCTCGCGGTGCTCACCGTGGAGGGCTCGGTCGCCGCCCGGGACGGACGCGGGGGCACCGCCCCCGTCCGGGTCGCCGAGCAACTGGCCGAACTGCGGACGGTGCTGGCGGACCTGCCCGGCGCCGCCCCATCCCAGTCCTGACGGGCCTGACCGGGATCCGATGCTGCGTCGGGCCAGGTCGGGAGATCCCGGCGTTCGCCGGGATGACGGGGCTCACCGGGGACCGGGTCGAGTTCCGTCGTCCTGGGACCTCTGGCCGCCTGGTCGTCCCGGGCTTGACCCGGGACCTCTGGGACCGTCTGGTCGTTCCGCACCTGCCCCGTCGTCCCGGGCTTGACCAGGGATCTCTGGGGCGCCAGGTCTGACTGACCCGTCGTCCCGGGCTTGACCCGGGACCTCTGGGACCGTCTGGTCGTTCCGCACTGCCCCGTCGTCCCGGGCTTGACCCGGGATCTCTGGGGCGCCAGGTCTGACTGACCCGTCGTCCCGGGCTCGACCCGGGGATCTCTGGGACCGCCTCGTCGTCCCGGGACCTCGGGCGCGCCTGGTCGTCCCGCACCTGACCCGTCCCGTGCACCATCGGGCGTGGCCTGGGATCACGGCGTTCGCCGGATGACGGAACCTCCCGAACTGTGTCGATCTCGCGATCGTTCTCTGCTGTCGGGTAGGCATCACCGGTTTCGGGATATTTCACGCCAGTAGTGGTTGTTCCCGACAGCAGTCACCGATCGCGCGATCATCCCCTGGGAACCCGCACCCCACACCTGGCCATCTCGCGCATCATCGGGCGTGGGACCTCCCGAGGTATGTCGATCTCGCGATCGTTCTCTGCTGTCGGGTAGGCGTCACCGGTTTCGGGATATTTCACGCCAGTAGTGGTTGTTCCCGACAGCAGTCAGCGATCGCGCGATCATCCCCTGGGAACCCGCACCCCACACCTGGCCATCTCGCGCATCATCGGGCGCGGGACCTCCCGAGGTATGTCGATCTCGCGATCGTTCTCTGCTGTCGGGTCTGCGTCACCGGTTTCGGGATATTTCACGCCAGTAGTGATCATTCCCGACAGCAGTCACCGATCGCGCGATCATCCCCTGGGAACCCGCCCTGCCAGCCCACCACAAGGAACTCAGCGGCGTCCCAGTGGGGCCAGCACCACCATCACCACGATGACCGGCAGCGCCCACAGCGCCAATCCGTTGAAGCCGGCCGTGGCCAGCACCGCGCCGGCGCCGGTGGCGCCGAGGCCGCCGACCAGGCTCATCGCGAAGTCGTTGCGTCCCTGACGCTTGGTGCGGACGTCCTCGGCCGACGCCTCGGTGAGCAGCGCGGAGCCCGACACGGTGGCCGCGCTCCAGCCCAGTCCGAGCAGCACCAGGGCGACCGTCACCGCGGTGGTGTCGTGCTGCCCGAAGGCGATCACGGCCACACAGCCGGCCAGGATCCCGTAGCCGAGCAGGATCGTCGGCACCCGTCCCCAGCGGTCGGCGAGCAGCCCGAACACCGGCGACAGGCCGTACATGCCGGCGATGTGCAGGCTGATGGTCAGGCCCACGACGGTCAGCGTGGCGCCGTGATGCAGCAGGTGGATCGGCGTCATCGCCATGATCGACACCATTACCCCGTGCGCTCCGACGACGGCCAGCATGGCGTACCCCGCGGCCTTCGGCCGGTCGGCGTGGACGATCCGCTCGGACGTGGGGTCGTGCGCCGCGACCACCCGCTGGGCCAGCACCAGCGGATCGGGACGCAGCGCCACCAGGTACAGCGCGATCCCGGCCAGCTGGCTGACGACGGTGAACAGGTAAGGACCGGTCAGCGGGGGCATGCCGATGGCCTCGCCCAGCACCTCCCCGGGCCCGACCAGATTCGGTCCGAGCACCGCGCCGACCGTGGTCGTCCACACCACGATCGACAGGTCGCGTCCCCGGGTCGCGTCCGTGGCCAGGTCGGTGGCGGCGAACCGCGATTGCAGGTTGGCGGCCTGGCCCGCGCCGATCAGGGCGAACCCGGCGAGCAGGAGCGGGAACGACCCGATGGCGACCGCTCCGACCACCAGGCCGACGCCGGCGAGCGCCACGATCATGCCCGTCGCGAGTGCGGGGCGGCGTCCGCGAGCCCGTGCCAGCGCCGTGAGCGGGACGGCGGTGACCGCCGTCCCCAGGGTGATGCTGGCGGTGGCCAGCCCGGACAGGGCATCGTCCCCGGAGAGCTTCGCCGCCAGTACCGCGCCGAGCGAGATCGTGGCGCCGAAGCTGATCCCGCCCAGTACCTGGCCCGCCGACAGCACCACGATGGTGCGCCGTTGCACACCCGCCAGATCCGTCACCGGGTCACCCTATAACCCGGTTCCACAAGGTGGATCGCCGTCCCATCGGGCCTCGTCACCGGGCCGGGACGGGCGCTCCGGCTCAGCCCAGGCCGAGCCGGTGCGCGACCCGGGCCGCCTCCTGGCGGCCGGAGACGTTCAGTTTGCGCAGGATGTTGCTGACATGGACGCTCGCCGTCTTGACGCTGATCACCAGCTGGTCGGCGATCTCGCCGTTGGTGAGCCCGCCGGCGAGTGCCACGAGCACCTGGCGCTCCCGCGCGGTCAGCCGGTACGGCGCCAGCGGGTCGCCGGCTCCGGGCTCCTCGCGCGGCGCGGCGGTGGCGAACAGGTCGATCCGGTGCCAGCCGGCCAGCCGCTCGGCCTCGTCGGCGAGCAGCGGCAGGCCGAGCCGCAGCGCCGTGCGGTGCACCTCGCGGACGGCGGCGACCGCGTCCGCCTTCGCGCCGGCATCGAGGCGCGCCTCGGCCTCCCGCCAGGCGGCGTACGCGTCGTCGATGACGTGGCCCAGCGCCGTCCACCGTTCCCGGACGGCGACCCAGACCTCCGGGGTCGCGGCGCCGTCGCTCCGGGCCCGCTCCGCGCGCTGCCAGGCCTGCAGCGCGGCATCGTGCGGCAGCCCGCTGCCGGCGGACCGCTCGGCGGCCGCGTCGATCGGCACCCGCAACGCCGCGATCCGGCGGCGCGAGGCCGGGTCCCGTTGCCGCTCGGCCTCGTCGGCCAGCGCCCGCAGCCCGAGCGCCGCCAGCACGCCGGTCAACGGCTCCTCGTCGGTGCCGGCCAGCTGGTGCAACTGGTCGATCACCAGGTCGTATGCGGAGGTGGGGTGCCCCGCCCACAGCTCGATGTCGATCGCCGCCTCGGCGACCGCACGCAGCCACGAGGCCGGGGCACCCTCGGATTCCAGCACCAGGCGGGCCCGCTCACACCGGTCCCACGCCACGTCGAGATCGCCCCGGAGCGCGGCCAGTCGTCCGGCCTGGATCAACGCCGGCGCCGCCATGATGCCCTGCGGTTCGTGGGCCACCGCGGCGGCGACCAGTTCCTCGGCCTCGGCGAGCCGGCCCGCGTTGATCAGGGCCTCGCAGGCGTTCGCCTCCAGCAGGCTGCCGAACTGGCTGGCCAGCCCGAACCGGGTGAGCAGCTGGCCGCCCTCGCGGCCGACCTCGGCGACCTCGTCCAGGTCACCGGCCAGGCCGAGCATGTGGGTGAGGTTGACGAAGGCCAGCGCCAGGTCGTCCGCGCCGCCGTGCCGGCGGGCGCTGGCCAGCGCCGCCCGCTCGTGCTCGATCGCCGCCGGCAGGTCGCCCCGCAGCATGGACACCATGCCCAGGGCGTTGCGGGCCAGGCCCTCCTCGCGCTCGGCCCCGGCCGCCCGGGCAACGGTGAGCGCCTCCGCGCACCACTGCTCTGCCTCCTCCAGCCGCGACCAGGCGGACGTCGCCATCGCCAACCGGGCGCAGATCCGTGCGGCCAGCACCGTGGGGACCCCGGGAGCCAGCTCGGCGTGCGCCCGGAGCAGCCACCGGATCGCCTGGTCGCCGTGGCCGGCGACGAAGTGGAAGGCGCCCAGCCGCTCGTACAGCTGCAGCTCGCTGTCGGCGTCGCCGGGCTCGGCAAGGGCCTCCTCGGCCCGCCGGATCGCCTCCTCGGTGTCGCCGGCCAGGTAGGCGGTGTGCGCCGATCGGGCCAGCAGCCCCCGCAGCCGGGACACCTCGCCGAGCTCGCGGGCCAACGCGGACGCCCGGACGAACGACGCCTTGGCGTCGGCGAAGGCGTACATCTCCTCCGCGGCCTCGCCCGCGGAGACCGAGGCGGTCAGGGCCCGGGGACGGTCGCCGGCCGCCAGCCAGTGCCCGGCCAGTTCGGCCGGGGTCGCGTCCTGCCGTCCCTGAAGCGTCTCGGCCGCATGCCGGTGCAGCCGGGCTCGTTCGGTGCTCAGCAGGCCGGCGTGGACCACCTCGCCGAACGCCGGATGGGCGAACCCGACGGCGTCGTCGGAGCGCAGTTCGAGGACGTGCTGGTCGAGGGCCGGCCGGACGCGGCGCTCGATGTCCGCCGGATCGGTGTGCAGCAGGCTCGCCAGGAGTTCGATCCCGGCTGGCCTGGCCAGCACGGCGAGCACCCGCAGCAACGCCTGCGTCCCCTCGTCGTGCGCGCTCACCCGGGCCAGCAACAACTCGTGCAGGGTGGTGGGCAGGGTGCCGTCGCCGGGCGGTTGGCGCAGCAGGTGCTCGACGAACAGCGGGTTGCCCGCGGAGCGGGCCAGGGTCGACCGGACGAGTTCGGGGTCCGGATCGTCGACCAGCCGGTGAACCAGTCGGGCGGTGTCATCGGCGCCCAGCCGTTCCAGACGGATCCGGCGGGTGATCGGCAACCGGCCGAGTTCGGCGAGCCAGCCGGCCAGCAGGGAACCGGCCACGACCGCGTCCGCACGGTAGGTCGCCACCAGCACCAGCCGTTCCGCGGAGAGGTTCGTGGCCAGGTACCGCAACAGGTCGAGGGTCGACCGGTCCGCCCAGTGCAGGTCCTCGACGGCGAACAGCACCGGACCCGGCCCGCCCAGCCGATCGATCAGCTCCAGCACCGCCTGGAACAGCGCCAGCTTGGTCGAGCTGGATCCGGTCTGCTCCAGCGTCCCGACCGGTTGCGGCGGGGCCCAGCTCGGCAGCAGGCGGGCCAGGTCGGGGGAGCGCTCCACCTGCCGGCGCACGGCGCCCGAGCGTCCCAGACGACGCAGGGCCTGGATCAACGGGGCGAACGGCAACGGCTCGCCGGCCACGGGAACGCAGCAGCCGTACAGCAGGGTGGGCCGCTGCTCGCGGGCCGCCGCGCGCACCAGCGCGGTCTTGCCGACGCCGGTCTCGCCGCTGAGCAGGACGACCGACGGTGACCCTTCGCCGGCGCGCTCGAACGCGGCGCGCAATTCGGCCAGGCTCGGATCACGACCGACCAGGCCGCCGCGCGGGGTGGAGATGGATCCCCCGGGCACGGGC
>JAGPGQ010000171.1 GCA_018055925.1 Micropruina sp.
CGCTGAAGAACATCGTCACTCCCGACGACATGTACGACTCCTACGGCGCCGACACCTTCCGGATCTATGAGATGAGCATGGGTCCGCTGGACCAGTCGAAGCCGTGGGAGACCCGGGCCGTGGTCGGCTCGCAGCGGTTCCTGCAGCGACTGTGGCGCAATGTGATCGACGAGGTCACCGGCGAGGTCACGGTGGTCGACGCGCCGATGGACGCGGCCACCGAACGGGCGCTGCACAAGGCGATCGACGCGGTGAACTCCGACTACGAGGAGCTGTCGTTCAACACCGCGATCGCCCGGCTGATCGAGTACAACAACGCCCTGACCAAGCTGGACGCGGTGCCGCGCGCGGCGGTCGAGCCCCTGCTGCTGATGGTGGCGCCGCTGACCCCGCACATCGCCGAGGAGCTGTGGTCCCGGCTGGGGCACGCCGAGTCCCTGGCCTACGAGCCGTTCCCGGTCGCCGACCCGGCGCTGGTGGCGGACGACGTGATCACCTGCGTGGTGCAGGTGAAGGGCAAGGTGCGCGCCCGGCTGGACGTCCCCACCGACATCGCCGAGGACGACCTGCGCGCGCGGGCGCTGGCGCTGCCCCGGATCCAGGAGGAGACCCCGAACGGCATCCGGACGGTCATCGTCCGGGCCCCCAAGCTGGTCAACGTGGTGCCCGCCTGAGTCGTCGAGCCGGAGATCCCGGGGATGACGGCCACCCTCGTCCCGGAGATCCCGGGTCGGAGCCCGGGATGACGGACGACACCTCGTCCCAGACGGACGCAGAGATCCCCGGGTCGGAGCCCGGGATGACGCACCCGTCATCCCGGCGAACGCCGGGATCTCGGATCAGGCCCGGGGACGAGGCCATCGCGCCTTCGTCCTGGACGCCCGACGCTCGGTGAACCGCAAACCCTCGACCACTCGGTTTGCCATCTGCGACCTCAACGATTATGGTCCCTCTCAGCTTGATCTCAGGTTTCATTCACATGATTCTCAGCGAGATCCCCCGTTCATGCTTTTGGAGGCCCAACCATGTCCGTCCGCAGATCCGCACTGTCCTTCCTGGTGACCGTCGCCGCTTCGCTGGCCATGCTGGTGGGGCCGGGTGTCCCCCATGCCGCCGCCGACCAGGCCCCGGCCAGCAAGAAGGTCGCCACCGCCAAGGTGCCCGCCACCACGAGCAAGCTCACCAAGGCCCAGAAGTTGAGGGCCAAGGCCAACAAGGTGATCAAGGCCGCGAAGTCCCGGGTCAAGAAGGGCCAGTACAAGTGGGGCGCGTCCGGCCCCAACCGGTTCGACTGTTCCGGCCTGATGATCTACTCGTTCAAGAAGGTCGGCATCAAGCTGCCGCACTCGTCGCGGGCCCAGTCCAAGAAGGGCAAGAAGGTCGCCCGCAAGAACCTGAAGCCCGGTGACCTGGTCTTCTTCTACAGCCCGGTCAGCCACGTCGCGCTCTACATCGGCGGCGGCAAGATCGTGCACGCCAGGAACACCCGCGTCGACCTTCAGATCGGCAGCCTGAAGAAGTACGGCCACTACCACTCGGCTCGGCGCGTCATCCGCTGACCACCCGGCACCCGTTGCCGGGCCACCGGCCCCTCCTCCCAGCCGGTGTGGACGCCCGGTGCCGGCTTCGCAGCCCCTTGCTGACCCTGGGGCCCGGAGCCGGCACCGGGCTTCTTCGTCAGTCCAACAGGTCGCGGACCACGCGGTCGGCGAGCAGCCGGCCACGCAGGGTGAGCCGGAGGCGCCGATCGGCCACCGGCGGATCCACCAATCCGCGGGCCACCAGGTCATTCACCCGTCCCCGCTCGGAGTCGGTGAGCACCTCCGTCGCCAACCCCTCCGCGAGCCGGGACTCCAGCAGCACCCGCTCGACCCGCCGGTCGTCCGCGGAGAGCCGCTCGCGGGCGGCCGCCGGGCTGGGACGCTCGGCCAGCGCCGCGCTGTAGCCGCGCGGGTGCTTCACGTTCCACCAGCGGACGCCCGCCACGTGCGAGTGCGCCCCCGGCCCGGCCCCCCACCAGGACGCCCCCCGCCAGTAGGCGAGGTTGTGCCGGCACTCGTGACCGGGACGGCTCCAGTTGCTCAGTTCGTACCAGTGCAGCCCGGCGGCACCGAGCGTCCGGTCGACGATCTCGTAGAAGTCGGCCTGCAGGTCGTCCACCGGGGCCGGAACCTGCCCGCGACGGATCTGTCCGGCCAGCCGGGTACCGTCCTCGATGATCAGCGCGTAGGCCGACACGTGGTCGGGTTCGCAGGCCAGGGCGGACGCCAGCGAGGCGCGCCAGTCGTCCGCGGTCTCCCCCGGGGTGCCGTAGATCAGGTCGAGGCTGACCGACTCGAAGCCCGCCCGGCGCGCCCAGCGGACCACGTCGGCGACCCGGCCGGGCGTGTGCCGGCGCTCCAGCACCCGCAGCACGTGCGGGCGGGCCGACTGCATGCCGAAGGAGATCCGGTTGAAGCCGCCCGCGACCAAGTCGTCCAGGTAGCGCCGGTCGACCGACTCCGGGTTGCATTCGGTGGTGATCTCGGCCCCGGAAGCGAGCGGGAACCGGTCCCGCACCGCGTCCAGCAGCCCGGTGAGCTCGGACGAGGTCAGCAGGGTGGGGGTGCCGCCGCCGACGAACACGGTCGAGATCGTCCGCTCGCCCAGCACCCGGCGGGCCAGCTCCAGCTCGGCCCGGACGGCCGCCAGGTAGGCCTCGCGCGAGGATCCCGGCGCCGAACCGAGTTCCGCCGCGGTGTAGGTGTTGAAGTCGCAGTAGCCGCACCGGGTCGCACAGAACGGGACGTGCAGGTAGACCGAGATCGGATCGTCCCCCAACTCGGCGAGGGCCTCGGCCGGCAGCGATCCGTCCGGCGGTGCCGGATCGCCGGGCGGCAGCACCGCGGGCATCAGGGCAACTCGAACGGGAGCGGCTGCCCGTCCAGTGCCCGGCGGCAGGCGCACACCGCCGCCTCGTCGGGCTCGGCCCCCGGCATGGCGGCGACCGCCCGCCGGAGCATCGCCCGGAGCCGCTCGATGTTGCCGGCGAAGACGCGCATCACCTCGGCGTGGGACACGCCCGGACCCTCGACGCCCGCGTCGGCGTCGGTGACCAGGCACACGGTGCTGAAGCACATCGCCAGGTCGCGGGCGATGGACGCCTCGGGCATGCCGGTCATGCCGACCACCGACCAGCCGGCCGCCGCGTGCCACTGGGATTCGGCACGGGTCGAGAACCGGGGCCCATTGATCACCACGAGGGTGCCGCCGTCGACCGCCGGCTCACCCGCCCCCAGCAGCACGGCTCGTCCGCGGGCACAGTAGGGATCGGCGAACGAGGTGTGCACCACCCGGCCGATCGCGTCCCAGATGGTGTGCTCGCGTCCCCAGGTGCGGTCGACCACCTGATCGGGGACGACGAAGGTGCCCGGGGCGAGGTCGGCCCGCAGCGAGCCGACGGCGCAGGGCGCCAGCACCTGGCGCACCCCCAGCGCGCGCAGGGCCCACAGATTGGCCCGATAATTCACCCGGTGCGGCGGGAACTGATGGTGCAGGCCGTGCCGCGGCAGGAAGGCCACCGTCCGGCCGGCGACGGTGCCGACGGCCACGCGCGCACTCGGTTCACCGAACGGCGTGCGCACCCTGACCTTCTCGGCGTCGGCGAAGAACGAGTAGAGGCCCGATCCGCCGATGATCCCGATGTCCGCACGCACGAGAACACTGTAGAGAGGCCCGCACCTCGCCCCCGCCACGCGCCCCATCCTGAACCGCCGGCACGGTTCTCCGCCGACGTCCTCGGGGCGGTTCTCGAACCCGCCCAGGCATCCGGCTGCGTCCGGCCGCCCCAGGACGCGCCCTGAGCCTGAGCCGTGGACGAGGTGGCGCTGTGCGGCCGCTTCAGGCGACCCGGTACACGCGCAGTCCTTCGCCCCGGGTGAAGCCGAGCCGCTCGTATCGCCGGGCGAGTGCCTCGTCGGCGGCCGCGGCGACGATCACGCTGCCCTCCGGGAGCCCCTGGATGAGCCGCCGGGCAAGCCCGAGCGCCGACAGCCGCGTGCCCGGACGTTGCGAGAGCGCCATCATCGCGTACCGGTCGCCGGACGGCGTCTCCGGGCCGGTGACCGAGGCGAGCGATCCAGCCCCGCGCAGGATCCCGGCCGCCCCGTAGGCGAGGAACGCGATCACCACGAGCAGCGGAACGTGCAGGGCGAACAGGCGGCCCCCGCTCACGTCGTCCAGCCGGGTGAGCACCACCATCGTGACCAGCGTGAGCAGGATCGCCAGGACCACGTCCAGGATGGGCCGGTGACGTCCGAAGAACACCACACCGTTGCGGTCGTCGGACTCGTACACCGCCCGCCTCAGGACGTAGGGGACGACGATGAACAGCGCCCACGGCATCACCGCGACCGCTTGCACGGGGTTCCTCGAATAGGCACGTGAGATCAGCCAGGCGACGGCGAACAGCCGGTGGATCGGGGCGGGCGCGGTCATCTCCCCGAGGCTAGTGCCCCGGCCCTTAGCCGAGGCCTCTGCCTTGCCGGACCATGCCCGAGAAGCCGGACGGCCAGCCGACAAGGGCCGATGGCGGCACGCTCCGATGCGCACCCCACCCCCGCTCCGGACGGATCCAGCCCCCACAACACCCCGGCGCCATCGCCCGCCGGTCGGAGCCGAACGGCACGGGCCGCATTAGCATCACGGGTGTGCGCACCCAGCCCGACCCGGATCCGACCCGCCCGACCGGCTCACGACCGAACCGGCCGTGTCCGGCGGCGACGACCCGGAGCCTCCCGTGAGGTTCCGCTGGGTGCCGGTGACGGCACCTCCCCGGCTGCTCGCCGCCCTCGTCGCCGGGGGTGCCGCCGGCGTCGCGGCCGGGCTGGCCGATCCCGCCATCGGGGTGATCGTCGGCGTCGCGTCCGCCGCCACCGTGTTCGTCGTCCTGGGCTGGCTCGCCCTGTGGCCGATGGACGCCGCCACGACGCGCAGCCATGTGCAGCGGGAGGAGTTCCGGCCGCTGGTGGACGAACTGATCGTGGTCGGCGCCGCGCTGTGCGGCCTCGGCGCGATCGGTTCGCTGGTGATCGCGGGCGGCCCGGCGGCGGGCAGCGCTCCGGGGGCGTTGGCCGTGCTCGGCGTGTTCATGACCTGGGCCGCGCTCCACCTGATGTACGCGGTTCGGTACGCGTTCACCTACTACGCCACCGACGAGGGCAAGCCGATCGACTTCAACTCCGACGAACCGCCCACCTTCCGCGACTTCTTCTACTTCAGCTACAACCTGGGCATGACCTATCAGGTGTCGGACACCTCGGTCGGCAGCGCGGCGATCCGCGCGATCGCGCTGCGGCACTGCCTGTTCTCCTACGTCTTCGGACTGGCGATCCTGGCCACCACGATCAACCTGGTCACCGGCGCCCTGACCGGTTGACCGAGGCTGGGCCTCGAGCTGCCGAGCTCGAACTGACATCCCAGCGTCCGCCGGAGTGACCACACCACGGCCACGACATCCCGGCCTCCCGCGCCGACCCGGGAACCGGTGCCGGGACGACCTGGACGCAACGAACCGGGCGCGCCGGCCAACCGGCCGGCGCGCCCGTCGTCCGGGTCGTCGGACTACGACTCGTTGGCCTTGTTGGCCGCCGCCTCGGCCTTCGTCAGACCCTCGGCGACCGGCGTCCGGCCGAGGAAGATCGCGTTGAAGGTCGGCTTCCAGGCATTCAGCGCGGCACCGTAGTTCTCACCCGCCGGGGGCAGGATGGACGGCAGCGCGCCCTGCTTGGCGAACTGGGACGGATCGACGTTCTTGGCCTTCCAGTAGTCGTCGAACGCCGACTGGGCGCTGGTCACGGCCGGCATGGCGGCACCGGAGGAGCCGATGAACGTGGCGCCCTCGGTCGAGCCCATCCACTGCAGCACCTTCTTGGTCGCCTCGGGGTTGGCCGTCTTGGCGTTGCCGGCCACGATCACGGAGTTGACCACCGACACCGCGCCCTTCGGGCCGGCCGGCATGGGCGCGATCCCCCACTCGAACTTCGCCCCGTCCGAGACGTTCTTCAGGTTGTAGACGCCCGACTGGAACAGCGCGATCTTGCCCTGCAGGAACTGGTCGCGGGTGAAGTCGCCGTTGTCGTTGGTGTTGGACGCCGCCGGCGACACCTTGTGCTTGTTGATCAGGTCGACGAGGTACTGGAACGCCTCGGTGGACTCATTGGACGCGAACACGAACTTGCCGGTCCCGTCCTGGAACTGGCCGCCGTTGGAGCCGATGAAGTTGTAGTAGATGCCCTGCAGGTCCTGGGCGGCCGAGTAGCCCCACTGCTTGGGTTTGGCGCCGTTGAAGCCGCTCTCGTCGCCCCGCTTCCCCGCGGTGTCGACGGTGAGCTTCTGCAGGATCGGCAGCAGGGTGTCGGCGCTGCCGCCGCCCGGCGCCCAGGTCAGGCCGGTGAGCTGTTCGGGGGTGATCCCGGCATCGTCCAGCAGCTTCTTGTTGTAGTACGTCGCGATGCCGCCATCGGTCAGCTGCGGGACCCCCCACAACTTGCCGTCGACGGTGTACTGCTCGACCGCCGCCGGCACCCAGTCGGCCTTCTGCGCGTCGAAGTCCGCCCCGATCTCGAGCAGCGAACCCGAGGTCACGTAGGGCTGCAGGTAGGAGCCGTTCATCATGAAGATGTCGTCGGCGTTGCCGCCGCTGACGTCGTTGCGCAGCTTGGTGAAGTAGTCGGCCCAGGGCACCAGGACGGTCTTCACGGTGATGTTCGGGTTCTGCTTGGTGAACTCCGCGAACGAGGCGTCGTAGGCCTTCTGCACCTGCTCGTCCCAGAGCCGGACGGTAATGGTCGTGGCCGGGCCGGACGCCGCCGGACTGGGTGCGGACTGCTGGGCGGGCGAGCAGCCGGCCGTCCCGATCGCGACCGCGGCCGCGACCGCGCCCACGAACGTCCGGCGGCCCACCGTGTGTGCCGTTCTCACAGATCTCCTCCTTGATTGGGTGTTACTTCACATCGGGCGCCGGCCGGGCTCACTTGAAGCCGGTCAGCGAAATCGAGTTGACGATGGTGCGCTGGAAGATCGCGAAGATCACCAGCAAGGGCGCCATCGCCACGGTGGTGGCCGCCATCACCAGCGTCCAGTTGCCGTTGTACTGGCTCTGCAGGTTAGCGGTCGCCACCGTGATCACCTGCCAGTCGCGCCCGGTGGTGATGATCAGCGGCCACATGAAGTTGTTCCAGTGGGTGACCACCGTGATGATCGCGAGGGTCGAGACGATGCCGCGCGACATCGGCGCCACGATCTGCCACAGGATCCGCCAATCGCCCGCGCCGTCGATCCGCGCGGCGTCGATCAGGTCGTCCGGGATGCTGCGGAAGTGCTCGCGAAGCAGGAAGACCGCGTACGGCGAGCCGAACATGAACGGCAGGACTAACGCCCAGAACGAGTTCCGCAGGCCGGCCTGGACCATCATCGTGTAGAGCGGGATGACGATCACCACCTGCGGGATCATCAGGGTCGACAGGTACACCCAGAACAACATGTCGCGCCAGGCGAACCGCAGTTTCGCGAACGCGTAGGCGGCCATGATCGAGAACACCAGCTGGCCGATCAGGATCAGGACGACCATCTGTGCGGTCACCGCGATCGGCGAGATGAAGCTGTAGCTGCCGCTGAACAGCGTGCCGAAGTTCTCCAGGGTGACCGGGTCCGGCGCGTTCAGGGCCGGTTCGGACGCGAACTGCAGCGGCGACTTGAAGGCGGTCATGAAACTGAGCGCGAACGGGGCCAGGGTGAGCGCCGCCCCGGCGAGCAGCACCAGGTAGGTGAGCAGGTCGGGCAGCCGGCTCCGGCCACGGCGCCCCCGGGGTTCGGCGACCGGTGCGGAGCGGTTCTCGACCCGTCGCTTCAGTACGGACGGACGGACGCGGCGCGTGTCAACTGAGGTCATAGGTGATCCTCCCCGCGAAGTATCGCTGCTGGACGACCGTGACGACGACCAGGATCGCGAACAGCACCAGCGCCATCACCGAGGCCCGGCCGAGGTTGAACGCCCCCTGGAAGGCCTCCAGGTAGATCCGGCTGGCGATCACGTCGGTGGTGCCGTCCGGTCCTCCGTTGGGGGTGAGCGCGTAGATCTGGTCGAACGCCTGGAACGCCGAGATCACGCCGGTGACCAGCACGAAGAACATCGTCGGGCCCAGCAGCGGCAGCTTGATCTGCCAGAAGATCTGCCAGCCGTCCGCGCCGTCGAGCTGGGCGGCCTCGACCACCTGCCCGGGGATCGCGGCCAGGCCGGCCATGAAGAACAGCGTGGTGTAGCCGACCTGGGACCAGATGGTCACGCCGGCGACCGCGGGCATCGCCAGGGCCGGATTCGACAACCATTCGGCGTCCAGCCCCAGCAGGGTGTTCAGCGCACCGTCGTAGGGCGCCAGGATCCACTTCCACACCACCCCGAGGGCCAGCGG
>JAGPGQ010000172.1 GCA_018055925.1 Micropruina sp.
CATCTGGCTGCAGGTCGACGGTGGCGTCTCCGTCGAGACCATCGAACGCTGCGCCGAGGCGGGCGCCGACACCTTCGTCGCCGGGTCGGCGGTGTACAGCGCCGACGATCCGGACGCGATGGTGATCGCGCTGCGTGAGCAGGCGATCGCCGCCTGCGCGCACTGATGCGGCAACTGACCGCCGTCCTCGGACGGGGCGTCGTGCCCGCCGACTCCCACGTCGTCACCGCCGACGACCTGGGCCTGGTCAGGGGCGATGGCTGCTTCGACGCGATGCGGGTGCTGGACGTCGACGGCGCCGCGGCGGTCGAGAACCTGGACGAGCACCTGGCCAGGTTCGCCCGTTCGGCCGCCATCCTGGGGATCGGCTTCGACGAGCCGGCCTGGCGGGCACTGGTCGTCGAGGCGGTCGCCGCCTGGTATCCGGTGGCGCCGGAGGCGGTGCTCAAGGTGGTCCTCACCCGCGGCACCGAATCGTCCGCGAGTGGGCCGACCGGATTCCTCACCATCACCGAACTCGACCTCGACCTGATGGACCGGGTGCGCACCGGCATCGCGATCCGCACCCTCGACCGCGGCTATGCCAGTGACGCCTTCGCCGGGGCGTCCTGGCTGCTCGGCGGGGCGAAGCTGCTGTCGTACGCGGTGCACGCGGCGGCGACCCGCACCGCCAAGGCGCACGGCGACGACGATGCCGTGTTCGTCAGTTCGGACGACTACCTGCTCGAGGGGCCCACCTCGGCCGTGCTGGTGTTGCGCGATGGACGGCTGACCAGCACCCCGCCCGGGGCCACCGGCATCCTCGACTCGATCACGCTGCGGCAGATCTTCGCCGCCGCGACGGACGCGGGCGTCCCGGCCCGCCACGAGCTGATTCCGGTGCCGGAGCTGTTCACCGCCGACGGCGTCTGGGTGGTGTCCTCGATCCGCGGGGTCTGTCCCGTGACCCGGCTGGACGGACGTCCCCTTCCCGTCGACCCGGACTGGCACCGCCGGGTCACCGACTGGGGTGGCTTCGGCGGGCTGGCGGTCGCCGGCCGGGAAGTTCGACGGGCGGCCTCCCTGCTCGCCCACGACCCGGACGAGGCCGGACGGGTCCGCTCATTGGTCGCGGCCCGCTGCCGGGCGCACGTGGCCGGTGGCGGAACCGTGGACGAGCTGGTGGTCGCCCTGCAGGTCTCCCGGGTCGCGGCCGAGCGCCTGCTGGACGACGAGTGGCCGCTGCTCCACTGAGTCCCTGATCAAGGCGTGTGCTCCTGCTGTCCGGAGATCCCGGCGTTCGCCCGGATGACGGATCGGCGGGACGAAGGATGGCCTGCCTCGGGGCTCGTCGTCCCGGGCTTGCCCCGGGATCTGGAGGTTCGTCGGGGTGGCGGATGTGGCCGGGACGATCGTCATCCCGGGCTCGCCCCGGGATCTGAAGGTTCGTCGGGTGGCGGATTCGGCCGGGACGATCGTCATCCCGGGCCTGCCCCGGGATCTCGGTGGCCGACGCATCGGGTAGTCCGCGCCTGCCAGGCCACCAGCCGGTGAAAACCGGCGACCGAGGTGAGTTGCCGCGCGAGCCGCGCCGGCTCAGCAGTGTGAACCCGTCGCCGGTTCACCCGTCGGTCAGCCGTCGTTGGGGGCGGTTCGTCTCCGCAGCGCCGGATTCTCGATCTCGGCGACGCGTGCCGCGACGATGGCACGGATGGTGTCGTCCGAGGGCGGCTGTTCCGGCTGGAACCGGATCGTGCCCTTGTCGTGGTCGAGGCCCGGCACGGACTCGGCGACGACGCCCGGCACCCGTCCGCTGAAGGGGTAGATGCCCAGGTGCTTCCGGGTGCGCATCACCGTGATCAGCGCCTTGCCCTGGTACATCAGGGCCGGCATGCCGTAGCTCTTGCCCTGTTCGAGGTCGGGCAGCGCCGCCCGCACCACGTCGTACACGCGCGAGATCACGGCCCGGTCG
Organism: Micropruina sp.; assembly: GCA_018055925.1. Classification (GTDB taxonomy): domain Bacteria; phylum Actinomycetota; class Actinomycetes; order Propionibacteriales; family Propionibacteriaceae; genus Micropruina. The sequence continues at coordinate 1,952 of JAGPGQ010000172.1, forward strand.
GCCGGATCGAGATCGGCGAGATAGTCATCGATCGTCCCCATGCCCGCATCCTGCCACCGCGACTCCGCGTGCGGGAGCGCCGGTCATCCCATCGCGGTGCAGGACGGCGTAGGACTCCGGCCGTGCAGGGGGCTGAGTCGGTCACGCCCGCCGGAACGCCGGACGCAGGGCGTCGGTGATCCAGTCGACGGCATGGTCGAGCGCGCCCCACGAGACGAGCACGACCGATCCGTCCGAACGCACGTCGATCCAGTCACCCTGAACCGCCAGGCCCTCGATGCGGACGTTCATCAGCGACCGGCGTCCGAACTCGCGCTCCAGCCGCTGCACGGCGTTCTGGACAGGCAGCGAATACTCCGGTGGGCGGTAGCGATCGGCGTCGTCCACAGTGCGGGAGACCCAGCGGAAGGGCTCGTCGCCCAGCCGGTCGAGTGTGCCGGCGAGCGCCTCCGGTGCCGGCGGCCAGGGACTCTCGGTCAGCATCCACGTCAACTCTTCCGCGAGCAGAAGCTCTCGCCACCAGGCGTGCCAGTCGGCGCTCGTAACCCGCTCCTCGGAAACCGGGGGCGTGACCAGCAGCGGCGGCGGTCCGTCGTCCGTCATCGGCACCCCGCAGGCCTCGCGCACGTACAGCGCAGCATGCAGCGGCAACGAGGACGTGTCGGACCTCACCTGCCACGATGGCCTACCCGCGAACTGCATGACCGGCTCAGCGCGGACGCTGATTCCTCCGACGCAGATACCGCTGGATCTCGGCGGCGATCGCCTCGCCCTGGGGCTCGGGCTGGGACTCGTCCCGGCGCTCCTCGAGCGCGCTGATGTAGGCGGAGATGTCGCTGTCCTCGGCGGCCAGGTCGTTCACCTGGGTCTCCCACGAGTCCGCCTGCTCGGGCAACTCACCCGTGTCCAGCGGGGTGTCGAGCAGGTCCTCCAGCCGGCCCAGCAGCGCCAGCGTCGCCTTCGGGTTCGGCGGTTCGGCCACGTAGTGCGGCACCGACGCCCACAGGGTCGCGGTCGGCAGGCCCACCACGGCACAATCGGCGGCCAGCACCCCGACAATGCCGGTCGGGCCCTCGTAGGCCGAGAGCTCCAGGCCCAGTTCGTCGGCCAACTCCTGGGTGGACGCCGTGCCGCTCACCGGCACCGGACGCGAATGCGGCGCGTCGGTCAGCATCGCCCCGAGCAGCACCACCAGTTCGGGCTTGACCGTGCGGATCGCCGACACCAGCGCCGAGCAGTAGCCGCGCCAGTGGATGTTCGGTTCGGGTCCACCGATCAGCACCAGGTCCCGATCGGAGAGCGACGCCACCAACACCTCGGTGGTCGGCCACTGCAGCGTGCGCTCTCCGCTCGAGGTGGTGATCGCCGACGGTCGGTTCACCTGAAAGTCGTAGTAGTTGTCCGGATCGAGAGCGAACGACAACCGCGCGGAGGTCAGCGCGGCGATGTGGTCGATCACCCCGCTCGCGGCATCGCCGGCGTCGTTCCAGCCACCGAACGCCGCCACCACGGCGGGCCGGCGCAGGTTCTTCAACGACTTCACCTCAGCCATGCTCGCCATGCTACTCACGGCCTGCCGGACGAGGTTGGATGGCCGCGCCCATCGGGTCGGAGGTCCCGGGTCAAGCCCGGGACGACGGGTGCGTCATCCCTGGCGTTCGAGGTCTCGGGTCAAGCCCGGGACGACGGGGTGCGTCATCCCGGCGGACGCCGGTATCTCGGTCGAGCCAGCGGGAGGCTCACTCCTCCGGGTCGTAACCGAGGTTCGGCGACAGCCACCGTTCGGTCTCGGCGAGCGTCCAGCCCTTGCGTTCGGCGTAGCTCTCGACCTGGTCGCGGCCCAGCCGGCCGACCACGAAGTAGCGGCTGTCGGGGTGCGAGAAGTACCAGCCCGACACCGCCGCGCCCGGCCACATGGCCATCGAGTCGGTGAGTTCGATGCCGGTACGGCGCTGCACGTCGAGCAGGTTCCAGAGGGTCTGCTTCTCGGTGTGGTCGGGGCAGGCCGGATACCCGGGAGCGGGCCGGATGCCGCGATACTTCTCGGCGATCAGGTCGTCGTTGGTCAGCGTCTCCTGGGTCGCATAGCCCCAGAACTCCCGGCGCACCCGCTCGTGCAGCCGCTCCGCGAACGCCTCGGCGAGCCGGTCGGCCAGCGACTCCAGCAGAATCGCCGAGTAGTCGTCCAGTTCCGCCTTGAACGCCAGGATCCGTTCGGTGACGCCGAGGCCCGCGGTGACCGCGAAGGCACCGACCCAGTCGTCCAGCCCGGTCGCCCGGGGTGCCACGTAGTCGGCCAGCGAACGGTTCGGCACACCGTCGCGGTGATGCCCCTGCTGCCGCAGATGATGCAGCCGCAACCGCACGTCACGACGGGACTCGTCGCTGTACACCTCCAGGTCGTCGTCCACCGAAGCGGCCGGGAAGAACCCGATGATCCCGCTGGCCCGCAGCCAGCCCTGCTCGACCAGCGAGTCCAGCATGACCTGGGCGTCGCCCCACAGCTTGCGGGCCGCCTCGCCGGAGGCCGGGTTGTGCAGGATGTCGGGGTAGCGGCCCTTCAACTCCCAGGCGTTGAAGAACGGCTGCCAGTCGATGTAGTCGCGCAGCTCCGCGAGCGGGTATTCGATGAACTCCCGCACGGGCCCCTCGTCCAGTAGTGCCGGTCGGGGTGGCACGTATCCCGTCCAGTCGATCGGCGTCCGCTCGGCCAGCGCGTCGGCGTACGGGATCAGCGGCCGGTCGTTGCGTTTGGCGGCGTGCCGCGCCCGGATCGATTCGTAGTCGCGGAACACGTCGTCCATGAAGCCCGGACGCTTCTCGTCCGACAGCAGTGCGGCCGCCGTCGGCACCGAGCGGGAGGCGTCCTTCACCCACACGACCGGGCCCTCGTAGCGGGGCGCGATCTTCACCGCGGTGTGCGCGCGCGACGTGGTCGCCCCGCCGATCAGCAGCGGCAGCTTCAGCCCGAGCCGCTGCAGTTCCGCGGCGAAGTTCGACATCTCGTCCAGGGACGGGGTGATCAGCCCGGACAGCCCGATCATGTCGGCCCCCACCTCTTCGGCGGTGGCCAGGATCTTCTGCGCCGGCACCATCACGCCGAGGTCGATCACCTCGTAGTTGTTGCACTGCAGCACCACGCCGACGATGTTCTTGCCGATGTCGTGCACGTCGCCCTTGACCGTGGCCATCACGATCCGGCCCTTGCTGTAGGCGGCGTCGCCGGGCTTCTTCTCGGCCTCGATGAACGGCACCAGATGGGCGACGGCCTTCTTCATCACCCGGGCCGACTTCACCACCTGCGGCAGGAACATCCGGCCGGCCCCGAACAGGTCGCCGACCACGCCCATGCCGTCCATCAGCGGACCCTCGATGACGTCCAGCGGACGTCCGCCCGAGCCGGCCAGCTCGACCCGGAGTTCCTCGGTGTCGGCCACGATGTGCTCGTCGATGCCCTTCACCAGGGCGTGCGTGATCCGTTCCCGGGCGGGCAGCCCGCGCCATTCCTGCACCGCCTCCTCGACCTGTGCGCTGCCGACGTTGAACTCGGCGGCGATCTCGAGCAGCCGTTCGGTGGCGTCGCCGCGGCGGTTCAGCACCACGTCCTCGATGCGCTCCCGCAGCCGAGGATCGATCTCGTCGTAGACCACCAGGGCGCCGGCGTTCACGATGCCCATGTCCATGCCGGCGGCCACCGCGTGGTACAGGAACACCGCGTGGATCGCCTCGCGCACCGGATTGTTGCCCCGGAACGAGAACGACACGTTCGACACCCCGCCCGAGACCAGCGCACCCGGCAGGTTCCGCTTGATCCAGCGGGTCGCCTCGATGAAGTCGACCCCGTAGTTGGCGTGCTCGTCGATGCCGGTGCCGATGGCGAAGATGTTCGGGTCGAAGATGATGTCGTGGGCCGGGAAACCGACCCGATCGACCAGGATCCGGTAGGCGTCCGAACAGATCTGCTTGCGGCGTTCCAGGTTGTCCGCCTGGCCGTCGGTGTCGAACGCCATCACCACGATCGCCGCGCCGTACTTGCGGCACAGCCGGGCGTGCTCGATGAACGGCTCCACACCCTCCTTCATCGAGATGGAGTTGACGATCGGCTTGCCCTGCAGGCAGCGCAGGCCGGCCTCGATCACCTCCCACTTCGACGAGTCGACCATCACCGGCACCCGGCAGATGTCCGGCTCGGAGCTGATCAGCTTGCAGAACCGGTCCATGGCGGCGACGCCGTCGATCATGCCCTCGTCCATGTTGACGTCGATCACCTGGGCGCCGTTCTCGACCTGCTGCCGGGCCACGTCGAGGGCGGTGCCGTAGTCACCCTCGCGGATCAGCCGGCGGAACCGGGCCGAGCCGGTGATGTTGGTCCGCTCGCCCACGTTCACGAACAGCGAGTCCGGCGTGATGGTCAGCGGTTCCAGGCCGGCCAGCCGCATGGCCGGTGCCGGACGGGCCGGTTCGCGCGGCGCGGCGTCCAGGCAGGCGGCGGCGATCGCCTCGATGTGCTCGGGGGTGGTCCCGCAGCAGCCGCCGATGATGTTGACCAGGCCCTCACCGGCGAAGCCGGACACCACCCGGGCCATCGCGGCCGGGGTCTGGTCGTACTCCCCGAACGCGTTCGGCAGGCCGGCGTTCGGATAGCAGCTGACGTAGCAGTCGGCGATCCGGGAGAGCTCCGCGATGTAGGGACGCAGCTCGTCGGCGCCGAGCGCGCAGTTCAGCCCGACCGCGAGTGGACGGGCGTGCCGCACCGAGTTGAAGAACGCCTCGGTGACCTGACCCGACAGGGTGCGTCCGGAGGCGTCGGTGATGGTGCCGGAGACGATCACCGGCCAGCGCCGTCCCCGCTGCTCGAACAGGGTCTCCAGCGCGAAGATGGCCGCCTTCGCGTTCAGCGTGTCGAAGACCGTCTCGATCAGCAGGACGTCGGCGCCGCCGTCGACCAGCCCGTCGGCCTGCTCCAGGTAGGCGTCCACCAGCTCGGTGTAGCTGACGTTGCGCGCGCCCGGGTCGTTCACGTCCGGCGAGATGGACGCCGTCCGGTTCGTCGGGCCCAGGGCTCCCACCACGTAGCGGGGACGGCTGGCGTCCAGGGCGGTGAACTCGTCGCAGGCCTCCCGGGCCAGCCGGGCCGAGGCCAGGTTCAACTCGTAGGCCAGCGCCTCCATGCCGTAGTCGGCCTGCGAGATCCGCTGCGCGTTGAAGGTGTTGGTCTCGACGAAGTCGGCGCCGGCGGCCAGGTACTCGCGGTGGATCCCGGCGATGATCCCGGGCTGGCTGAGCGACAGCAGGTCGTTGTTGCCCTTGACGTCGCTGGGCCAGTCGGCGAACCGGTCGCCCCGGTAGTCCTCCTCGCTCAACGTGAACCGCTGCACCATGGTGCCCATCGCCCCGTCGAGCACGTGCAACCGTCGCGCGAGCGCGGCTCGCAACGTCTCGGTGGCGTCGGGTCGCAGGTCTGCGCCCGGTCGGGGCGGCGTCAGCGTGTCGGAGCGGCTGCTCACAGGCATGAGTCCTTCCTGGTCAGGGGAACTGTACGTCAGCAGCCCGGTGCGCCGAACTGTCGTCCCAAGGCCCTACCCTTGGCACGTGTTGTCGTTCCCCCGGTCGCTGCTCGCGGCGGCCGTCGCATGCTGCCTGGCCCTGGGTGCCGCCGGCTGCGTCCAGACCCCCCAGCCGTTGCCGAGCGCATCGCCCGGCAGCACCGCTCCGCCGCGTCCGTTCACCGTCCTGACCGGGCAGAAGGCGACCGCGCTCGATCCCGCCGGGGTGCGCAACGACTCCGAGTCCATGCTGGCGCTGAGCCTGTTCCAGCGGCTGATGATGGTGCAGCCGAGCACTCAATTGCTGAAGCCCGACCTGGCCAAGGAGTGCCTCTACACCGCGCAGACGGTGTTCGAGTGCACCCTGCCCAAGGACGTCACCTTCGCCAACGGACGCACCCTGACCAGCTCCGACGTGAAGTTCAGCATCACCCGCGCGCAGGAACTCGCCGGCACCCAGTTGTCGCTGCTCGGCGCGCTGCGGACCATCGAGACCCCCGATCCGTGGACGGTCCGGTTCCGGCTCAAATACCCCGACAACCAGTTCGGCTACGGGCTGGCGGTGCCCGCCGCCTCGATCGTGGACGAGGACGCCTACTCGGCGACCAAGCTCCGTGCGGTCACCGAGCCCCCGGTGGGCAGCGGCCCCTACGCGCTGGAGTCCTGGGACGACGAGGGCCTGACCATCGTGAAGTTCGCCAGGTACCTCGGCCCGCTGGGCACCGACATGCCCCGGATCCGGGTCACCTGGGCGGAGTCGGCCACGGCCGAGGAGGCGCTGGTCGACGAGCAGGCCGAGATCGTCTGGCGCACCCTGAGCCCGGCGGCGATCGACCGGCTCGAGGGACGCATCCGGCAGGCCCAGGACGACGGCCGCACGCC
>JAGPGQ010000002.1 GCA_018055925.1 Micropruina sp.
CTCGGCCAGTGCACCAGGTAGAGCGCGTACGACGCGTTGCCCAGGCCGGCCAGCCAAGGGTGCCCGAGCAGCCGGCCGACGCCCCAGCGTCCGGGATCGTCGCCGACCAGGACGATCGCCGCCGCCGCGGACAGCGGCGCCAGCGCCACCCAGCCCGGGAAGGCGTCCCGGACGTTCACCAGCACGCCCACCAGCAGGATGCCGGCCAGGCCCGCCCAGCCGACCACCAGCCGGGTCCGGGAACCGGGGGTGCCCAGGCCCGGGCCCCGGGCGGCGACCAGGGCGAGCAGCGAGCCGAACGCGAACTCCCACAGCCGGGCGCGGGTGTCGAAGTAGGCGAACTGCTGGTCGGTGGCGGTGATCCACACCGACCAGGCCAGCGAGGCGACGAAGACCGCGCCGAAGGCCACCGCGAGCAGGGTGCGGGCGTGCAGCCGCGGCCAGGTCCGCAGGATGAGCGCGACCGCCGCGAAGATCAGCGGCCAGCCGAGGAACACGCTGCCCTGGATCGACAGCGACCAGTAGTGCTGCAGCGGGATCGGCGCCCCGCCGTAGTAGTTGACGTCGTTGGCGGCCAACCACCAGTTCTGCACGTAGAGGGCGCTCGCGATCGCCTGCTGCTGGATGTCCGGCCAGACCGTGATCGGCATCAGGAAGTGCGCCGAGACCACCACGGCGATGATGGTCAGGGTGGCCAGCGGGACGATCCGGCCGAACGTGCGGCCCCAGTAGGCGAACAGCTCCAGCGGACGCCCGTCGTCCAGCTTGCGGGCGAACGACGCGGTCAGGAAGAACGCCGACAGGGTCAGGAAGATGTCCACCCCACCGGAGACCCGGTCGAGCCACACGTGGTACACGACGACCAGCAGGACGGCGACGAAGCGCAGGCCCTGAATGTCCTGGCGCAGCGGTCTGCGCTGGGCGACGGTCGACATGGGTGCGTCAGTCTAGACCGGCAACCTGTCCGTCCCTCCGGCGGGAAACCGTGCCGTGCGGGGACTCGGGGAGCCCTCGTATACTGCGATGCGGGCCGCACCGAGCGGCTGTGCACCCCATCGGCCCACCCATGGAAGTGCCGTCACAAGGAAGCTGAATGTCGGACAAGTCTGTCTATATCGCCATTTCCTCGGATGTCCTCCACGGTGGCCACCTGAACGTGGTCGCCGCGGGCGCCACCTACGGTGACGTCACGATCGGTCTGCTGACCGACGAGGCCATCGCCACCTACAAGCGCCCACCGCTGGTCGACTGGGAGACCCGGCGGAGGCTGCTGGCCAGCATGCGGCAGGTGCATGCCGTGGTTCCGCAGGAGACCCTCTCCTACGCCGACAACCTGCGCCGGCTCAAGCCCGACTACGTCGTCCATGGCGACGACTGGACGACCGGCGTCCAGTCGCTGGTGCGCACCGAGGTGCTGGAGATCCTGGCCGAATACGGCGGCGAGCTGATCGAGGTGCCGTACACCAAGGGCGTCTCCGGGACCGATCTGGAGTCCCAGCTCCGGACCGTGGTGAACACGCCCGAGCGCCGCCGGGGCAAACTGCGCCGGCTGTTGAAGCTGAAGCCGTGGCTGCGCGCGATGGAGACCTCCAACGGCCTGTCGGCGCTGATCGTCGAGCACGTGAAGACCGAGGAGCCCGACGCCGAGGTGGTCCACGAGTACGACGCGATGTGGGTGAGCAGCCTGTGCGACTCCACGTTCAAGGGCAAGCCGGACATCGAACTGGTCGACCTGACCAGCCGGCTGCGCACCATCCACGACATCATGGAGGTGAGCACCAAGCCGATCATCGTCGACGGCGACACCGGGGGCCGGACGGAGCACTTCGTCCACACCGTGCGCACCCTGGAGCGGATCGGGGTGTCGGCCGTCATCGTCGAGGACAAGACCGGCCTGAAGCAGAACTCGCTGTTCGGCACCGACGCGGTGCAGACCCTGGACGACCCGGACGAGTTCGCGGCCAAGATCAACGCCGGCAAACAGGCGCAGACCACGAGGGACTTCATGATCATCGCCCGCCTGGAGAGCCTGATCGCCGGTGCCGGCGTGGACGACGCCCTCGCCCGGGCCAAGATCTACATCGAGGCCGGCGCCGACGGCATCATGGTGCACAGCCGGCACTCCGACGGCGAGGAGATCCGGGAGTTCCTGGCCCGCCTCCGGGAGTACTCCTCCGACGTCCCGGTGGTGCTGGTGCCGACCACCTACAACCATCTCTACGAGTCCGAGCTGGCCGAGATGGGCGGCAACATCGTGATCCACGCCAACCACCTGCTGCGCAGCGCCTACCCGGCCATGTACAACACCGCCGTGAGGATCCTCGAGAACGGGCGGAGCAAGGAAGTGGACGACGAGATCATGTCCATCAAGGAAGTGCTGAGGTTGATTCCCGAGTGAGCATCGACACGATCGCACCCCAGGCGTTCTACGACCTGCTGGGCGAGAACGACATCGACCTGTTCGCGGGCGTCCCCGATTCGCTGCTGCAGGATTTCGCCGCCTACATCGACGACACCGCCCCCCGCGAGCGGCACGTCATCACGGCCAACGAGGGCAACGCGGTCGCGCTCGCCGGCGGGTACCACATCGCGACCGGCCGGTACGCCGCGGTGTACCTGCAGAACTCCGGCCTCGGCAACATGGTCAACCCGCTGCTGTCGCTGGCCGACGCCGAGGTGTACGGCCTGCCGATGCTGCTGATCGTCGGTTGGCGCGGGGAGCCCGGCGTGAAGGACGAGCCGCAGCACGTCGCCCAGGGCCGGCTGACGCTGCCCCTGCTGGAGACGATGGGCATCGAGTACGCGGTGCTCGACCCGGACGCCTGGCAGGCCCAGGTCGCGACCGCGATCGAGTCGCTGCGGGCGAACAGCCGGCCGGTCGCGCTCGTCGTCCGCAAGGGCCTGTTCGGCAGGTACGCCGCCGCTCCCAAGCGCACCGAACTGACGCTGCGGCGCGAGCAGGCGCTGGAGGCCGTGATCGAGACGATCGACCCGGCGAGCTTCATCGTGTCGACCACCGGCAAGACCTCGCGGGAGGTCTTCGAGATCCGTGAGCGGCGCGGCGAGGGCCACACCAACGACTTCCTGACGGTGGGCGGCATGGGGCACGCGAGCTCGATCGCGATGGGCATGTGCCTGGGTACCGATCGCGACGTCTACTGCATCGACGGCGACGGGGCGTTCCTGATGCATCTGGGCGCGATCCCGGTGCTCGCCCGGCACGCCCGCGAGAATCTCCGCTACGTCCTGATCAACAACGGCGCGCACGAGTCGGTCGGCGGCCAGCCCACCGTAGCGTTCGACATCGACATCCCGGCGATCCTGCGGGCGGGCGGTTTCGCGAGCGTCGAGACGGTGCGCACCGCCGAGGAGATCGCGCCGGCGGTGCGCCGGCTCACGGCGTCCCCGCGCCGGGCCCTGGTGATCGAGGTCGCCCAGGGGTCGCGCGGCGATCTCGGCCGCCCGACCACCACGCCGGCGCAGAACAAGGACGACATGATGCGGGAGTTCCGGGCCGGGAACGGTCGATGAAGGCCCTGATCTTCAACTCCGGTCTCGGCAACCGGATGGGCGAGTTCACTCGCACCCACCACAAGTCGATGGCCCGCCTCGGCAACGGCGAGACGATCTTCGGGCGGCAGTTGCGGATCCTCGCCGATCACGGGGTGACCGAGTTCGTGGTCACCACCGGCCCGTTCGCCGACCAGCTGGTCGAGCAGACCCGGGCGTCCCGGTTCGCCGGCCTCGACTTCACCTTCGTGCCGAACGAGGTCTACGACCGGACCAACTACATCCACTCGCTGTACCTGGCCCGCGAGCACCTCGACGACGACGTCCTGATGCTGCACGGCGACCTGGTGTTCAACGCGGCGGTGGTGGGGAAGCTGCTGGCCGACCCGCGTCCCGACCTGGGCCTGGTGAACCGGGCGCTGCCGCAGCCCGAGAAGGACTTCAAGGCCCGGGTCGCCGACGGCACCATCACCGAGGTGTCGGTGAGCATCGCCGACGCCGACTGCCACGCCTTCCAGCCGCTGTACCGGCTGAGCCGGCGCGCGATGGCGGTCTGGCTGCGGCGCGTCGAGCGGTTCGTCGAGGCCGGCGACACCAAGGTCTATGCCGAGAACGCGCTCAACGAGGTCGCCGGCGAGGCCGGCATCCAGGCGTTCTCGTACGAGGGCGAATCGGTCAACGAGGTCGACACGCTGGCGGACCTGGCCGCCGTGTCGGCGCAGATCCGGCTGTTCGACTTCGCCGAGCAACCCGTCCTGGCCGAGCCGGACGACTACCGGCGGATCCCCGAACTGCTGCGTTCCGTCGGTGCGGTCCGGCCGCTGCTGGTCGGCGGGAACAGCTACGAGGCGTCCTTCGTCAAGCCGTTCCTGGCCGAGCGGGGGGTGGACGTCGTCCGCTTCGGCGGATACTCGTCGAACCCGAAGCTCGACGAGGTGCTGGCCGGCCTGCGGCTGCTCCGCGACGAGGGCTGCGACGCGATCGTCTCCGTGGGCGGGGGCAGCGCGATCGACGTCGCCAAGTGCATCAAGATCCTCGCGGCCACCGGCTCGGACGAGTTCCCGTCCGCCGGCGCCGCGCTGACTACGAGTTTCCCCCATCTGTCGATCCCCACCACGGCCGGCACGGGCAGCGAATCCACGCACTTCGCGGTGGTGTACATCGACGGCGAGAAGCACTCGATCGCCCACGACGCGATGCTGCCGGAGTGGGTGGTGCTCGAACCGCGGCTGCTGGCGAGCCTGCCGGAGTACCACAAGAAGGCCAGCGTGCTCGACGCGCTCGCCCAGTGCGTCGAGTCCAGTTGGGCCGCCGGGGCCACGGAGCAGAGCCGCGACTACGCCATGCGTGGTGCCGAACTCATCCTGGACACCCTGTTCTCCTACTTCTTCAAGGGCCCCTTCGACGTCGAGGCGACCCGGCGGATGCTGGTGGCGTCCAACCTCGGCGGCAAGGCGATCAACCTGACCAAGACCACGGCGCCGCACGCGATGAGCTACAAACTCACGTCGCTGTACGGGATCGCGCACGGGCACGCCGCCGCCCTGTGCCTGGCGGGTGTCTGGCGCCACTACGTGAGGCTCGCCGACGACCCGACCCCACAGGGCGCCCGGGTGGCGCCGGCGCTGGACCGGCTCGCGGCGGCGTTCGGTAGCCCCACCCGGCTGGGCGCGGTCGAGAAGTTCGAGATCATCCTCGAGTTCCTGCAGGTGTCCGTGCCCCGGATGGCCGACCGGGCGGACCTCGACGAACTCGTCGGCTCCGTGAATCAGGAGCGGTTGGGCAACAGCCCGGTACCGCTGACCGCCACCGAGATCAGGCTCGTCTACGAGTACGTGTTCGGGCTGCGCCCGGCGCCCTACGCGGATGGCGAACCCGAGGCCGCACCGGCGGGAGACGCAACGCCCCGCGCCGAGCGGCGGTTCAAGGACCTGCGCGCGCTGCACGCGTACGAGCTGGAGATCCTGGTCGCCTTCGATCGATTCTGCGCCGACCACGACCTGCAGTACTACCTGAGCGAGGGCAGCATCCTCGGGGCGATCAGGCACGGCGGGGTGATCCCGTGGGACGACGACGTGGACGTCATGATGCCGCGCGCCGACTACCGCCGATTCGTGGCGCTGGCGCTGCACGGCAGATTGCCGGAGGGCCTCAACCTCGACTGTTTCGAGACCAACGAGCGGCATTGGGTGTTCGGCGCCAAGCTGCAGACCACCCGTCCGACCGAGTTCCACCTGCCCCAGGTGGCCCACCTGGCGCATTTCGACGGCCCCTACATCGACATCTTCCCGGTCGACGGCGTCGTGGCCACGTCGGGCCCGAAGTTCCGGCTGCAGGCGCTGATGCTGAAGATGCTGAGGCGCATGCTCTTCATGAGTTCGGGCAGGTCGCGCGGTTTCCGGCAGAAACCGCTGTTGCGGATCCCGCTGCATCTGCTGACCATGGCGGTGCCGACGGCCACGATCCACCGCCTGATCGCCTGGGCGCAGTCCGAGTTCAACTCGGCCCCCGACGCCGCGCATTGGGCGAACCTGTGCACCTACTACCCGATCGAGCGGGAGGTGTTCCCCCGGGACTGGTTCGGCAAGGGGGAACGGGTGAGCTTCGAGGGCGAACAGGTCCTCGTGCCCGCCGAAGCCCACCGGATGCTAAGCAGCATCTACGGCCCCGACCATATGACGATCCCCGACAGCAAGGCATTCAGGCAGCGGTCGCACGACTTCTCCGTCACCCGCGAACCGGATGAGTCCAACGACAACTAGCCGGTGTTCTCCGGAGGCATCTGCTCGAATGGTGAGGCGATCGGGTAGCGCTGGCTCAGGAAGGCCCTGAGCAACCTGGCCTGCGTGGCGAAGTCGATGTCGCTGTGCAGCGTCACGTTCAGGCAGACGAACATGGGCTTCTTCGCGAGGACCTGGTCGAGCCTGACCTGGAAGTCCGCCCGCCCGGTGTCGGCGTAGACGTAGTCCTTGGCGATGTCGTCCCACTCCACCGCCCGATGGGTGGCGATTCCGTAGTAGTGGGCGAGCATGGAGGGAATGGAGTAGTCGCTGGGCTCCCGGAACCGGGAGGCGCGGGTGCGCTTGAACACCTCCGGATAGCGCTGTTCCAACTCCTCCAGCAGACTCCGCTTCAACGGGTGCGGAACATGCTTGAGCTTCCGGTCGAATCCCATGCCGAACTCGTCGCGCATCAGTTTCACGGCGTTGTAGGACGCCCAGTCGGTGGGGATCGCGTCGGGGGCCGGCTCTGTCTCCGCCACGAACGAGGACGGTGAGAACCGGCTCTTGATCAGGCCGGCCTTCGTATAGAAATCGTGGAAGGTGGCGTCCCTGCCGAGGAACACATCATCGTTGAAGTAGAGGAAGTTCTCCGCCAGCCCGGGGATCCGGTGCAGGCACGCTTCGATGGCATGAGAGTTGAACGTCGGCAGGACGGACGGATCGGGAAAGATCTCGTGATGGGGCACGACGCGGATGCGATCGTCGTCCACGAGCCATGAGGGCCGGTGCCCGTGGGTCACGATGTAGATGTTCCGGACGAAGGGGGCGTACATCATCACGGAGCGCAGTGAGTATCTCAGTTCGTCGCGATCCAGATAGCGCTCGTCATTGGCGGCGGAGGCCATGACTATCTCGGTTTGCCCGCTCCACTGGGCGCGTTGCCTGCTCCATTCGACGTCCGACGAGTCCACCCAGGTATAGACGACGTCGACATAGTCCGGTCCGGTTTTCTCCCGGATGTCCTGCGGCTCCCGCACGGTGACGGAAGCCTGTGCCGGGGTCGCGAATTCGATCGTCCAGTCCACCTTGTCAGCACGTTTCAGTCGCGCGACGAGTCGATTCTCACGCCGCGCGAGGATGAGTATTTCGGCCCCGCCGTTTCGGTCGATCGAATACTGCCCCATCTTGAAGGGGACGCCGACGACCACGGACTCGCTCGCCGCGAGATCATGCAGGCTGAGTGCCGCTGCGTTCCTGGCGGTGGAGTACTTGGCCCCGGTTCCCAGCCAGAATTTGAAGCGAAGGTCATTGTCGTGGCTCAGGGACCGGAGCGCGCGATACAGAGAGTCGAGATCCTCCTGGCGAACCGCGATGTATGCCCAATGATCGGTCGAACGCGCACGATGGTCGACACCCGCGGCGCTCAAAGAAGCATGCAGCAACTCCATCATCTGGACACGTCGTACGTGTGGCAGGGGGGACAGGCCCGACCGATCGTTCGCATGAGACGCGGCCGGCGTGACGTCCTTGCTGCGCTGCTGGGTTTTCCATCGGTAGCGGGCGGCCGTATTGCGCAGTCCCTTGGCGACTTGTAGGCCTCGGGGGAACTCGCGAAGCACGAGACGGGCGGACTTCTTCGCGACGACCCAGGGTGAATCGCGTCTGAGTGCGGCGCGCAGTGCCGGCCACGCGCGGCCCCGTTCCAACTGCGCCACCCTCGCGCGCAGGGCTCGGTTCCGTTCGATGTAGTCGCGCGTCGTGTCGCGCACCAAGGTGGCTGCGAAGCCGAGTTTCGGACCGGTATCGGCAACTGTCTCGATCGCCGTCGCGCACGCGCTGCCGGCATGGCCAAGGTTCACGTATAAGTGGTCGAGAAAAGCCCGATAGACGCTGTCGTCCGAGAGACGTTCCCGGGATCGGTCGTGGGCCCGACCCAGTGGTGTGCCCAGGTTCCAGATGGACGCGAGGGCGGTCACGTGGGTCCGCGAGAGATCCTCCCCGGAGAGGCGGCCGAGATCCTTGCTGTGATTGTTGACCGACTCGACCAGGGCCACCGGAGTTCGCATCGCCAGAGCGTCGAAGATTGCGCCCGAGTAGTCGCTGACGACCAGGTCACTGTCGCGGATCAGTCCGATCGGATTCGTGTCCGACAGGTGCACGGGGATGCCGTGCCGATCCGCGAGACGCTTGATCTCGAAGTCGGCATGATGCGCCTTGATGGAGAGGTGATGCCCCTCGGCCCGAAGCTCTTCCAAGACGCGTTCTCGGTTCGAGAGATCCCCGTACGTGGGCATGTACAGGACTCGAAGCCCAGAAGCCCCAGGCGAATTCATGGCAAGCGTTTCATCCACCGGGACGTGCCCGTCGAAGAGTGGGTTCCCCACCGCCACGGTGGCCGAGAATGGGGCCGGCACGCTCGCCGAGTATGGGCCGTACATGAGGTTCAGATCGGCCTGAGATCGCCAGACGCCGTACTGATACTGCTCCTTGGCGAGGCTGTACTGCTGGGCGACCACTTTCGATCGGCTGAAGAACTTCATCACCGGTATCGGCGTCTGACACACGACCACATCGCATGTGCCGTCGATATCAGCCAGATCATGGCTGGCCACCCACACCACGCGGCAGGGCGCCATGTGCCTCTCAACGATCGAGCGGGTGACGCCGAAATCGTCCTCCCGCACTTCGACGTAGACCGACACGTCATTGCCGAGGTGCTCTCGAATCGCTCCGTAGTGGAACAGTTGGTACGGCGCAGTGAGAATGAAACCGACATGTGCCCGCCCGGTACTCGGCTTGCGATCCCCCTTGCGTGCGGATCCCACTCCCACTCCCATGACCTCCATCGCCGAGTACCTCGTGCCTGCTCAGCCTACGCGGGAGGGCAACGGTGGCTATCCCGTTCCCGAGTCACCGGCTCCTGTCCGTGGCCGGAATCCGAGTGAACTCGTGCCGGATCTGACGATCGGCCGGCGGAGGTACCTGGCGATAGTCGCCGTACGTCGTGGTCAGCACCCGGTCGAAACCCACGGGCACGGGCATCGCATGGCCTTCGAAGCTCAGGGATACCGGGTGCGCGAAGCAACTGCTGGGCATCACCTGGTTCCCGAGCGGGTGATAGGTCGCCAGACTCGCCAGGTATGGACGCTCGCCGCTCCCATGAAGGGTGTGTGCCCACTGCAGTTGGTGGTGCAGCAGTCCCGTGGGCAGTATTCGTCCGACCGCCCGCATCAGCCGTCGTTGCCAGTTGTCGGCCGGTTTGGTCCGGAGTTTGTGCACCAACAGCCCTCGAAGTACCCGGATGTAGGTCGACTGGAGTCGCAGGGTGAGGCCGCCGGGCCTCGGCGCGTACTCCAGGGGGAAGATGTCGACCAGCGGTCCGTTGTCCGGTGTGAGGTGGGCGATGTGCGTCTGCCGGAATCTCTGCTCGCCCTCGACGAGCCGGACCTTGATCACCGGCGACCAGTAGTCCGCCACAGTGCTGGCGTGCTGCACCGTGTACTTCGGAGCCAGCAGGGGCGGAGCAAGTCGCAGGAATTGCTCATACTCCGACCGCCGCATGAACAGGTCGATGTCGTCGTCCCACGGGATGAAGCCCTGGTGTCGTACGGCGCCGAGAAGCGTCCCCTCACCCAGGAAGAACTCGATCCCCAGCTCTTCGCAGGCCCGCTGCACGTCGAGCAGAATGCCCAGCTCGACCAACTGCAACTCCCGAAGGTCGGAGATCTCGGCGGTTGGCCCGGGATCTGCCGACGGCTCCGACGTGGCGGATTCGACCATGCGGTGACGCTCCCTTCATCTCCCCATGTCTACCATCGTGGTGTTGACCCACAGACGGAGAGCCACGATGAGTCTGCGACAACGAATGTCAGATCGGCTGCTAGCTCCTTGGCGACGCAGCGCCGAACTGCACCGCCAGGAGGTTGCGGAGCTGCGACGGATCGCGCACCGAACCGAGGAGACCCTCGCCGTGCTGCGCCGCATGGACCGGTTCCTGGCCGACATCCGCCGGATAGGAGAAGGCGTCCAACTGGCCCTCACGCAGGAGACCCTCCTGGAGGTGGAGCGGTTCCACGATGACTGTGTCCTGGATATCGAGTCCACGTTGCGCACGATCTCCGAACGCCGGATGAGCTTCGCCCGGTTCGGCGACGGCGAGTTCAGGGCCATGCTGAATCCGGACTACAACCTCCTGTTCCAGGAGAATTCGGCCGCCATGCAGGCGGACCTGCGCAATGTGCTGACCCTGAACGGGTACGACCCGGCCCACCTCATGCTGGGTTTCCCGATGCTCTACCGGACGCCGCATTGGCAGAAGGTGTGGTCGGACGTGTGGCCCCGACTGTCGACCGTACTCAACCGAGACATCCGGTACGGCTGCGCGCATGCCAGTCGCCCGATCGCCTTTCGCCGGCTCGGTCCGGTCGCCGTCCGGCTCTGGCGCGACATCTGGGACGGCCGCGAGGTCTGCGTCATCACCGGGGAGGGGTCGAGGTTCACGATGCACCCGCACCTGTTCGACTCCGTGGGGTCGGTGGACTACCTCTACTCCACCCCCACGAACGCCTACCTCGACGTCGAGCGACTCGTCGAAGCCGCCGCCGGAAGCGAGCACGAGCTGTTCCTGGTCTCGCTCGGGCCGGCCGGAACGATCCTGGCCGCGGAACTTTCCCGGCACGGCCGGTGGGCGATCGACATCGGCCATCTCTCCGCGTCCTACGAACAGGTATTCGAGGGCTCGGTCTCGCCGGAGCACCGATAGTCCGGACCGGAGGGGACAGGAATGGCGGGTGCCCTCAGGCGATCACGACCGCTGCTGCCAGACCCGGATCCAGTCGACGGTCAGGGTTGCCGGCATATCGGCGGGAATTACACGCCCGAGTTCCCAATCCGAGGCCAGCAGGCTGAGGACGACGAACTGCTGACCCTGTGAGATGCCTTCCTTCGTCCGGAAGGTCTCCACTCCGTCGACTCGGAAGACGTATTCGTCCGGGGTCCATTCGACCGAGATGACATGGTACGCGTCCCACCAATCCCGGGTCTTCACGGCGGGCAGTGACTTCACGTAGCCGCCCAGCGAGGAGAGCTTTCCGTTCTTCCGGTAGTGCACTTTGTGCTGGATGCCGTACTTCGGCCCGAAGGTCTCGATGAAGTCGATCTCCACGCCCGCGTCATCGGACCCCTGCAGCCAAGCGGAACCGTGAACCCCGGACTGCACCGGAAACTTCGCCCGGACGGCCGCTATGCCGTACTTGAAGCTGTACTTGCCCTCGGTGCTCACCATGGCGGCGTCCCAGACTCCATTGGGGCACGCGTCGGCAACGGGCACGCCCTGCTGCCGAGCGGTGTTCCGTGCGACCTCGCGGGTGCGGGCCTTGCTGGATCTGCGCACGCTGCCGAACCAGGATCCGTCCTTGACCCGGGTCATCGACGGATACGGTGCGGAACACATCCGGGCACCGAAGTAGGCGCCGGTCTGACGTGGGCTCCAGTGCTTGCTGTCGAGCGAGCTCCCGTCAAAGTCCTCGTCGAAGTCGAGCGTCCACTGTCCGGCGCGGCTCGACTCCACCGTGGCGACCGCGGGCAGTGTGCGGCCGGCCTTGGTGGCCTCCCGGGCCACCGCCCGGTGACTGCCCGCCGCGAACGGAGCGCGAAACTCGACTCGTCCGCGCTCATCCTGGTTTCCGGAGGCGATGACCTTCCAGCCGTTGTCGGTGCTGCGTTCAAGGTCGACCGGACGACCTGCCATCGCCTCGCCGAAGGTTGCGACGGCCACACCCGATCCGCCGTAGTTCACGGGATTGAGGGCGAGCGTCGAATCCGCGTCGAGGGCTGGAGCACCCGGGGACCCACCAGTAGTTCCGGTTGTCGATGGTGTGGTCTGCGGCGCGGTTCCGGGCTGGGTGCATCCTGCGAGGAGAGCCAGCACCGCGACGGTTGCCACAACCGCGAACCGTCCAGCGTGCCGCCCAGCCTGCACTATGCCTTCTCCCACGCCTGTGCCCAGTCCACGAGCATCGAGCTCGGCAACGTGGTCTTCTTGACTCCCTTCGCGCCCTGACCCGGCTTGGTCAGCAGCGGCAGCTCCCAGTCGGAACTGAGGAGGCTGAGCACGAGGTAGTACTTCCGCAGGGCCGTCTTCTTCGTGATTATCCTTGACGGCCTTCAGTTCGCGCCACGCGGTGCCATGCTGTCGCTGCAGAGAGAGCGGGCAGCCCGTGTAGAGGCAGGGCTTGGCGAAAGTGGCGACGACGACAACGGTGTTGCCGTACAGGGCGGGTTTACGGTCAGGGTCGACTTGGGGTCGACGGGAAGGGACTCGGAGAGGGCTTCCGTGCTCGTTGCCCCGGCTGTTCGCGGCGCGAGATTCATGAGCACCCCCAATGAGACCGCCAGGGTTTGCGATGACGGCTGCAGCCAACGTCCTCAAGGAACGGTGCATCATTTCTCCAAGATCGACTAGCGAATGCGGGCTCCGCGATGAGGGGGTTGTCGGCAGGGGGTTCGAGGATTCTACACATCGGGCGCATTCCGCCGCGGACCAGCAGGTTCGTGGTCGGCGGATGCATGTCCAGCGACAAGGCCGACAGAGCCGGCGCACGCTCGCGTGCCCGAGGTCCTGCGGATAGGGTCGGCTACGTGATGAGACATCCCCAGACCATCGTGTCTGGGGGAATCCCTGGACCAACTGCGGGCGGTGGGTCCGCCCGGCCGGCCGGACCCCGGAGCCCCCTCGGTGGCTAAGACTTCCCCGCGCACCCTGCGGGCACGGTTCGCCGCCTACCGGGAGGCCGCCGAGACGAGGCTGGCCAACGCCTTGCCGAGCGCCTACGACCGTCCCGGCCGGGCCGGCGCCCGCGTCCGCTGGCGGGAGGTGGCGGACTGGCTACCGGCCCACGCGAGGGACGACAA
Organism: Micropruina sp.; assembly: GCA_018055925.1. Lineage (GTDB taxonomy): Bacteria > Actinomycetota > Actinomycetes > Propionibacteriales > Propionibacteriaceae > Micropruina. Next base: position 13,146 of record JAGPGQ010000002.1, read on the forward strand.
CTTCCGCCGGGTCACGCAGGCATTGGACGCCGCTGGGGTGACCTGGTGGGTGGTGTCCGGGTTGCACCCCACTGGGCACGTCATCGGCGTCGACTTGACAGACCGGCGGCGGGCGCTGCGGGCGATCGCGGCGGACGAGGCCACGGCGGAGTGTTACGTGCGCGATCCGGAGCACCCGGCGATCTGGATACGTGCCCCGCGGATGCCGGCCATTGACCGGCTGGCCAAGGCGCGGCTGCTCCAGGTCGGTGTGCCGACCCGCTGCCGCGGGCTGGTCTACGGCCTCAACCACGGCTGTGAAGTCGAGTTCTGGTCGTCGGCTGACGGCCGCTTCACCGCCCCGAGGGAGAATCGGGCGGCCAGCCGGCTCTCGGCCGCTGAGATGGAACTCGTCGAGGTCTGCGTGGCCGGGCGAACGGCGAGCACGCCGATCGTGTTCAACCGGCGCATGGTTGACGACGTCACGTTCGACATCGATGTCGTCTATACGTGGGTGGACGGAGCCGATCCCGCGTGGCGGAGCGCACGCAACCGTGCGCTGGCCGAGCAGGCGGGTGCTGAGTACCACCCCAGCGCCACCGATGAGGCGCGATTTCGGTCTCGGGATGAGCTGCGCTACTCGCTGCGCTCGATCGCCATGTACGCACCCTGGGTGCGCCGGATCTTCCTGGTCACCGACGGGCAGATGCCCGGCTGGCTGCGTCCGGACCACCCGAAGCTCGAAGTGGTGCCGCACACGGCGATCTACGACGGGATGGAAGACCTGCCCACCTTCAACAGCAACTCAATCATCTCCCGGCTGCATCACATCCCGGGGTTGGGCGAGCATTACCTGTACTTCAACGACGACGTCTTCCTCGGTGCTCCCGTGCAGCCGGCGGACTTCTTCACCCCCAGCGGGCTGGCGAAGGTGTTCCCGTCCGGCAACCGCCGCCCGTTCGGCCACCCTCACCCCGACGAGCCGACCCATCTGAATCTCACTCACAACATCCGGATGCTGCTGGAGCGGGAGTTCGGGATCACGGTGTCGCGGGCCATTTGGCATACCCCGCACGCGCAACTGCGCAGCGTCCACGAGGAGTTGGAGCGCAGGTTCGCCGACGAGTACGCGCGGACGCGGCGCCATCGGTTCCGGCACCACACCGACATCGTCGCCGATCAGTTGCACCACTACTACGCGCAGATCACGGGACGTGCCATGCCCGGCCGGATCCGGTACGCATACGTCGCGTTGGAGGATGCCGCCCAACAGGAGGAACTCGAGCAACTCGCCCGGACCCGGGATCGGCAGACGTTCTGCCTCAACGACGCCCCCCGCGAGGACGCGACACCCATCCCGGACGATCAGGTGCGTCGATGGCTCTCCCGGTACTTCCCGATTCCCAGCGAGTTCGAACGGTAGAGCGGAAGTCGATGAGGAGTCGCGCCGGGCTCGTGTGGGTGCGCATGGCTGGCAGCGATCGGCAAGGCCGGTGGTCGTGTCGACCGCGGCCGATCAAACCTGCGCCTTGGACGGCAGACCGTCGCCGTTGGCGAACCTCCTGAGGTGACCACTAGGCTGGGCACCGCCGGCTACCGTCGCCGCTTCTGTTCGGATACACGAGAGGGTCATCAGTGCCGCTTGTTTCCGTTGTGGTCCCCGTGCACAACGCTGAGCGGCACCTCGGAGAGTGCCTCGACAGCATTCGACGCCAGACCCTCACCGACATCGAGATCATTCTGGTCGACGACGGCTCGACGGACTCCTCGCCCGGCATCCTCGCCGAGTTCGCGGCGTCCGATCCGCGAGCGATCGTCCTTCGGGGCCCGGCGCAAGGCAGCGCCGGCGCCGCCCGGAATCTGGGCCTCGATTCCGCCACCGGTGACTACCTGTCGTTCCTCGACGCCGACGACTGCTTCGCGCCCACGCTCCTGGCGGAACTTCATCGCAAGGCCGTGGCCGATGACGCCGACATCGCGCTCTCGAAGTTCCAGCTGTATCACGAGGGCAGCGGGGACTATTCGCCGGCCGACTGGTCACTGCGGCTGGAGTTCCTTCCCCGGCGCCGTCCGTTCGCGCCGCAGGAGATTCCGGACCAACTCTTCTTCTCGGTGAATCCGGCGGCCTGGAACAAGTTGTTCCGAACGTCGTTCGTCCGGGCCAAGGGCCTGCGCTTCCAGCCGCTTCGACGAACTAACGACGCCTGCTTCACCTTCCTCGCCTTGGCGCGTGCGGAGCGGATCACCTACATCGACCGCGCGTTGGTCAGCTATCGCACGGACAACAGCGCCAGCCTCCAGGGCACTGTGGATCGCTCCCCATTGGAATTCGTCGACGCTCTCGAGGGGCTGCGAGAGGGATTGCGGGAGGCCGGTCTCTTCGACACCTTCGAGCGCGGCTTTGTCAACCAGGCGTTGGCGATGTGTATCACCAATCTCAAACGGCCGAAAACCCCGGAGGCGTTTCTGGAGATCTACCACGCCTTGCGCGAGGACGTCCTCCAACGGCTCGGGATCCTGGGTCGCCCACGTGGGTACTTCCTGCGTCGGGACCTCTCGCGGAACTTGGCGCAGATCCTCGAACTCAGCCCGGAAGCCCTCCTCTTCCATCGGCTGAGAGACACCACCGAGGTTGCGGAGAAGGCCAAGGCGGACGCCCGCCGGGCGGCCCGCGAGATCGACATGCGCGCGGCTGCGGCACCATGGTTCGAGCGACCCGCGGCGAATCCGGAGCCGGCGGCGGCCGCCGGAGCGGAACGGCCGCCGGAACCGGTGGATGGCGTGACGTCCCTCCCCGACGTCTCCGTCATCGTCCCGGTCCACAACACGGAGATTTTCCTGCAGCAATGCCTCGACAGTGTCCTGGCCCAGCCGGGGGTCGCGCTCGAGTTGATCTGTGTCGACGACGGATCGACCGACGGCTCCGGACGTCTAGTGGACGACTACGCCGCCCGCGACGAGCGGATCCACGTGATCCACCAGGCCAACGCCGGGCTGTCCGCGGCCCGCAACGCCGGCATCGAGGCGGCGACCGGGCGCTACCTCTGCTTCCTGGACAGCGACGACTATTGGCGCATCGACGCGTTGGCTGATCTCGTCCGGCGGGCCGACACCCAGGATCTCGACGTGTTGATGTTCGATGCGGTCTCGCTGCGGGAAGAGGGCGTCGACGACAAGCTCTGGGACGACTATCGCGACTACTACGTCCGGCAGTCACGCGACGGGGTGCGAACCGGGGTCGAACTGTTGGCAGCGATGAAAGCGGACCGAGAGTACCGGGCCAGTGCATGCCTCTATCTCGTCCGCAGGCAACTGGTGACCGACGCTGGGCTGCGGTTCTACCCGGGTATCGCGTATGAGGACAACCTGTTCTCATTCGGGCTGATGCTGCAGGCCGAAAGGGCCTCGCACACCCAGACGGCGCTCTACGCACGCCGTGTCCGTCCCGGCTCGATCGTGACCACGGGCACCCGCGCGGCCGCGGCTCGCGGGTACTTCGTCACGTGCGTGGAGATGCTCCGGGTGATCAACGGCCGGCGCTTCGATGACCCAGTGGTCTCAGCCGCGCTCGGCGACCTGATCGCGGGAGCCTTCCGGGCAGCGCGGAACAATCTGGTCACACTGCCGGAGGACCTGGCCGAGCGGCTGCGGGAGGTGGATCCGGCACCGGACGCGCAGGCGATTCAGCGGTTGCTGATGCGGTCCTGGCGGGAAGAGCGGGCGAGCCGGATCCTGGCGAAGCGGTTGAAGCGAGCCACGGGCAAGCCACCGCGCTGGCGTCGTCATCCGCTCGTAGTGCGGGTCAGGCCGCTGGTGGTGCGGATCAAACGGCTTGGCAAGCGCATTCTGGGGCAGGTAGGCGGATAGGGAGCATCATGGGAACCACGCCGAGGATCGGGGTCATGGGTTGCCTGCCCAGGATGCCCGATGCCTTCCCGATCGACATGCGCGAAAACGCCGGCAACATGATCCACGGCAACGCGCCGTTCGAGATGTTCCCCGATGTGGTCTTCTATCGCGATCCGATGTTCACCCGGGATGGTGTCAACTTCCACGACTACGTGAACCGGGAATGCTCCCACGTCCTGATCACGCTGGCCAACACCATCCGTCTGGGAAATCCGGACGGCACTCGGTATGCACGGTTCCAGTCCTTTCTCGAACGGTGCCAGGTGCCGATCGTGATCTTCGGACTGGGCGTGCAGTCTCCGACCAGGGAACTCCCGGCGGATGCGCTGCCCACGGAGGCGATCGAGTTGATGAAGTACCTCGGCGACCATACGGAGAAGGTCGGTGTCCGAGGCGAGTTCACGGCGGCCGTGTTCGAGCACTATGCGGGCGTGACCAATACGTTTGTCACCGGCTGCCCGTCGTTCTTCTCCCGTCCGTCCGGTTTCGACGACCTGGCCGCCGCACTCGCCGAGAACCGCACAGGCCGCGCCTCCTTCAACGGCACCAAGTACGGAGACCCGGACGAGGAGCGGATGCTCATTCGGGCCATCCAGGCGGACGCACATTGGGTGGAATCGGCCAATCCTGCGGCGGCTCGCTATCATCGCGATCTCCAGCGCGGTTCGTCCCGGCCAAGGCCCCCGGGCTTCTTGAAGCAGGCGATCCGTCGACGCGACCTGTCGCGCGAGCAGGTCGAGGCCTACTTCGCGGCGCGGTTCCGGATCTTCCGGACGCCGGATGCCTGGTATCAGTTCAACCGCGAACAGGTGGGCTTCACCTACGGAACCAGGTTCCACTCCAACATGGCGTCCTTGCTCGCCGGCGTGCCGGCGCTCTGGGTGACCCATGACAGCCGCACCGAGGAATTCACCGACTACCTGCGCGTGCCGGCCCTCCCGAAGGAGGAGGCAACCGAGTTGAGTCCGGCCGAGTTGAGGCTGCGGGCCGACTATGCGCCCATGTACGCGGCGTTGCCGGAACTTTTCGCCAGGTTCAACCAGTACCTGAGCACACACAGCCTGCCTGCGATTCCTCCGCCCGCAGCCGCCACACAGATCCCGGAAACAGCCAGCTTGTCTGAGGCTCAGGAGTCAGGGTCGAGCCCATCGATTGTGGGTCGCGTCAAGCGGGTCGCGCGCCGGATACTCTCTGCGGGCGGATGAACCCGACTCGATCCACCGCTCGGGCGGGGACGCGAGGGGATCCCTCGATCCCACCGGGTCGGGCTACCCGGAGGGTCAGGCCCATCTTGGAGAATAGGCTAACCAGCCCAGCGACCGCCTAGACTTGGTCAAGCCCATCGCCGTGCCTAGTTGACCACAACGCGGTGGCATCGGTCAGTAGTCTTTTCGCCCGAGTCGTAAACGAATGACTCATCGCTACTTCACGGCCGATTTTGGCCATAGCCTCATCGTCGGGGAACGAGGAACGCAGGCCCTCCTCCGACGTTAGCCATCGCAATTCTTCAGGCGTGCGGTAGACTTGGACTGCTCCCTTAAATAGCAGCTCAATGCCTTCCACAGAATCACTAACCACCCTTGCCCCGGAACAAACTGCGTCAAAGAGCCTGTTCGCAATGAACCCCTCGCGGGCCATATCGGGATGATGATCGGACAACACCACGCGCGCCGCCTGATACAGCGCACAAAGCTGATCGTTAGGAAAGTATGGACCCTCGATATTCTCCGTCGGGATATAGCGTTCCCAGAGTTCACCCCAGACCCGGAGGTCTAAACCCACACCGAGTGCGTCCATGACGACTTTGCGTGGCCCATTCGGGCGCGTCTGACCGACGAAGACCGCCGCACCGTCGGCGCAACTGAGAGAATCAGGCCGCGGACGCCGGACGGTTGAGAATGAAAGCGTGTCCGTTGCTTGTAGTAACGGTTGGATGTCTCGGGAAAAATGCCCACTTGCCCACTTTGCCCACTTGAACGACGCCGCGTAGATGAGGTCATAGCCCACTAGTTCATCCACCGTGATCTTGCTCGGATGGCTGAGTATCCACAGAATGTTTATCTTACCCGGGTGCGGCCTCACGGGGAACTGCCCACGTATCGCCAGATTTACGTCGTCGAGCGCTGTCAGCGGGCCGGTCTGCGCGCTGCGCCTGTAGGTTACGACCTCTTGACCAAGAGTCTCTAGGCCAAGGGCGAGATCCTCGATGAAGTGAGTGTCCCCCCAACGCAAACCGACTGAGCCGCCAGGTGCAGGGTTCTTGATACTCCATCTCAATCTCGGGATCAACTCTCCGTCCGCCGACCGCACCGCTTTGGGTGGTCTCACTACAATAGGTCGCGGCGCCGGAAACATCCCGCCATCGGTACCCACGTGCGCTATTTGCAGGCCCAGTGCGCGGTACGCGTCGGAACTCGGCTCTGGTAACATTCCCCGCCATCGACGTAGGAATAGGCGGCGGTTCTCCTCTATGCGATCACCTCGACCGACGGTCTTGCTCTCATGGTGTTCTACGATTGAGTCCGGAGCAACTGCGAACCGTCCCCCGAATGAGTCGACAGCCCGCAGGCATAGATCAATATCCTCCGATCCATTGACGAATATCGGATCGAAGCCGCGAAGTTCGACCACCTCAGAGGCGCGCATCAATAGCGCAGCGGCGGTGGCTGCACGTAGCGGAATGTGTCGCATGGCTCTTCCATCTTCGAATGGATGGCCAGCCAGTGGCGTCTGCGGAAAAGAATCTGCCGCGAGAAACTCGATTCCCGCTGATTGAATCGTTTCATCAGGATACAGCAGAAGCGGCTGGACGCCACGGATCCACGGATCGTCCAAGCGCCTTAGCAAGGGAGCGAGCCAGCCCGGACGCGCGGCCGTATCGTTGTTAAGGAACAGAACATACTCGCCGGTGCTCGCGATGACTCCAAAATTACTACCGATGGCAAAGTTGTAATTGAGTGGCAAGCGAATAACACGAGTATGAGGGAAGAGCGCAGCCGCGGTGTCGAGGACCTGCGAGACCTCCCGCGTGGATCCGTTGTCGATGACGAGCACTTCTATATCATGCTCCTTGGAGTTCTCTACAACTGCAGACACTGCCCGGAGGGTCATCGCATATTCCTGGTAGCAGGGCATAATGATGGATACGCGACCCCGTACTCTCTCTCCCAGAGAGGTTCGAGCGTGATTCCAGTCGAGCAGATGTTTCGCATAGACCACCCACTGCCAATGTGAGGACTCTGGGCCCGGTCGCAAGCCGGTGGGCCCCAGGGATTTAGGACGAGCAACACCTAGATAGGGCACGGCGGACACTACTGCCTCGCCAGCCAGGCGAATCAGGAGATCATGCTCGTCCCAGGCGCGAAGCGAAGGGTCGAAGCCTCCGATGGCACGGACAGTGTCGGCACGCGCCAAGAACGCGTTAGCGTCGATGTAGGAGGAAGTTTGCAGTTGACGAACGCCGACTTCTCCGGTTTCGAAAGAACTCTGCTTCGTGGACTCGTCGAAGTGCCGGCTCACTGCGTGAACCACGTCGGCGCCATTGTCCTGAATCGCCGCGATCATGGTGCTGAGGTAGGTATCGCGCCAGCGGGCACTCGGGTCAAGCATCGCGATGTACTGGCCTGAGGCGAGATCTAGGGCGCGTTGGTGCGCTTCCCCACTTCCCGCCCCTCTTACGTTGATGATGCGAACTCTTGGTTCTGCCTCGACGAGTTGATCGAGTACTGAGAGAGTGGGTTCCGTGTTGCCGCACGCAATCAGGAGCAACTCCCAGGCAGTATGGGTCTGTTGCTGCACGCACTCGAGTGCTTGACAGAGAACATCTGGTTCATCCGTCACCTTCATGAAGATCGATACCAACGCCTGCTCGGTCACATCGCAGCGCCTTAGTGATCGGCCTTGTTTGTATGACTTCCGCGCCGGTCTGCCTCCCGATTCCACGATCTGTTTCCGTAGATCGCGGGCTACTGTGATCGAATGTTCTCGGGCCACCTTCCACGTCACACCGAGAGCCCGTAGCGAGCCGATGACGGGAAGGACAGTGGCATCGGAGAGATTGTCCAGGAAGGTCGCCACCGCATCTACATCATCGCGATCTCCCTTGGAAAGGAGATCTCGGGGCTCAAAGAGCGGACTCCAATCCGTACGGAGTGACTCCCTAGAGCCGTAGTACTCCAGCATGGCCGCCGTACCAGCAATGCCGGCCTGCGCCCACGAGAGTCGGATATCCCGGCGAACGCGATTGAGTGAGATCAGCGGACTCGGCGACCAGTAGCGAAAGGACCGATTCTGAACGTAGTGAGATGCGGCCATCGCCGCGGACTCGAAGTCAATACCCGTCTGGGCCTGATAGAACCCGACGTCGAATATTGGTGATTGGGCAAGGGCCTTGACAGTATCATTGATCTCGGCCTCGCCGGCGACAGTCCCATGGCCCCAGCGTCGGCGACGCCAGTCGATGGATCGAAGACGGCGGATTGCCGAGCCTATCGCTTTTCGCATCATAGATTTACACTCTCAAATTCTTCATGAGCGCATCCGGACCTCTCCCTGTAGTGCCAGGAGTGGGGTGTTGGGAGGGGTTGGCCATGTCTCACTGTTGGGTCCGACTCCTCGTCGGGTGTCATGACAATCACTCATCGATTCTCGTTGTCGGCGCTCCACAGCCTTCTGAAGTGCGCCACCGGGCTCGACAGCCTACGACTCAGTCGGTACGACCTGCTGTTCGTAATTGCAGCCAACTTCCGCTTGAGTCCCTGCACTTGGCCCTCGAGTGCTTCGACTTGAGCCTTTGATCGGGCAAGCCTCTTTGTCGCATTCTCCTTCTGCCTATACATTTTGTCCCGGTCCTCATAGGCGCGCGTGAGGGCTGCGCTCCGCTCCGCTTCCAGCGCGAGAATGGACGCCATAGCCCTGGCCGCGCGGTCCCATTCGAACTGCCCATAGGGGTCTGGAGCCGGATCGCTCAACACTGCACGCAGTTCCGGGGGTGCCACCGCCCCGTTTGACGCATCGATTGCTTTGAGATTGGAAATGAGCCAGTCATCTCTGGTCAGCCCCACAGGTGAGGGCTCAGCGGTGCCAAGCGTTCCAGGTGAAGGGTGACGAAAAAGGTAGGACTCCTCCAGGCGGCCGGCAAGCAGGAGTCTGTAGTCACGCATACCATGGTGTCGAGGGCTCGGCCGGAGTTTGGGATTGCTTGCATAGGAACGGCCAGCATTTTCCACTTTGGTTCCGAATTGACGCCATGATCGCCACGGAAAATGCAGTACCTCAATGTCGTTCTGGGGTGCGGGGCGTCCAGCGCTCGGCATATTTACGAAGTGATTTCCCTGCGATACCGAGACATCAGCAAAGCCGACATGCACGGCGTTGTCCGTGGGATGAGCGTGTAGTCCAGCGGTTCGAAAGAGTGTGTCAGCGGGGCGATGGTCTCTCCAGATGAGTCTGTCGAGCCCGCTGCCAAAACGTGCAGCATGACCTGTCATATTGATAACCGGTACAGTGAAGGAGCCGACTTCCTTAGGTGTTCGTTCCAATGCCTGGCGCAGGGTGATTGTGCGATCTATCGGCAGAAAGAACTCGTCCGCGTCGACATTAATGACCCAATCGGCGTGATGGACGGAGTATGCGCGTGACGCCATCGCCGACACGAGTGCTCCTTGCTTCTTGTCATGGACAACGTAGTCATGGAGTTCGAGTCTGCCGCTGGATTGATAGCGTGCGAGGATGTCTCGCGTCCCGTCAAGCGAGCCGTTGTCCGTCGCGATAATGAGGTCGACCCCCTGTGCCAGGTGATGCTCGACTACCGCGGCGACAATGTCTGCCTCATCCCGCACGAGCAACGTCATGACGAGTTTCATGCCTCGAACCCTATCGGTTCCTGCGTGGCTGCGGCGCATTGTCCGCGATTGAGGCGGTGGTACCATGAGAGGCATCCTGGATGGCTGCGCCGGTGCGATTGCGTATGCGGCCAAGGGGCCCGTGCCTCGCCCACATCCCGCGGTACACGAAGCAGGAGCGCGACATCTGTCGGTGGATCAAGCACCTGGCGGCACAACTCATCCGTCGTGGCTTGGCTCGGAGTCCTTCCCGGAGAATCTTCAGTGTGGATTTGTCGGACATCAGAAACTGGGCTGGCCGCACATCTCATCGTACGGTCTGCTAACAGGACCACGTTCGAAGACGACGATGCTGTCGTAAAAGTGCATGGACTTGGTTGTCCGTGTAAAATCCGAAACTTCCAGTTCCGGGTTGCGCGAGTGCCATGCGTTGAGTGAGTCTGTCAGCGACTTGGCGTACTCCATGAATGATTGTGGGGCTCGATACCCGCCGCCGTAGTTAGGCCAATAGCTCGTGTGCAAATCCTCTATCAGGAAGACGCCGTCCGCCGACATGCGTGGATAGACCTCTTCGAATGTCGCCACTTGTTGGCCCATTCTGTGCCCACCATCCTCAATCACGATATCGATCGAACCGATCTCGTCGACCACGGAACGAAGAAAGTCGCGGTCTTCTTGATCTCCGATAAAAATGGTGTCTTTCGGATTGCCGACTGCGGCGCATCGGGGGTCGATGTCGACACCGTGGATTCGCGCCGATGGGCCAAAATAGTCGCGCCACATCTGCATTGAGCCCCCGTGTTGCACGCCAAATTCCAATATGCTCACTGGCTGGCCGCGAAATCTCTGAAAATGGCGATGATATATATCAAAGTAGTGGATCCACTTATGGATACGCCGACCGTGATTCTCGCGGAAATACTCTTCCAGTGGATTGTTATTCATAACTCCCCTCGGGATGATCGGACTGGTCGGCAGGGGCTCCCAGCCTTGGGTGAGTCCGTCTCGCTGGAGTCTACAAGACGAATCGGGAGATGCAGAGCATGGCCAGGATGAAGGGAGACCGGCGACCTGGTGGAGGTCGGGGCGGACACGTTGCGGAGGTCACTGAGCGTCTCAACAGGTGGCTCTGAGGCTCACTTAGTTGTTCCCGGTGGCCTGCCGGCTGAGTCGGCTACGGTGCGGGGCGGGTCCTCGGTCGCTGATGCTGGACCTATTCGGGAGTGTTGGCTCCCCTCCGCAAGGTAGATCGGGAGGCATCGGTCGCTCGGGCACCTCGGCCGGTCAGTCTCTTCGTGAAGCCCCGCTGGGCATCTCGATCATCAAGGACCTGTGCGGACAGGACACAGACTAAAGTGGCCCGGGAGGTCGGTGCAGCTCCTTCTCCCAGACGCTGGGGAGCGGAAAGTACCCTTCGAAGAAGCGTCTGAGTGCAGCTTGGGCTTGCGGCGTGCTCCCCCCAGAGTCATTGATGCAAAGGCATGTGTAGACGCGCCGTCGGAGCCAGAACTCCATGGCATTCTCGGACAAATCGCCAGCTAGATCAACATAGGCGTGCGGTATAGCGTCGGGCACGGCGTATCCGCGGGCGATTGCGTAGTACTGGCTGAGCGAACTGGGGAGCGCGTGATCAGAACGACTGCGGAACCGGGATCGCATGACGGTATCGAATACTTCTGGATATTCGCGCTCGAACTCCTCCAGCACGGTGCGACGTTGTGCCTGTGGGGTGTGTCGCAGTTTATTCGTGATGGTCTGTCCGAAGATGGACTCAATGAAGTCCCGATTGTTCTTTGCGGCCGCGGTCACGCCTTGGTCCTCGTCGGCGTGTTCCCGCGGATCGATGAGGGCCGGTGACGGGAACACCTTGAGTAGGCCATTGCCGTGGAAGAATGCTTCCGGTCGGACCGGGGCACCGAACAACATGTCGTCGTTGAAGTACAAGTAGTGATCGGCTAGGCCAGGAATGTGGTGCAGTTGCGACTCGATCGCATGAGAGTTGAATGCGGGAAGCGCTGAAACATCGGCGAAAATGTCACGGTGATCGATGACCTGTAGACGCTCGTCCGGCAAGAGCCAAGCCGGCACCTGAGCGTCAGTCACTATCCATACGCGTCGCACCCAGTTCGCAAATTGTTGGACCGAACGTAGTGAGTATCGTAGTTCGTCACGGCTCTCGAAGCGGGCGGAAATAGCTGAGTCGGAGCTGTGCGATATGGGTGACAGTCCGTTCCCGAGAAATTCCTGCTTGCGGGATTTCCACGTCGGGTCGTCGCCGTCGACCCAGGTGTAGACGATGTCTACTGGCTCTGTGACGGTGAGCAGATGTGGCCGCGTAGCGGGTAGGCGATGATCATTCTCCTGAGCCTCGGCCCAGGTTCGGGGGCTAACGTAGTTCAGGACGCCGTTCGGCTGACGAGTGGTCAGCGCACCTTTGGGCAGGGGGCCGGCCATGCCCGGCAGTCCATCGCCATCCTCATCCCACAGGTCGAGCAGGACTCCCTGGTTGTGCCGACTAAGTAGTCGCCCTTCTTTGGTTATCAGATGCCGGCTGACTACCAAACCGGTGGCTACAGGCGGTACCGGGAGCGGCCAGGCTGCTGGAAACGCCGCGGCGGTGACGCCGTACAGATGTGGCGATAGCCAGCAGGATGCCGTCGCTGGGTGAGCGGCTATCGCCTTCCGTGCTGCGCCGGCGTCGTTGTGGCGAATCGCAATCGTCGGACGTAGCGGTACATCGTCGGGCAGGATCAGATGTTCGATGCCTGCGGTGCTCAACGCTCCGGAGACGGCCTTGGTGAGTTCTGCCAGGTAGGCCCAATGATCATGCGTCGCGACAACCTGGCGATAGCGGCCGAGGGCCCGCTGGGTACTGCGGTGAGCGATGTTCCCCGAACGTCGCTGGAGTCTCCAGATCCGCAATCGGGTTCGGCGGGCGAAGTTGCGGACGCGTTGCGCGGGATGGCTCATGGCAACTCGAACGGGCTGGGCAACGGGAAATATTCTTCCAGAAATGTGGTCACTTGATCGTTGGGAACCCGATCCATGCTGACGTCGTTTACGCAGAACGCCTTGAACGGGCGCCCATCCCGTAGTTCGGCGAAGTACTCGGCGGCAAAGGGCGATGCAATGTCGATATAGCGGAAGGATAGGGATCCGGGCGTGGCGAGCCCCAAAGCGTACGCATGGTAGTGGCCGAGCTCGGAAGCGACTGAAATGTCCGTAGGGCTGCGGAAGCGTTGCTTGGCGACCTGATCGAACACATCGGGTCGCCGGTGTTCAAGATCCTGCAGGCTTGAGCGCCGGTGCGCGTGAGGCACATGTTGCATCCGGTGTGTGGTGGTGCGTTTCCAGAGATCCTCTATGAGGGTGCGGTTGTTGCGCGCTGCCAGCATCGCCCCATTGCGTGGATTCTTGTCCGGTTCGCGATCGATGGCTACGTTGGAGATCATGAATTTGGCGATGCCGTTGCCATGGAAGAAATCCTGGGGCTCCACCGGGCGGCCGAAGAAAACATCGTCGTTCAGATAGAGAAAGTGCTCAGCAAGCCCGTTGATATGATGGAGTTGCGATTCGATGGCGTGCGAATTGAACGTCGGCAAGGCAGACGTGTCACTGAAGATCTCGTCGTGCGGCACCACTGTCACTCGGGGGTGGGCAATGTCGAGCCACGTCGGCACTTGCCCAGAGGTCACAATCCAGATGTGTCGCACCCAGTTGGCGTACATGGCGAGTGAACGGAGCGAGTATCGGAGTTCCCCGCGGTCCGTCGTGCGCGATGGGCTGAGAGCGTCTGTGGCCAGTTTGGCGTCCGGACGGACGCGGGCGCGTTCATTGAGCCAGGCCGGATCGGAGTCATCGACCCAGGTATAGACAACATCGACCTGATCGGTGAGTCGCAGCAGGTGACGCTCGTGTGGTGGGCGGATCGGCAGCTGATCGGCGCCTTGCCCCTGAGGGGGGATGAAGCGCAGGATGACGGGCATCTCGGGTCCGAGCAAGATCGTGCCGTTGGGGGCAGCGAGGATCCGGAAGATGGGGCAGGCTTTCCGGTTGAAGGCGGCCGGATCGGCCATCGACAGCGGCTGCCAGCCGTGGATTCCTCGGGTGATGTGCCAGTTCCTCGCCCGTGCATCGCGATGCAGGGCGCGAAAGGCTGCCTCGCGTTGGTCCTCCGGAATCACGATTGTCATCTCAGACGCCAACTCAAGCGGCTCGGCATCCACGCCGGCCGCGACGAGTGCCTGATGCAGAGCGGAGGTGAGGTCGTTGAGTTCGGCCCAGGCGTCCAGGGTCTCGACCACCTCAGGGTGCATGGCCGACGCGGCGCGCGCGCTCAGGATTCGGCTTGTGGAGCGTATGACACGTCGCGATCCGGGTGGGAGCGCCCGGCCCAGGGCTTGGACCCATTGGCGGAGGTTCATAGGCGGCGCGGTTTGAAGATGCGTCATCGTGAAGGTCACTCTAGGGAATGCCAAGTCTGGCACATACTCGACAGGCCCCAGTCGCACGTGGGTGTCGGGGGGGTCGCAACCCCGCGATCCGTGCGGCACTGCGGGGGAAGGCGGCCGCTCTACATCGATGCGCCGGCGATAGGGTTCTGATCCATGAGCAACCCCTGGCGGCCCGAGTCCTGGGAGCCCGTTCCCGGCTTCGACTTCACCGACATCACGTACCACCGGGCGAAGCGGGTGCCCGCGGTGCGGATCGCGTTCGACCGTCCCGAGGTGCGCAACGCGTTCCGTCCGCACACCGTCGACGAGTTGTACGCCGCACTCGATGACGCGCGCCAGTCGTCCGACGTGGGGTGCGTCCTGCTCACGGGCAACGGACCCTCACCCAAGGACGGTGGTTGGGCGTTCTGCTCCGGCGGCGATCAACGGATCCGCGGACGCTCCGGGTACCAGTACGCGGGCGGCGAGACCGCCGACACCGTGGACGCCCGGCGGGCCGCGGCCGAGGGGGGCCGGCTGCACATCCTCGAGGTGCAGCGACTGATCCGGTTCATGCCCAAGGTCGTGATCGCCCTGGTGAACGGGTGGGCCGCCGGCGGTGGGCACTCGTTGCACGTGGTCTGCGACCTCACCCTCGCCTCCGCCGAACACGCCAGGTTCAAGCAGACCGATGCAGATGTCGGCTCGTTCGACGCCGGCTTCGGTTCCGCCTACCTGGCCCGCCAGGTGGGCCAGAAGGTCGCGCGCGAGATCTTCTTCCTCGGCCAGACCTACGACGCCCAGCGGGCCTACGAGATGGGCACCGTGAACAAGGTCGTCCCGCACGTCGAACTGGAGGACGTCGGCCTGGAATGGGCCGCGCTGGTGTGCGGCAAGTCGCCCACGGCGCAGCGCATGCTGAAGTTCGCGTTCAACGCCATCGACGACGGACTGATCGGGCAGCAGGTGTTCGCCGGCGAGACCACCCGGCTGGCCTATATGACCGACGAGGCCGTCGAGGGGCGCGACTCGTTCCTGGAGAAGCGGTCGCCGGACTGGTCGCGATTCCCCTACTACTACTGAGCCGTCGAGGCGTCTGCGCGGGGCTTGGCTGGAGCTGTTGTTCTAGTTAATATAGAACTATGCTGTTCGAGGTCGATCCGGGTGCGGCCGTCCCGCTGTACGAGCAGGTGGCCTCGTCCGTCCGCCGGCAACTGGCGGACGGACGGATCGCGATCGGCTCGAGGCTGCCGCCGGCTCGCCAGGTGGCCGAGTCGCTGCAGATCAACCTGCACACGGTGCTGCGGGCCTATCAGCAGCTGCGGGACGAGGGCCTGATCGAGTTGCGCCGGGGTCGCGGCGCCGTGGTGACGGCGTCCGAACCCGCGGCGCGGCTGGGCAACCTGGTCGCGGAGTTGCGGGCCGAAGCCCGGCGACTCGGTCTCACCGACGAACAACTGGTTCGACTCGTCGAAGGAGGAAGCTCATGAACACCCCGCGCTGGACGAAGAGCGCGACGGCGTCCGCCGTGGTGGCGGCGCTTGCGATCGGCACCGGCTATGCCCTGGTCGCCTCGCTCGCCGACCGGTTGCCGGCCCAGGTGGCGGTGCACTGGGGGCCGGCCGGCCCCGATCGGTGGCTGGAGCCGCCGGCCGCCCTGAGCCAGATGATGGCGCTGAGCGGCGCACTGGTTGCGGTGATGCTGATCGCATCGGTGCTGGTGGTTCCGGCGCTGCGCCATCCGCTGGCGTCCCTGGCCGGCGCCATGGGGGTGTTCCTGCCGCTGTTCACGAGCGTCCTGACCGCGGCGCAGGGGTGGCTGAGCGCCGAAGAGGTCGGCTCGGGGCCGGTGCTCGCGGCGGTGCTGGTCGGCTCGCTGCTGGTCGCCGCCCTGGTGGGGGTGGCCATCTACCGCTGGGGTTCGCCGCCGCGTCCGGAGGCGCCGGTCGTGCCCGCGCCGGTACCGTCCGGCGCCCCTCGGGTGGAGCTTGCGCGTGGCAGCCGGGCGGTCTTCGTCGAGCGCATCGGGCTGTCTCCGGCACTGATCGCGGTGCTGGTGCTCGCCGTGCTGGTTCCGCTGCTGATCGCCGGCCTCGTGGACTGGTGGATGGCCGTGATCCCGCTGCTGCTGATGGTGCTCGTGGCGCTCTTCTCGACCGCGACCGTCACCATCGACGAGCGGTCGCTGCTGATCCGGTCCGGCCTGCGGGTGACGCTGCTGCGCGAATCGATGGACCGGATCACGAGTGCCGACGTCCGCGAGGTCAGGCCCATGGCTCAGTACGGCGGCTGGGGTTGGCGGATCGGCTTCGACGGGTCGCGCGGCTTCGTGACCAAGGCCGGGGACGCCCTGGTGGTGCATCGCCACGGTGAGTCCGACCTGGTGGTGACCCTGGACCGGCCGGACGAGGCCGCCGGCTTGGTGAATGCGCTGAAGGACCGCGCCGGACGTTGAGCCGACGCCCCCCGTCCCGGGCTTGCCGGTGCGACGAGGGCCGCCGTCTCCGTCATCCCGGGCTTGCCCCGGGATCTCTCTGTTCGGGAGGTGGAGCGACCACCCGACCTACCCCGCCACGTGCAGGTGGCACGAGCAGCACCACCGTCTCCGGTCCCGATCTTCATCGACTTCTTTCACCAAACCGCCGCCTGAGCCGCGGCGGCCGGGGCGGCCCGCGTCACTCGGCGTCCAGGCCGATCAGTCGACGGACCGGGCCGGCCCCCTCGACCCGCAGCTCCGGTCCCCGCACCAAGGTGTCCGGGGTCAGCACGAAACCCTGCGACAGCGCGCAGGTGCCGTCCCCGCGGCGCCTCCGGGTCACCCCGTTCTCCCGGTAGCCCACCTTGCGGCTGACGGCGCCCGAGGCCGGATTGTCGACGAAGGCGGCCGAGGTGATCTCGGTGAAACCGAGATGATCGAACAACAGGGCACACATGGTCCGCCGCATCGACGTTCCGATGCCCCGGCCGTGCCGCGACAGCGCGAGCCACGAGCCCGTCTCGCCGGTGCGAGTCACCAGGAAGTCCCGGGTGTGCACCCCCTGCACGCCGACCAGCACGCCCTCATGCCGGACCGCCAACTCAAGGCTCCACGCGTCCGGGACGAAGTCGGCGCGCAGCCGCCAGTGATACCGCAGGAACTCCCGTTGGAACTCGCCCGGCGGCCGTAGCGTCCACGGCACCGGGAACGGCATCGTGCCGGGCTCATGCACCCCCTCGGCGGCCAACTCGGCCAGCGCCACCAGGGTGTCGTCGTCGATCCCGGTGAGCGTCAACGGTCCGGCCGAGGCCCGGAGCCCGAGAACCGGGAAGTACGTCGCGACGCCTCCCACGGTCAGTGCTTCGCGCGCATGAACAACGACAGCGCCGCCGTCACGGCGGCGATCCCGCCGCCCAGGTAGAGCAGGTTCAGCGCGGTATCGCCGTGCAACGCGCGTCCCAGGAAGAACACGGCCAGGACGACCACGACCACGCCGATCAGCTGACCCTTCAGGTCGTCGAGCGAGTGGAAGACCAGCCACTCCGGCAGCCCCGGCAGCTGATCGATGAACAACTCGTACAGCCCGATCGCGATGATGAACAGCACCACGGCCAGCAGGAACACGTCCGCGATCTCGACGAACGCGATCACGTATTCCTTGGTGTCGGTCTGCCCGCCGAACGCGTCGGCGATCGTCAGGCCGACCTCGAGGGCGCCGACGACGGTCAGCGTCACCGCGCCCAGCATCATGCCCAGCGCCGGCACCAGCACGATGAACCGGGTCAGGCCGATCGCGCGACTCCGGCCGCCGCGTCGAGCCGGTGGCGGCGTGGAACTGTTCTCGGACAAGGCAACCTCCCGGGGACTGGGACGCTCCGAACGGTAGTGGCTGGGCCGCCCAGAATGAACCATGGCCCAGCGGTATCCAGAGATCACCACCCGGATCCGGCGATTCATCGAGGCGCAGCAGATGTTCTTCGTGGCCACGGCCGCCCGCACGGGGCGCGTCAACGTGTCGCCCAAGGGCCTCGACACCCTGCGGATCCTGACCCCCAACCGGGTCGCCTGGCTCAACCTGACCGGCTCGGGCAACGAGACCGCCGCGCACATTCTCGACGTTCCGCGGATGACGATCATGTTCTGCGCGTTCCAGGGCAACCCGTGGATCGTCCGGCTGTTCGGGACGGCCGCCATGGTGCAGCCCGGCGAGGACGGCTGGGACGCCCTGGCCGCGCTGTTCCCGCCGCAGCGCGGATCCCGACAGGTGTTCACCCTCGACATCGACCTGGTGCTCACCTCCTGCGGCTTCGGAGTGCCGCTGTACAGCTACGACGGACAGCGGGACGTGCTGGACAGCTGGGCGGCGAAGAAGGGCGAGGACGGACTGCTGGCCTACCAGCGGCTGAAGAACACCGAATCGATCGACGGACTGCCCACCGGACTCGTGCAGGAGGGTCATCATGTCTGACGTCTTCGGAACCCTGGACGCGGTGCCGGCGGCGGTCCGCCCGGACCTGCTGGCCGAACCCGTGGTGGCCGCGATCGGACGCATCCCTGAGGCGCTGGTCGCCGAGATCGATCCGGCCTATGCCGACACCGAGAACCTGTGCGACCGCTACGGGGTGCCGATGGAGGCCTCGGCCAATGCCGTCATCGTGCGGGGTACCCGGGCCGGGGTCGACTCGCACGCCTGCTGCATGACGCTGGCACACCGTCGCCTCGACGTGAACAACGTGGTGCGGCGCCGGTTGAACGCCCGCAAGGCGTCCTTCGCCCCGATGGACTACGCGGTCGAGGCGACCGGCATGGAGTATGGCGGGATCAATCCGATCGGGCTGCCCGAGGGCTGGCCGGTCTGGGTCGACGGGGCGGTCGCCGACCGCGACTGGGTGTGCATCGGCTCCGGGGTGCGGCACTCGAAGCTGTTCATCCCGGTCTCCGGGCTGCTCGCCCTCCCGGGCGCCGAACGGGTGGACGACCTGGCCCGCGACGTGGGCTGACGGTGGTCGGCGGCTCTGCGTAGTCATCCCGGGTCTGCGTCACGCCGGGTCTGCGTCATTCCGACTCCGCGTCATCCCGGCTCCGCGTCATCCCGGCGAACGCCGGGATCCCGGATCAAGTCCGGGATGACGTTGTTGTTGCCTTTCGCGCATGACGACCCGTTGCTTTCCCGGACGACGGTGTGCTTTTCGCGGATGACGAGGTGTGCTTGCCCGCTGACTAGGGTGTTGCGTCCCGGATCAGGGCGGCGAAGGCGTCCACGTCCTGGGCCGTGGTGTCGAACGAGCACATCCAGCGCACCTCGCGCACCGAGGCGTCCCAGTCGTAGAAGAAGAAGTGTTCGCGGACGGCGTCCGCGACCCCCTCGGGCAACCGGACGAAGACGCCGTTGGCCTGGGTCGGCTGGGAGAACTCGACGCCCGGAACGTCCTCGACGGCCGCGCGCAGCCGGGCGGCCATCGCGTTGGCGTGGGCGGCGTTGCGCAGCCACAGGTCGCCCTCGAACAACGCGAGCAGCTGGGCCGATACGAACCGCATCTTGCTCGCCAGCTGCATGTTCGTCTTGCGCAGGAAGGTGAGTCCCCGGCAGGCGTCGGGGTTGAGCGACACGACCGCCTCGGCGCCCAGGGCGCCGTTCTTGGTGGCACCCAGGCTGAGCACGTCGACCCCCACCTCGGTGGTGAACGCCGCGAACGGCACCCCCAGCGCGGCGGCCGCGTTGGGCAGCCGCGCGCCGTCGAGATGAACCAGCATGCCGAGCGCATGGGCCCGGTCGGCGAGGGCCGCGATCTCGTCGGGGGTGTAGAGGGTGCCCAGTTCGGTCGACTGGGTGATCGACATCGCCAACGGCTGCGCCCGGTGCTCGTCGCCGAATCCCCACGCCTCGGTGTCCAGCAACTCGGGGGTGAGCTTCCCGTCCGGTGTCGGGACGGGGTACAGCTTCAGCCCGGCGACCTTCTCGGGGGCGCCACCCTCGTCGACGTTGATGTGCGCGGACTTGGCACACACCACCGCACCCCAACGGGGCAGCACCGACCCCAGCGCGGTCACGTTCGCTCCGGTGCCGTTGAACACCGGGAACGCCTCCGCCCGGCCGCCGAAGTGGCCCTTGACGACCTCCTGCAACCGGGCGGTGTACACGTCGTTGCCGTAGGACGACTGGTGTCCGTCGTTCGCGTTCGCGATCGCGGCCAACACCTCCGGGTGGACGCCGGAGTAGTTGTCGCTGGCGAATCCGCGTTGCTGGGTGTCGTGAAGTTGCACGTGAACAATCCTTGCTGGGTTGGCCGGGCTTGTCGAAACCGGTTCGCGGGTGTGGGGATCCCGGCGTGCGCCGGGATGACGGTGGGGCAGGCGGGCGTGACGGTGGGGCAGGCGGGCGCCGGGATGGCGGTGGGGTGGGCATCTCGTCATCCCGGACTCGATCCGGGATCCCGGGCGAGTGGGGTGTGATCCCGGCGCAGAAACTCAATCGAGCGGATCGAACAGCTCCGCCAGCCGGCGTCCGAGCTCGCTCACATGCGTCTGCCGGCTGAAGTCCTTGCCGGGGTTCTGTTCGACGTCCGCATCGGAGTACAGCGCCATCACCCGCTCGACGTGCACTCGTCCCGGCGTCCCCTTCAGCGCGTGACCCACGGCCTGCAGCCAGGTCTCCGCGGCCGCCTTGGCGGCCAGGTAGTTGGCGTTGCCGGCGGTCGGATTCGCCACTCCGGTCTGCGAGACGATCGCGAACCGCCCGGCCGGTGAGCCGGCGATCGCCTCCAGGAAGGCCCGGGTGGTGTTGCGCAGCGTGCCGACGATCATGGTCTGCAACCAGTCCCAGTCCTCGTCGCTCTGCCCGGCCAGGCCGCCGCCCCCGCGCCAGCCGCCGACCAGGTGGATCACCCCGTCGACCGGTCCGAGCCGCGCGGCCAGCGCCCGCACGGCGTCGAAGTCGCGCAGGTCGCACTCGTCCGGCCCGATCCCGATCACCTCGTGGCCGCGCTCCCGCAGCGCCGCCGCGGTCGCCTCGCCGGCCGCGCTCCCGGTGCCGGCGATCACCACCCGCATCAGGCGGCCGCCCCGGTGATGCCCGAGGTGGACGCGATGACGTCGCGCATCTTCTTCTCGAACGCCTCGTAGAACATGCTGAGCGGGAACTCGTCGTCCATCACCAGGTCGGTCAGTTCGCGCGGCAGCCCCTTCAGCGGCAGGTCACCGGCCTTCCAGGCCGAGGCCGGATGCGGCTCGACCGTGCCCGAGACCAGCTCGTAGGCGGCCAGCCAGTGGGCGACCTTGGGCCGGTCGATCGAGCGCCAGTAGAGCTGCTCGATGGCCGCGCCCAACTCGTTCACGCAGTCGGGCACCGCGTCCCAGTCGAAGGCCAGCTGGGTGTCGGTCCAGTGCAGCACCCGGTGCTGGTGCAGCCAGGCGAACAGCAGCTGGCCGCCCAGGCCGTCGTAGTTGCGCACCCGGTTGCCGGTGATGGCGAACCGGAAGATCCGGTCGAAGATGATGCAGTACTGCACCAGCCGGGCGTGATGGGCCAACTCCCGGTCCTCCTCGGTCGGCTCGGCCATGGCGGCCATCCGGCGGTCGATCGCCACCGACTCCCGGAACGCGGTCAGGTCACAGCGCAGCTCTTCCAGCGAGTACAGGAAGAACGGCATCCGCTGCTTGATCATGAACGGGTCGAACGGCAGGTCACCGCGCATGTGCGTCCGGTCGTGGATCAGGTCCCACATGACATAGGTCTCTTCGGTCAGCGTCTGATCGTCGAGCAGTTCGGCGGCCTCGGCGGGCAGGTCGAGCTTGGTCACCTCGACCGCTGCCCGGACCACCCGGCGGAACCGGGCCGCCTCCCGGTCGGCGAAGATCGCCCCCCAGGTGAACGTCGGGATCTGCCGCATCGCGACGGTCTCGGGGAACAGCACCGCCGAGTTGGTGTCGTAGCCGGCGGTGAAGTCCAGGAACCGGATCGGCACGAACAGCTTGTTGCTGTAGTCGGACGCCTCCAGCTCGGCCACGAAGTCGGGCCAGATCACCTGCACCAGCACCGCCTCGACGAGCCGGCTGCGGGATCCGTTCTGGGTGTACATCGGGAACACCACCAGGTGGGTGAGCCCGTCGACGCGGTGCTGCTGCGGCTGGAACTGCACCAGCGAGTCGTAGAAGTCGGGCACCCCGAAGCCCTCGTCCGCCCAGCGGCGGAAGTCGTCCTGGACCGCCTGCAGATAGGCCGCGTCGTGCGGGAACCGGGGGGCCAGCTCGGCGATGCCCTCGACCAGCTCGGCGACCAGGCCGTTCGCCCGGTCGTGCTCGGTCGGATCGTCGATCGCCCCGTTCGACGCCTGCAGCGGCTGCAGCGTGGTCGCGGCCGCTTTGACGCGCAGCCAGGCGGGGTGCGTGGTGAGCTCGGGAACAGTGATCTCGGCGACGGTGGTCATGCCGCATTCTCACATCATGGACGATGAAAGCGCCAGTATTCGTCCCAGGCGCGGTGATTCTGACGGCAAGTGGCCACCCAACCGCCTATTGGACGAGAGATTATCCGGTGGCGGCGTCGGACTCAGGATGGCCCCGGAGGGCGCCGTCCCGCCCCGACTCGCCTCGTCCTCGGGCCGGTTGGCACTCGGGGGGTCTTGTGTGCCAACACGGGTGTGATTCACCATGGCCACCTCAGCTCGGTGCCGGGTGAGGAGGCGACATGCTGCAACGCGATGACGTGTCCGTCGAGGTGTCGCCCCTGCAGGCGCAGGGGACGCTCAGCGGCTTCCTGGTGTCCGGACGCTGGCCCGACAACACCGTCGAATGGGCACGGTTCCTGCTGCTGGCGGTCAGGATGGCGAGCGTTCCCGGACTGCTCCCGGCCAGCACCGTCTTCCGGGTGCGGGAGGAGCGTCCCGAGACGTCCCTTCCCGGGGCCGTCGGCCTGGTGCTCGCCGAGGGTCCGGTGATGGGCGACAACGCCGTCCTGCCCGGACAGTTCGCCGAGCATCAGCCGCCCGGGCTGATCGTGCTGCACCCGCCGCACGAGATCCGTCCGTCGTTGCCCGAGCAGGACGACGTCGCGGCCGGGTGCGTCCTGTTGCCGGGCATTCCGCACCTGGGATTGGAGCATCGCGCGGCCTGGGTGGAGGCCGATCGGCAGGGCAACATCGCCCGGATGGTCAGCCGGGCCGGCATCGACCCCAGTCAGGACGCGGACACCGCCGTCCTGGCCCTTTTCCTGGCCGCTTGAGGTTTTCGGAGGCGCGGGGCTTGGCAGGTGGCGTAACATCCCTGCCGTGCATGAGGTGCCCCGCTCCGGGCCCGGCTCGCCGCGTTCACTGCGAAAGGCGAACCGGCGGCGCGTGTTGAGCGCGCTGGGGGCCGAAGGCGCCCTCTCGCAGGCCGAGCTCGCCCGGGCCACCGGTCTGGCCGCGTCCACGGTGTCGGCGCTGGTGCACGAGCTGCTCGAGTCCGGCGAACTCCGCCAGGAGCGCCGGCGGGGCACCCGGGGGGCGCGGGTGCTGCGGTTGGCCACCCCGCCCGGGGTCGTGGTCGGTCTCGATCACGGGCGCCTGCACCTCGCGGTCGCGGTGGCCGGCCTCGATGGCGAGATCCTCGCCGACGAACGCCGGCGGATCGCCGAGGGCATGTCGGCCGCCGACTCGCTGGTCGAACTGCAGGACCTGGTCACCGGGGTGCTGGCCGGCGTCGGCAAGACATCCGCCGACGTGCACGGCGCCGCGCTGGGGCTGCCGGCGCCGGTCGACATCCGCACCGGCCAACTCGGTTCGGAGTCGATCCTGCCGCGCTGGGCCGGCCTCGACCCGGCCGCGCTGTGCACCGACATCCTCGGCTTCCCGGTCACGGTGCACAACGACTCCAACCTGGGTGCGCTCGGTGAGGCGCGGCGTGGCGCCGGACGCGGCGCCAGCCACTTCGCCTACATCTGGGTCTCCGAGGGCATGGGCGCCGGCCTGATCATCAACGACGAGTTGTACGCCGGCATGGGCGGCATCGCCGGTGAGCTCGGGCACACGCTCCAGCGCGCCGAGTCGGGCGACCTGTGCCGCTGCGGCAACCGGGGCTGTCTCGAGACGATCGTGTCCACACCCGCGGTGATCCGCTTGTTGCAGCCGCTGGTCGGGCCGATCGGCGACTTCGGCGAGGTGGTGCGCCGGATCGAGGACGGTGATCCGCTGTGCCGCCGGGTGCTCGCCCAGACCGGACGGCACATCGGGGTCGCGGTGGCCAATCTGGTCAATATGTTCGACCCGCAGCGGGTGATCATCGGGGGCGAGCTCAGCACCGCCGGTGAGGTGCTGCTGGAGCCGATCAGCCACATGGTGCGCCAGTACGCGATTCCGAGCGCGGCCGCCCGGGTCGAGATCGTCCGCTCCGAGCTGGGCAAGCGGGCCGAGGTGATCGGGGCGGCGATGGTTGCCCTCGATGCCCACCGTGTTCGAGAGTCGAACGCTCTGCCGACAGACTCGTAACCTTCCGTTCATCTCTTGACGTCCTGAGTGGTCTAAGGATACTCTCCCTGCACGCCGTCAACGTCGGTCGACGAAGCCATCGTGACGGCGGCATTCCCAACAAAGGACAAGCACTCCCCAAGACAAGGTGGTGTTGTAATGGTCGAACCAGGACGCGCCGCCCACACAGACGTGGGCCCGATTCCTCCAGTATCCCGAGTCATCATGATCGCTTCCGCAGCGGCGATGGGTGGCTTCCTCTTCGGCTTCGATACGGCCGTCATCAACGGTGCCGTCGGCGCCATCGGTGAATGGGCTCAGGTCGGCGCCGCGCAGCTCGGCTTCTCGGTGGCGAGCGCGCTGATCGGCTGCGCCTTCGGCGCCTGGTTCGCCGGCGCGCTCGCGGCGAAGTTCGGCCGGATCGCGGTGATGAAGATCGCCGCGCTGCTGTTCTTCGCGAGCTCGCTGGGCTGCGGCTTCGTCTGGGACATCTGGTCCCTGACGGCCTTCCGGCTGATCGGCGGCCTGGCCGTCGGCGCCGCCAGCGTGATCGCCCCGGCCTACATCGCGGAGGTCTCCCCGGCCAGCATCCGCGGCCGGCTGGGTTCCCTCCAGCAGCTCGCCATCGTCACCGGCATCTTCGTCGCGCTGCTGTGTGACTACGCGCTCGCCGCCGCGGCCGGCGGTGCCGCGAACCCGCTGTGGTTCGGCCTGGAGGCCTGGCGCTGGATGTTCATGTCGGAGTGCGTGCCCGCCCTGATCTACGGCGCGCTGGCATTCAAGATCCCGGAGTCCCCCCGATACCTGGTTTCCAAGGGTCGGCTCGAGGAGGCCGCACAGATCCTCGAACATTACGTCGGCGGATCTCCATCGGAGAAGATCGCACAGATCCAGGAGACCTCGCACACCGAGGTCAAGCAGTCGTTCAGCGTCCTGCGCGGTCCCAATCTCGGGCTGCTGCCGATCGTCTGGGTCGGGTTGCTGCTGGCCTGCTTCCAGCAGTTCGTCGGCATCAACGTGATCTTCTACTACTCCTCCGTACTCTGGCGCGCGGTTGGCTTCGGTGAATCCGAGTCGCTTCTGATCACGGTGATCACCTCGGTGACCAACATCGTCGTCACGGTCGTCGCGATCATGCTGATCGACAAGCTGGGCCGCAAGATGCTGCTGCTGATCGGCTCCGGCGGCATGGCGGCCACGCTGGGCACCATGGCGTACATCTTCGGGACGGCCCCGCTCGACCCGGCGACCGGCCAGCCGAACCTGGTCGGAGCCGCGGGCACGGTCGCGATCATCGCGGCGAACCTCTACGTGGTGTTCTTCGGCGTCAGCTGGGGTCCGGTGATGTGGGTGATGCTCGGCGAGATGTTCAACAACAAGATTCGCGCCTACGCGCTGGCCGTCGCCGGAGCAGCGAACTGGGCCGCCAACTTCGTGGTGTCGCAGACCTTCCCGATGCTCTCCGAAGCGGGACTGGGCCTGGCCTACGGTATCTACACCACGATGGCGCTCGTATCATTCGTATTCGTCGTACGCCTGGTCAGAGAAACCCGTGGACGGGAATTGGAGGATATGGAATGAGCACCACCGGATTCGGCATCGACATCGGCGGCACCGGCATCAAGGGGGCCCTGGTCGACCTCGACGTGGGCGCCCTGGCGGGTGAGCGGGTGCGCATTCCGACGCCGCAGCCGGCGACCGTGCCCGCGGTGCTCGACACCGTCATCGCCGTCGTCGAGCAGGCCGGCTGGGTGGGCCCGGTGGGCTGCACCTTCCCGGGGATCATCCGGCACGGTGTGGTCGGCTCGGCCGCCAACGTCGACGACAGCTGGATCGGGACCGATCTGGCCGCCGAACTGAGCACGCGGCTCGGCCACCGGGCCACGGTGCTCAACGACGCGGACGCCGCCGGCATCGCCGAGATGCGGTTCGGCGCCGGGCGGGACAAGAAGGGCGTAGTGCTGATCGCCACGCTCGGCACCGGCATCGGCACCGCACTGTTCGTGGACGGCACGCTGGTCCCGAACACCGAGTTCGGCCACGTGGAGCTCGACGGCTACGACGCCGAGAAGCGGGCCGCGGCCTCGATCAAGGAGAACGAGGGCCTGTCCTACAAGGTGTGGTCCAAGCGGCTGCAGCGCTACTTCAGCCACCTGGAGCTGCTGCTGTCGCCCGACCTGATCATCGTCGGCGGCGGCATCAGCAAGAAGTCGGAGAAGTTCCTTCCGCGGCTCGAGCTGCAGGCGCCGATCGTCCCGGCCCAGCTGCTGAACCAGTCCGGCATCGTCGGTGCCGCGGCGGTCAGCGCCGAGTCGTAGGCGAAGCGCATCCGGACGAGGGCCGGGCGGCGAGGTCTCCTCGCCGCCCGGCCCTTCGCATGGTTCAGGCGCGGCTGTGGAACTGCCACACGGTGGTGGCCCGATAGGTCGCGCCGGGCCGCAGGACGGACTCCGGAAAGCCCGGACGGTTGGGCGCGTCCGGCAGGTTCTGGCACTCGACCGCGACGCCGGCGCGGGGACCGTACGTCCCGCTCAGCCCGGGCACGCCGGACATCGCGTCCCCGGTGAACAGCTGCACGCCCGGCTGATCGCTGAACACCACGATCGACAGATCCGGCGCCGACAGCGTGGCGTGCCGGACCAGCGACCCATCCGCGTCATCGACGACGAAGCAGGTGTCCAGGGGACCCACGTCCGCGAGCCGGCGCGGACGCCGCAGGTCGCGGGAACCGGCCGGCACCAGTCGTCCGGTCGGGATCAGGTCGTCGTCCAGTTCGACCACGCGGGCGGACGGCACCTCGACCTCGACGTCGTCGCAGGACCCGGAGCCCTCGCCGGCCGGATTCCAGTAGCCGTGACTGGTCAGGTTCACCGGCGTCGGGGCCGTGGTGGTGGCGCTGAGGTCGAGCCGCAGGGCGCCGTCGCCCAGCGAGTACCGCGCCCGCACGGCGAGCTCGCCGGGGAAGCCCTGATCGCCGTCCGGGCTGGTCAGGCCGAACTCGGCCGCGGTGTCGTCCACCCGGAGCAGCTCCCAGATCCGGCGCGAGAACCCGTCCGGGCCGCCGTGCAGGGTGTGGCCGCCCTCATTGGCGAGCAGTGAGTGCCGCACCCCGTCGACGGTGAACCGGGCCTGGGAGATCCGGTTGGCGTAGCGGCCGACCAGCACCCCGAGGTAGTACTTCGACGTGGCGTAGTCCTCGGCCCGCGGATGGCCGAGCAGCACGTCGCGGCCGTCGACGATCACCCGGTGCAGCGCCGCGCCGATGCTCACCAGCTCCACGGTGAGGCGCGCGTCCCGGAGCCGGATGCGGTGCACCGGCCGGCCGGCGACGGCGCCGAAGGGGAACGTCCGGTTCATGGTGCTCCTAGGTGACGAAGATGGTCGGCCAGGACGGATTGTGCCCGTGGATCAGCACCAGGAACACCACCAGGTCGAACAGCAGGTGCACCGTGATGACGTAGGCGAGGTTCTTGGTGAGCTGGAAGATCGCCCCCTGGACCAGCGCGAACGGAATCGTCAGCAGTGGCCCCCACGACTGGTAGCCGAGTTCCCACAGGAACGAGACGAAGATCATCGCCTGCCAGATGTTCGCCTGCCACAACGGGAAATGCCGCCGGTACAGCGCGAAGACGGTGCAGATGAAGAACAGCTCGTCCCAGATCCCGACCGCGTTCACCCCGATGAACAGCCGGACGATCTCGCCCGGGGAGTGCACCGCCGGCCAATTCAGGTAGACGCCGGTGCTGATGAAGTACCAGGGCAGCACCAGATAGCCGACGACGATCACGATGATCAGGTAGCTCCACTGGGCGCGGTTCCAGCGCCAGCCGCCCCACGGGAACCCGATCGGTTCCCGCCGGAACACCCAGCGGTGCAGGGCGTACGGCACCAGCAGTGCCCCGCCCAGCACCAGGGTGAACCGCAGCATGCCCACATCGGACAGGTCGGCGGCCAGGTCGGACAGGCTCAGGATCAGGACGCCGGACGCGACCGCGGTCAGGTCGGGCAGCAGGCCCGCCGACCACCGGCGGGCGTCGCACAGCCAGGCGGCGGCCAGGCCGGCGACGATCAGCGCGTAGCCGGCCGGGAGCTGATGGAACACCAGCAACAGCACCGCGGAACCGCCCAGCAGCGCCGGTGGGACGGACGCCCACGCCGACCCGGTGTCCCGGGCGTCGTCGTCGGTCGGCGGCATGGGACGAGTCTGCCAAGAATGCGGGCGCCCGCGGTGCGGTCGCCGGGCAACGGGGATCCCGGGGTTCGCCGGGATGACCGGAACCAGACCGGATGACGCTCGGTGTAGGAGGCGCTCGACAGGGTCAGCGACGCGACCTTGGGGCCCTTGGTGGGACTCAGCGCGGCGTCCACCAGGATGGTCGGGCGGGGCTCGGCGTCGTCGCAGTCGTCCTCGCAGTCGGGCGGCGTGAGGTTGCACCGGTCGGTGATGGCGAACTGGCCCGCGGCGTGGTGCGGAGCACTCTACGAGATCGGGTGGACGGCTGCGAGACTGGGCGGCATGAGTCAGCCGGCCCAGCACATCGAGGTGGACGGGCGCCTGGTCAAGGTGACCAACCTCGACAAGGTGCTCTACCCGGCGACCGGCACCACCAAGGGTGACGTGATCGCCTACTACCAGGCGATCGCGCCGGTGTTCGTGCCGCACGCCATGGCCCGTCCGGCGACCCGGAAGCGCTGGCCGAACGGCGTGGGCACGCCCGGGCATCCGCAGATCGTGTTCTTCCACAAGAACCTCGAACCCAAGTCGACGCCGCCCTGGGCGCACACGTTCACGATCGCGCACAGCGAGGGCGACAACACTTATCCGCTGATCGACGACGCCGCGACGCTGGTGTGGCTCGCCCAGCTGGCCGCCCTCGAACTGCACGTGCCGCAGTGGCGGGTCGCCGACGGCGAGGTGCAGCGGCCCGACCGGCTGGTGCTCGACCTCGATCCGGGCACCGGCGCCAGCATCGAGCAGTGCGTCGAGGTGGCCCACCTGCTGCGCGAGGTGCTCGACGGGGTCGGCTTCGCGTCGGTGCCGGTGACCAGCGGCAGCAAGGGCATCCATCTGTACGCGGCGCTGACCGGCGACCTGACCTCCGACGAGGTGTCCGACTGGGCCCGCGAGCTGGCCCGCTCGCTCGAGGCGCTGCGCCCCGACCTGGTGGTCAGCGACATGAAGAAGACGCTGCGCGAAGGCAAGGTGCTGCTCGACTGGAGCCAGAACAACGCCGCCAAGACCACCATCGCGCCCTACTCGCTGCGCGGTCGTGACCATCCGACGGTGGCCGCGCCGCGCACCTGGGACGAGCTCGACTCGGGGCTGCGACAGCTCGAGTTCGACGAGGTGCTGGCCCGCGTCGGCAGCACCGGCGATCCGCTGCGGGCGCTGTACGGGAACGCGCCGGACGATCCGCGCGAGGAATCCGGCGGCGCGGACCGGCTGGCCACCTACCGCTCCATGCGGGACGCCGGGCGCACCCCGGAGCCGGTGCCGGCCGAGCCGCCGGGGCCCCGGCCGGAGGGCAAGACGTTCGTCATCCAGGAGCACCACGCCCGCCGGCTGCACTACGACTTCCGGCTGGAGCACGACGGGGTGCTGGTGTCCTGGGCGGTGCCCAAGGGTCCGCCCACCGATCAGGCGGTCAACCATCTGGCCGTCCAGACCGAGGACCATCCGCTGGAGTACGGCAGCTTCGAGGGGGACATCCCACGGGGCGAGTACGGCGGCGGCAACGTCCGGATCTGGGACGCCGGCACCTACGAGCTGGAGAAGTGGCGCGACGGCAAGGAGGTGATCGCCACGCTGACCGGACGCCCCGACGGCGGCCTTGGCGGGGTGCCGCGACGATTCGCCCTGCTGCACACCCGGCTCGGCGGTGAGGACAAGAACTGGCTGATCCACCTGATGGCGCCGGCCGATCCGGAGCGGGCCGCCGAGCTGCCGGCGATCGCCCCGATGCTGGCCACGCTGGGTACGGCGGCCGACGTCCGGGGTGAGGGCTGGGTGTTCGAGGTGAAGTGGGACGGCTATCGCGCCGTGGCGTCCGTGCACTCCGGCGGCGTGACGTTCACCAGCCGGCGCGGCCTGGACCTCACCCGCGAGTTCCCCGAACTGGGCGAACTGGGCACCCTGCTGGCCGGTCGCGAGGCGGTGCTGGACGGCGAGGTCGTCCTGCTGGACGAGGCCGGCCGCTCCAGCTTCGAGCGCCTGCAGAACCGGTCGCAGCATCGCGGAGAGGCGCACTACCTGGCCTTCGACCTGCTGCACCTCGACGGACGCTCGTTGCTCCGCCGGCCGTACACCGAACGACGCCGGCTCCTGGCCGAGTTGATCGGGGAGGGCACCACCCGGATCCAGCTGAGCACCCAGCTCGGCACCGACGCCGACGAGGCGCTCGCGATCAGTGCCGAGCTCGGCCTGGAGGGCGTGCTCGCCAAGCGCGCCGACAGCGTCTACCAGCCGGGCCGGCGGGCGCACACCTGGGTGAAGCTGAAGCACATCCTCACCCAGGAGGTGGTGGTCATCGGCTGGCTTCCCGGCGAGAACGCCCGGGCCCGCACCCTCGGCGCCCTGCTGATGGCCGTGCCGCGGGACGGCCGGCTGACCTACGTCGGCCGGGTCGGCTCCGGCTTCACCGACAAGGACCTGGCCGACACCCGGCTGGTGCTCTCCGAGATCGAGACCCCGGCGACGCCGGTGGACGACGTGCCCCCGGTCGAGCGCCGGGACGCGCACTGGGTCGAGCCGGTCCTGGTCGGCGAAGTCAGCTACGGGGTCTGGACCCAGGCCGGACGGCTGCGGATGCCGGTCTGGCGCGGATGGCGTCCGGACAAGACGCCGGACGACATCACGCTCCCGGACGACGAGTGAGCGGGGTGCTCAGCCCCAGTCGCCGTCGCCCCACTCGCCCCAGGGCTCGCCGTCGGCCAGCGCGTTGAGTTCGTAGGAGCCCTTGCCGTCGATGCTCTCCCGGATGATGTCGGCATGGCCGGCGTGCCGGGCAACCTCGGTCGCGATGTGCACCAGCACCCAGCGCACCTCCCAATGGGTCAGTTCCGGCGGATACCACGGGGCGGGCGGCACCGGCACCGGCGCGTCGAGCGGGATCAGCCCGGACTCGATCCGGTCGAACACGGCGCCCAGGACGGCCACCCGGCGATCGAAAACCTCCAACAGCTGCTCACCGGTGAGGCCGTCGACCGGGTCGGCGTCGCCGTGGGTGAGTCCCCGGCTGTAGTCGGACGGGCCGCCGACGGCCGCCTCGATGCCGACGCCGTACTGCTCGCCGACCACACCCACGTGGTCGACCAGGGTGGCCAGGGTGAAGTCGCTCACCGTCGAGCGCCGGTGCCATTGCTCGTCGCTCAGGCCATGGGTGGTGCTGCGCACCTGGGCGAACTGGTTGCGCGCGAAGCTGCCGATCACGGCGGCCTCGCCGTGCGCGTTCGGGGTGAGGAAGGCCATCTGCGTCTCCTTGGGTGAGGTTTCTTTCGCTGACATCCCCAGTCTTTGGCTTGAATAGGACAGTATCTGTCCGCTCGGGCGTGGGATCCTGGGGCATGTCCACCGACACCACCGAACGCGCCCTGCGGGTGCTCGGCCTGCTCCAGGCCCGTCCCGGGTGGACGGCCGCGGAGCTCGCCCGGGACCTCGGCGTGACCACCCGGACGGTTCGCCGCGATGTCGACCGGCTGCGCCAGCTCGGCTACGCCCTGGAGGCGGACCGGGGATCCGCCGGCGGATACCGGCTGGCCCGTGGGCGGGCGGTGCCACCGCTGCTGTTCACCGCGGACGAGGCGGTCGCCGTCGCCGTCGGCCTGCAGCGCGCCGCCGCCCTCGCCACGGGCCCGGACGCCGAATCCGCCCTCGGCGCACTGGTCAAGCTGGACGCCGCCCTGCCGGGCCCGCTGCGGGAGCGGCTGCGCGACCTGCGGAGCGTGGTCAGCCACACCGGCCGGGCCGCCGCGGCCGTGCCGCCCGACGTGCTCACCCGGATCGCCGCCGCCATCCGGGCCCGGACCCGGCTCCGCTTCGGCTATCCGCCCACGCGGTCCGCCGACGTGCTGGAACGGCGCCGGGTGGAGCCCTACCGCCTGGTGGCCGCCGAACGCCGCTGGTACCTCTCCGCCTTCGACCTCGACCGGGACGACTGGCGGCTGTTCCGGCTCGACCGGATGAGCGACGTGACCGCCTCCACCCTCGGCTTCCGGCCGCGGCCGGATCCGCCCGATCCGGTGCAGCGGCTGGGTCACCTGCCCGCCGACTCCTATGCGGTCTCGGTCGTCGTCCACATCGAGGCGCCACTGGAACGGATGGCGGAATGGTTCGGCCCGTACCGGTCCCGGCTGTCGGCCGTCGACGAGCGCACCACCGAGCTGCGCACCGCCGCGGAGAAGGCCGAACACGTGCCGACCTGGCTGGTCGACCTGCCGGCGCCCTACCGGGTGATCGGCGACGACGCCGTCCGGGCGGCCTGCGCCGCCGCCGCGGAACGCCTGCGGGCCGCGCTGTGACCCGATCGTGACCGGGGGCCTGGATGTGCCCTCCTATGGTGGATCGCATGCCTTTGGTCACCTTGCTGTGCGGGCCCGCCGGAGCGGGCAAGACCACCTACGCCCTCGAACTGGAACGGGGCGGCGCCGTCCGGCTGTCGATGGACGAGGCCGTCTGGGCGGACGGCTGGCGGCAGCAGGAACCGCCTCCGGAGCGGCTGGACGAGCTCTACGCCGGCCTGCAGGGGGAGTTCGCCCGGGCGGTCGCCGACGGCTCGGACGTGGTGGTCGACCTGTCGATGGGCGCACGGGACGTCCGCGACCACTGGCGGCGGATGTGCGTCGACGCCGGCGTGGCCTGCGAACTGGTGGTGCTGACCGCGCCGTTCGAGGTGTTGTGGGAGCGGGTCAAGCGGCGCAACGACCAGGAGCGGGCGAACGCCGTCCGGCTCACCGAGTCGAGGCTGCGGCTCTACGTGGACGGCTTCGACTGGCCGGCCGCCGACGAGTTCGCCCGGGTGATCACCACGGGCTGACCCGCGCCCGCACTCAGCCCTGTTGCGCCGCCCAGCCCTCCGGCACGGCCACGTTGAACATCCATTCGATGCCGTACTGGTCCTTGACCAGGCCGTAGATGTCACCCCACGGCTGCTTCTCGAGCGGGACCCCGACGCTGCCGTCGGCGCCCAGGGCGTCGAACCAGCCCTTCATGGTCTCCAGGTCATCACCGAAGAAGGCGCAGTAGACCCGGGTGCCGCCCCAGGTCTGCTCCGCGCCCGGCATCGCGTCGGAGGCCATCACGGTGAGGCCGCGACTCACCTCGAGCTGGCCGTGCATCAGGCCCTCGGCGGGCATGCCCTCCATGCCGAACTCACCGAAGCCGAACAGCTGCAGCTCGCCGCCGAAGATGCCGTGGTAGTACGTCATCGCCTCGCGGCCGTTGCCCGGGAAGTTCAGGTACGGACTCAAAGAAATGGCCATGGTGTGCTCCTATCCGTTGGTTCCGGCGTCCCTGCCCTCACGGGAACAACCTAGGCATTGCTCATCGGAAACGGTAGGGCCCGGTTGATGCCCCGTGCCCCTGGCGGGCCGGATTTCGATGTCGCATTCCTGCTAGGTTCCGGCGCCGCCGGCGACCATGATGGACGCATGATGCCGAACCGGGAGGTCTGCCTGCGGGCCGTCACGAGTCGTGACGCTCGCTTCGACGGCGAGTTCTTCACCGCCGTGCGCACTACCGGCATCTACTGCCGGCCGAGCTGCCCGGCGATCACCCCGCGCGCCGAGAACACCACGTTCTATCCGAGTGCCGCGGCCGCCCAGGACGCCGGTTTCCGGGCCTGCCGGCGCTGCCGTCCCGACACCGTTCCGGGATCGGCTGCGTGGGACGCCCGCGCCGACACCGTCGCCCGGGCGATGCGGCTGATCGGCGACGGCCTGGTCGACCGCGAGGGCGTTGCGGGCCTGGCCGGACGGCTGGGCTACTCGGTGCGGCAGCTCCAGCGATCCCTGGCCGGCGAACTCGGGGCGTCGCCGCTCGCGCTGGCCCGCGCCCAGCGGGCGCACACCGCCCGGGTGCTGCTCGAGACCACCACCATGCGTCACGGCGAGATCGCCTTCGCCGCCGGATTCGGCTCGGTGCGCTCGTTCAACGACGCGATCCGGGCCGCCTTCGACCTCACCCCCGGCGAGTTGCGCGCCCGGTTGCGGCGCGGAGCGCCGCCCGGGGCCCGGCTGGGCGCGGTGCGGCTGCGGCTGCCGTTCCGCCGTCCGTTCGACCCCGGCAACCTGTTCGGGCACCTGAGCGCCACGGCCGTGCCCGGGGTGGAGGAGTGGCGCGACGGCGCCTACCGGCGCACCCTGGCCCTGCCGCACGGCGCCGGCATCGTGGCGCTCGCGCCCCGCCCCGGCCACATCGACGCCACCCTCTGGCTGGCCGATCCTCGCGATCTCACCCCGGCCATCGGACGCTGCCGCCGGCTGCTCGACCTGGACGCCGACCCGGTCGCCGTCGGCCAGGTGCTCGGAGCCGATCCGGTGCTGCGTCCCCTGGTCGAGGCCGTGCCCGGCCGGCGGGTGCCACGCAGCGCCGACGGGGACGAGTTCGCCGTGCGCGCGGTGCTCGGCCAACAGGTCTCGACCGCCGCGGCGCGCACCCAGACCGGACGTCTGGTGCGGCGGCTGGGCGAACCGGTGACCGATCCGGCCGGCGGCCTGACCCACCTGTTCCCGCCCTCGGCGGCGTTCGCGGGGCTCGCCCCGGAGGACATACCGGGACCCCGGAGCCGGGCCCGTACCCTGA
This sequence comes from Micropruina sp., assembly GCA_018055925.1. Taxonomy (GTDB): domain Bacteria; phylum Actinomycetota; class Actinomycetes; order Propionibacteriales; family Propionibacteriaceae; genus Micropruina. Next base: position 48,527 of record JAGPGQ010000002.1, read on the forward strand.
TCGAGCTCGCGGATGCGCTGGCCGCCGGACGACTCGATCTCGGTCCCGGCGCCGACCGCGCCGAGGCCAGGGCCCGCCTGGGCGCGCTGCGCGGGATCGGCCCGTGGACCGTCGAACTCGTCGCCATGCGGGCCCTCGGCGACCCGGACGCCTTCCCGTCCGGCGATCTCGGCGTCGTCCGGGCGGCGGAGCGGCTCGGCCTCGAACTGTCCGCCGGCGGGGCCGAGCGCTGGCGTCCCTGGCGCAGCTACGCCACCCAGTACCTGTGGGCGGTCCTCGACCACCCGATCAACCGAATCCCGGAGGCATCATGAACATCTCCACCCTCGACACCCCGGTCGGGCCGGTCTGGGTCGCCGTGGATGAGGCCGGCGCGGTCACCGCGGTGCAGTTCGGCACGCCGGACGTCCCGGTGCCGCCGTCGCCCGCATCCGAGGCGGCGGCCGGGCAGGTGCGCGAGTACTTCGCCGGGGAACGCACGGAGTTCGACCTGCCGCTGGCCGCCGTCGGCACGCAGTTCCAGCGGCGCGTCTGGGCGGCGCTGCGCGAGATCCCCTTCGGCGTCACCTGGAGCTACGGCCAGTTGGCGCTCCACATCGGGCAGCCGACCGCCTCGCGGGCGGTCGGCCTGGCCAATGGACGCAACCCGATCGCGATCGTCGTGCCCTGTCATCGCGTGATCGGTGCCTCCGGGACGCTCACCGGCTACGCCGGCGGGATCGAACGCAAGCGCTGGCTGCTCGATCACGAGAGCGGGGCGCAGCCCACCCTGGCCTGAGGCCGCTCAGACCGTCCGGGCCAGCAGCGAGGCGCACTCGCGCCGCAGTCGCTCGGGTGCCTCGGTGTCGCCCCTGAGGAATCGGATCAACTCGTTCTGGAACAGCCCGTCCACCAGGGCATACGCGAGTCCCGCGTCGAAGCGCGGCGGGCTTTCCATGAGTTCGCCGTAGCGGGACACGATCGACCAGACCATCTGCTCCAGCAGGTCGTCGATGCGGACGATGGTGTCGCCGAAACCGCGGCCGAACATCGACTGGTTGCGCAGGTCGTACCAGAGGCGGTGCAGGGGAGCCTCATCGCGCAGCGTGGTCGCCATCGTGTCGGCGACTCGGCCGAGCAGTTCCTCGCCCGACCGGGCGGTCGCCACGATCACGTCGTAGCGCCGGGCGCAGGTGGACTTGTAGTCCCACACCGACTCGGCGATCAGATCGTCCTTGTCGTCGAAGTAGTAGTGCAGGGCGCCATGCGAAAGTGTGGAGTGGTGGGCGATCTCGCGCAGTCCGGTGTTGGCGAAACCGCGTTCCGCCAGGGTCTCCAGCGCGGAGTGGGCAAGCATCCGGCGGCGCTCAAGGAATCTGTCCGCACGTGCCCGGGTGGCTCGCTCGGTTGTGGTCGTCATCGGCGTTCTCCTCGTAACCCCCCGCAGCGGACTGTACTCCCTCGGGCGCCGCTGCGGGAGGGAATCGGAAGATTCACGAAAATGAAACTTGACGAGTGTCCAAAAAGCTGATGGAGTATTACCAGCACAACTCATCTGCCTCCAACAGATGAGCGTGCAGCCCGGGATTCTTGGAACCCCCCAAAGTCCGAGACTCGGGCGCGGTAGCTGTTCCGGTTGTGGCCCCCCCGCGCCGGCGCAGTGATAGCAGTGCCGTTCGGGAGCGAAGGGCGGATGCCACAGGCATCCGCCCTTTCATCGTTCCTAGTCAAGCCGAGGTTCTGGACGGAACCACTCCGCGTGGCCCAACCGCTCGCCGAACTGTCCGGCGACCGGTTGGGCCGGCGGTCGACGCCCGACGGCGCCGGTCCACTATGTGCCCCGGACTAGGAAACCGCCGTTTCTTTTCACTCACTAATGTAGCCGGGCAAAGAATTGGAGGCTCAGGGCATCGCCAGTTCGCCGAGTTCGTTCCAGCCCTGTTGGTCGAGCTCGTACGAAATGATCTTCGGCCGTGCGGACACGTACTGCCCCAGCGTGCTCATGGCCTTCGCGAAGTGGTCGGAGTTCACGTGCCGGCCGCCCGCGTCGCCGTCGGCGAACGCCTCGATCAACACGTATTCGTTCGGGTCGGCCACACTGCGGGACCAGTCGAACCACAGGCAACCCGGCTCGTCGCGGGTCGCCTCGCTGAATTCCCGGGTCAGTTCGATGAAATCGTCGGCGTAGTCGGGCTTCACGGGCCACTTGACGGTGATGGTGATCATCGAGCCAGTGTGCCCGCCGTCGTGGAACCCCGCTCCCGGCGATGAGGCGTCCGGGTAGGTTCGGGGCCATGCGCTACAGGGCTCTTGGTGACAGTGGACTGATGGTGTCGGTGGTCGGCGTCGGCTGCAACGCGTTCGGTGCCCGGATCGACGCCGGCCAGGCGAAGGCGGTGGTGGACGCCGCGATCGAGCAGGGCATCACGCTGTTCGACACCGCAGACTCGTACGCCGACGGGGCGAGCGAGGAGTTGCTCGGGGCCGCACTGGGACGCCGCCGCGACGACGTGATCGTGGCCACCAAGTTCGGCATGGGCGACCACGACGCCGAGCACTTCGGGGCACACGGCAGCCGGCGCTACATCCGGCGAGCGGTCGAGGCCAGCCTGCGCCGCCTGGGCACCGACCACATCGACCTGTACCAACTGCACCGGCCCGATTCGATCACCCCGATCGAGGAGACCCTGGCGGCGATGAGCGAGTTGGTCACCGAGGGCAAGGTGCGCTACATCGGCTCGTCGAACCTGTCGGCCTGGCAGGTGATCGACGCCGACTGGGTGGCCCGCACCGCCGGCCTGCAGCGGTTCGTCTCGGCCCAGAACGAGTACTCGCTGTACAACCGGGCCGCCGAGGACGAACTGGTGCCGGCCTGCGAACGGGCCGGGATCGGGATCCTGCCGTACTTCCCGCTGGCCTACGGCCTGCTCACCGGCAAGTACCGCCGCGGCGAGGACGCGCCGGCGGGAACCAGACTGGCCCGGGCCGACCAGAGGCGCCGCCTCGCCGGCGCCGACTGGGACCGGATCGAGGCGCTGCAGGCGTTCGCGGACGCCCGCGACCTGCCCCTGCTGACCGTCGCGATCGGCGGGCTGGCCGCCCAGCCCGCGGTCGGCAGCGTGATCTGCGGCGCCACCCGTCCCGAGCAGCTGCCGGCCAACGTCGAGGCCGGCCTGTGGGAGCCGTCGGCCGCCGACCTGGCCGAACTGGACGAGCTGCGGCACCGCTCGGCGTTCTCGTACACCACCTTCGCCTGATGGGCGCACGGTCCGAACCGGCGCTGCTCAGCCTGCACGGCGTTCGGGTGCTCGGCGGGCCCGGCACCGACGCGGTCGCGCGCCGGTACGGACTGCCCGTGGACGAGGTCCGCGAGCACCTGCTGGACGCGCAGGCCTACGGCTGGGTGACCCGGCACGACTTCTTCGGCGAGACCTGGGGGATGACCGAGCGCGGCCGCGCCGAGAACGAACGGCAGCTGGCCGCCGAACTGGACGCGCTCGGCGTCCGCGACGTGGTGATCGACGCGCACCGCCGGTTCATCGCGCTCAACGGCCCGCACGGGGTGGCCTGCACCAACTGGCAACTGCATCCGGTGCCGTGGGACCGGACCGCCGCCAACGACCACACCGACCCGGCCTGGGACATCGCCGTGCTGGTCGAACTGGAACGCATCGACGACCTGCTGCAGGAGGTGGACGCGCTGCTCGCCGGCGTCCTCGACCGGTTCGACGGCTACGGACGACGCCACCGCGACGCGCTCGAACGGGTGCGACGCGGCGCCCACGAATGGCTGGACGGCCCCGACCGGGCCTCGTGCCAGCTCGTCTGGATGCAGCTGCACGAGGACCTGCTGGCCACCCTGGGCATCCCGCGCGGCGCCGACGAGCCGTCCTGACAGCGGTTGCGGGACGGTGTTTGGCTCGGGCCGCGCGGCTCACTAGGGTAAGAGGCCGACACGGGGTGCCGGACCGGCCGGCTGAGATCACACCCGTCGAACCTGCTCTCGTTAGTACGAGCGAAGGGATGGTCACCATGCCGCACCCACGTACCTCCGCCCTGGCCACCGACGCCGGCGGCGTCGCCGCGCAGTGCGCCGACCTGCTGGACGAGTTGCGCAACGCCACGCCCTTGGTGCAATGCCTGACCAACCATGTGGTCAGTGGCTTCACCGCCAACGTCCTGCTCGCCGTGGGCGCCGCGCCCGCGATGGTGGACATTCCCGGCGAGGCCGGCGTGTTCGCGCCGGTGGCCGGCGCCGTCCTGGTGAACCTGGGCACGATCAACGCCGCCCAGCCCGAGGCGATGCGCGAGGCGGTCGCCGCCGCCCGGGCCGCCGGCACCCCCTGGGTGCTCGACCCGGTCGCCATCGGCGCGCTCCCGGTCCGCACCGCCCTGGCCGCCGAGCTGGTGGAGCAGCGGCCGGCGATCGTCCGCGGCAACGCGTCCGAGATCGTGGCACTGGCCGGCGCCGGGGCCGGCGGACGAGGGGTCGACTCCGCGATCGGCGTCGACCAGGCCGCCGGGGACGCGGCCGCGCTCGCGACCCGCATCGGGGGAGCGGTCGCCGTCTCGGGCCCGATCGACCTGATCGCCGACGGCACGATCCGGGTGCGGGTGGCCAACGGCGACCCGATGCTCACCCGGGTGACCGGCGCCGGCTGCTCGCTGGGCGCGGTGATGGCCGCCTTCGCCGCGCTCGGGGCCGCCCCCGCGCTCGCCGCGACCGCGGCCTCGGTGACCTTCGCGCTGGCCGCCGAGCGCGCCGTGGGACGCGCCGGCGGACCGGGCAGCTTCGCCGCCGCCCTGCTGGACGAACTCGCCCGGATCGAACCGGGCGACATCGCCGCCGGCGCCCGCCTCGAGGTCGGCCGGTGAGCCTCGACCCGGCCGGACTCGCCCTCTACCTGGTCACCGACACCGACCTGTGCCGCGCGGCCGGGCACACCGTCCCCAGCGTGGTCTCCGCGGCCGTCCGGGCCGGGGTCCGGGCCGTCCAGGTGCGCGCCAAGGACGCCTCCGGGGCCGCCTTCCTCGGCGAGGTGCTCGAGGTCGCCGACGCGATCGCCGGCGTCCCCGGCGGCGAACGGGTCGACCTGTACGTGAACGACCGGGTCGACGTCGCCCTCGCCGCCCGCGCGGCGGGCGCCCGGGTGGCCGGCGTACACCTCGGGCAGAGCGACCTGCCCGCCGCGGCCGCCCGGAGGATCCTCTGGCCGGGAGCCCTGATCGGGGTCAGCGTCGTGGACGACGACAGCCTGCGCGCGGTCGAGGCGGCCGACTACCTCGGCATCGGGCCGCTGCGCGACACCGCCACCAAGCCGGACGCCGAGCGGGCGCTCGGCCGCACCGGCGTGGCCGCCCTGGCCCGTGCCGCCACCGTCCCCGCCGTGGCGATCGGCGGGATCTCCGCCGCCGACCTGCCGAGACTGCGGGCCGACGGCCTGGCCGGGGCCGCGGTCGTCTCGGCCATCTGTGCCGCCGCCGACCCCGAACGGGCCGCCCGCGACCTGCTGCGCGCCTGGAACGAAAGGACCCACCCCTGATGCGCCCCGTCCCCAACGTCTTGTCCATCGCCGGCACCGATCCCACCGGCGGCGCCGGGATCCAGGCCGACCTGAAGTCGATCGCCGCCAACGGCGGCTACGGCATGAGCGCGATCACCGCGCTGGTCGCGCAGAACACCCGGGGCGTGCGCGAGGTGCACTACCCGCCGGCGGCCTTCCTGCGCGCCCAGCTCGACGCGGTCTCGGACGACGTCGCCGTCGACGCCGTCAAGCTCGGCATGCTCGGCACCGCCGAGATCATCCGGACCGTGGACGAGTGGCTGCGCCGCGTGCAGCCTCCGGTGGTGGTGCTCGACCCGGTGATGATCGCCACCAGCGGCGACCGGCTGCTGGACGCCGCGGCCGAGGCCGCGCTGTTCGAGCTGTGCGCCGACGCCGACGTGCTCACCCCCAACGTGCCCGAACTCGCGGTGCTGGCCGGCGCCGAACCGGCCGAGGACTGGGTGGGGGTGCTCGCCCAGGCCGCGACCGTCGCCCGGGCCACCGGTGCCCTGGTGGTCGCCAAGGGCGGCCATCTCGACGATGGCCAGGTGTTCGACGCCCTGGTCGGGCGCGACGGCCCGCTGATCCAGCTGGCACATCCGCGGATCGCGACCACCAACACCCACGGCACCGGCTGCTCGCTGTCGTCCGCCCTCGCCACCCGCTACGCGGTCACCGGCGACTGGTCGCGCGCGCTGACCGAGGCCACCGACTGGCTCGCCGCCGCCCTCGCGGACGCCGAGCTGCTCGACGTCGGCGCCGGGCACGGACCGGTGCACCACCTCGGACCGGTGTGGAGCCGGGCGGGTGGCGTCACCGCGGGCCGGGTCACCGACTGGTGGTGGCAACAGTCCGCCGACCTGCGCGAGCAGATCGACGAGCTGCCGTTCGTCCGGCAACTCGGGGACGGGACGCTGCCCCGGGACGCGTTCACCTGGTACCTGGCGCAGGACGCGCGCTACCTGCACCGCTACGCCGGGGCGCTCGCGGTCGCCGCACGACTCGCCCCGGACACCGACGAGCGGGACTTCTGGCACGAGTGCTCGACCTCGGCGATCGCCACCGAGCTGCAGTTGCACGAGTCCTGGGTGGCCGCCGACGTGGTCGAGGCCACCGTGCCGTCGCCGGTGACCACCGCCTACCTGGACCACTTCGCCGCCGCCGAGGAGAGCGGCGACTACGCCGTGCTCACCGCGGCGCTGCTGCCCTGCTTCTGGATCTACGCCGACGTCGGCGAGACCCTGGCCGCGCTCAACCGTCCGGACCACCCGTACACGGACTGGCTGGCCACCTACGCCGACGAGACGTTCGCCGAGTCGAACCGGCGGGCCATCGAGATCACCGAGAGCGCCGTCAACCGGGCGGACGGGGAGAGCCGCCGGGCCGCCGGGGCCGCGTTCCGGGAGGCGTGCCGGCACGAACTGGAGTTCTTCGCCGCACCGCTGCGCCGATAAATGGACAACCGCCCACGGCCGCGGAGGCATTAGGTTAGGCTCCCCTTACCGAATGAGCCGCCGTCGTGCGCCGATCCGAGGGGGTCTCGTGGAACCTGTCCACACGACAGTCCAGGACGACCGTGCTCCGACGATGCGAGCCCGCTCGCTTTCGCTGGCGCGCAGGCTGCTCTCCGGGGCCGGCCGGATGTCGCTGGTCGCCTACGACATCGCCCCCATGGTGGAGGCCGCCGCGCTGAGTCACGGGGTGACCGCGCGCGGCGAGCTGGTGGTGGCGTGCCGGGCCGACGACGAGGTGCCGGCCACCACCTGGACCGGCGGCCCGCTGCGCGTCCGGGTCGACGTGACCAAGGAGGCGCCCGAGTGGGCCGTCCGGATCACCGCCTGCGCGGTGCACCTGCTGGGCGAACTCGAATGGCTTCCGGTCGAGACGCTGGACGACTACCTGTTCGGTGCCGGCCTCGACCCCGCGGTGACCGAGATCGCCGGTGCGGTGGGCGGCCGGCTGGGTGTGATCCGGACCGACCGAGTGCTGGTGCACGACAGCGCCGGCGTGCTCGCCCTGGCCCTCGGCGAGGTGATCGGCTCGCACCCGGCGGGCGGCCTGCCGACGGGTCCCCGGAGCTTCCCCGACGCCGATCAGGAGTGGGCCGCCCGTGACCTGGTCGGACGCCTGTCGCCCGACCAGCTGGCCGGCCTGGTGCAGGCGGCCACCGGCGGCTGGGACCGCGGAGTGACCCTGTCGAGTCGTGCGGAGACCACCTGCAGCCACGCCGAGGGGCAGGTGTTCTGCGTCGACGTCGACCGCACCGGCCTGACCCTGATGGCGGTCGACGTCGGCCGGACCGGCATCCACTTCTTCGCGTTCGACACACCCGCGGACACCCTCGACGCGTTGGCCGACCGGCTCGGCCGACTGGTCGCCGTGGGCCTGCGGTCAGCCCACTGAGCTGAGCCTCGAGTCACCGGACGATCGGCGCCGGCAGGGCCGGAACGCACTCGACGCGTTGACCGATGAACTCGGTCAACGCGTCGCAGCGGTCCGCGTCGGCGCGCTTTGGTCAGCGCACCCGGAGTGTCAGCGCACGGAGTAGCTGAGGCAGTCGGCGGTGTCGCCGACGGTGATCTCGCCCGCGGTGCAGAGCAGATCGGCGTTGTGGACGCATTCGAGGCGCTTGCAGGCACCCACCTGGCCGTTGGCCGAGGAGAGGCCCGCGCGGGCGTCCAGTTCGATGAAGGTGGTGCAGGTGGCTGCCCCCGCGCCGCCGACGGTGATGGCGAAGGCGGAGCAGCCGCCGTTGTTGAAGGCGCAGCTGGTGGTTGCGCAGGACGTGACGAGCGAGGTGGTGCTCATGATCGGGACCTCCCGGGTGCGGAACGAACTTCTATTTCCCTCACGGTAGTCACCGAAATGGGCCCTACAAGCATTCTTAGCCTTACCTAAGTGCTTGCCAATTATCGAAAGAGCCGCCTTTCCGAATTACTGCTCTCGGTCGGTATAGCGCACGTGACAAGGGGGTATGCGTGGGAGATCGGGTCGTCCTGGGCGCGCGGAGCGCTCCGGAGAGGCTCGCAGCGGGTGTATCGAAAATCCGTGCTTATTGTTTCACGTAATTAGCCGGCAGCGTCAGATGTTCTTCAGCTCGTAGCCGTTGGCCGCGCAGCCGTCGCGGAGCATCTTCTTGGCCTCCGGGCTGACCGTGTTCGGGTCGGACAGGAAGGCGATCGCCGCGTCCAACCAGCCCTTGGTCTCGCCGGTCACGTTGCCCGAGTCGCTGAGCTGCTGCAGCCCGCTGAGCGTCACCTTGCTCACGGCGGAGCCGGAGCCGGCGACGGTGTCGATCGCCGGGCAGCCGACCTTGTAGGCGTCCTGGGTGGACAGCCCGACCTCGGCACAACCGGACAGGGAGAGGGCCGCGGTGGCAACGGCGGCGGCGATCACGGTGACGCGAGACATGGCGCCAGTGTAGGTGTAGGTTCTCGGGCGATCTGTCGTCGGCGACATGCTTCTGACTAGCCCGGCGACAAGATGGGGTGGATCACCCATTCTCATTATCTTGTCGGTTTCTCCGGAACTGCGGCGGCTTGCGGTGTTCCCGCGAACGATGGGTTCGGTTAGCCGTGTTGCCAGACCTTCCGTGCGGAGAGCACGAGCAGGAGCGCGAGGGCGGGCACTAGTATCGCGGTGGGCACGACTCCGAGCAGTGCTCCGCCCGCGACGACGCCGACGACGGACCCCATGGCCATCGCGACCAGGAACGTCTTGTTCTGCCCCAGGACGGTGAAAGAGTGGTCTTGGCTGTAGCGAGCGAATGCCACGAGCATCGTGGGCAACGAAATGGCCAGCGAGAGGCTGCCTGCGACTTTGATGTCGAGGCCGTATAGCAGGACGATCGTGGGGATCAGCAGTTCACCACCGGCACGCCCATGATTGCGGCGACGACTCCGATAGCGACCCCGGCGAGGACGCCGGCGATGGCTTGCCCGGCGCCGGTCAGGCCTGCGGAGGGTACGTGTCCCAGGTGGCTGGCTAGGAGGACGGCGGCGATGAGCATCAGGAGGATGGATAGGACGCGGTAAAGGGTTCGGGTGGCCATGCGGGTCGCCCAGGTTGCGCCGAGGTATGCGCCGATGAGGCTGCCTGCCAGCAGGTTGACGATGATTGGCCAGTAGGGGGTGATCTGATCGAGCGGGATGC
>JAGPGQ010000173.1 GCA_018055925.1 Micropruina sp.
CACGGTGGCGGCGAACCGGGCGTGGACCGCGCAGAACTCGCGGTCGTCCAGCACCCGGGTGGTCACCTCGTGCATGTCGTAGGGCTGGTTCGGGGCGTCCGGGATGAGGGTGTCCAGGGCGTCGGCGTCGGCGTCGGCGTCCGGGTCGGTGGCCAGCACCGGCGGCTCGTCCAGGTTGTTCGGCGGCAGGAAGCTCAGCAGGTGCCGGACGAACTCCAGCGCGTCGGCCTCGTCGGCGGCCAGGTAATGGGCGTTGCCGGAGCGGGTGTTGTGGGTGCGCGCGCCGCCGAGCTCCTCCATCGTCACCTCCTCGCCGGTGACGGTGCGGATCACGTCCGGGCCGGTGATGAACATCTGCGAGGTCTGGTCGACCATCACCACGAAGTCGGTCAGCGCGGGCGAATAGACGTGCCCGCCGGCGGCGGCCCCCATGATCACCGAGATCTGCGGGATCACCCCCGAGGCGTGGGTGTTGCGCTTGAAGATCTCGGCGTACAGCCCGAGGCTGACCACGCCCTCCTGGATGCGCGCCCCGCCGCCCTCGACCAGCCCGACGATCGGGACGCCCGTGCGCAGCGCCAGGTCCATCACCTTGCAGATCTTCTCGCCGTACACCTCGCCCAGCGCCCCGCCGAAGATCGTCACGTCCTGGGAGAAGACCGCCACGTCACGACCCTCGATGGTGCCGAAGCCGGTGATCACGCCGTCGGTGTAGGGGCGCTTGGCGTCCATGCCGAAGGCGGTGGTGCGGTGGCGGGCGAACTCGTCCAGCTCGGTGAAGCTGCCCTCGTCGAGCAGCGCCAGCACCCGTTCCCGCGCGGTCAGCTTGCCCCGGGCGTGCAGCTTCTCGACGGCCGCCTCGGACGCCGGCTGCTTGGCCTGCCGGTCACGACGCTCCAGGTCGGCGAGCTTGCCGGACGTCGTGTGCAGGTCGATCTCCATGAGCGCAGATTAGCCCGTGCCGGGGGGCCACTACACGATCGGCCGACCCATCATTTTTCGCGATGACTACATACGATTCCGTCCCGCCGGATCCATAGCGGCGGCCTTATGGGGGCACGGTATTTCGGTCTTGGTGCGCACCCCGTCCCTACTCCTACGATCAGTGGCAAACCGCAATCGAAAGCGATCCATGACTGCACAGGCCGCAAGGCTGTCCCGCATCCAGCCGTCGCCGAGCACCATCGCCGCCGCCAAGGCCCGCGAACTTCGCGAGGCCGGCGTCGCGGTGCTCGACCTGACCGTCGGCGAACCCGACTTCGACACCCCCGACAACGTCAAGGCCGCCGGCATCGCCGCGATCGAGCGCGGCGACACCAAGTACACCGCGGTGAACGGCACGGTCGCGTTGCGCCGGGCGATCCGCGAACGTCTGCTGCGGCGCACCGGCATCGAGTACGCCGACGCCCAGCTGTCGGTGGGCTCGGGGGCGAAGCACGTGATCTTCACCGCGCTACTGGCCACCCTCGACCCCGGCGACGAGGTGCTGATCCCGGCGCCCTACTGGGTGTCCTACCCCGACATGGTGCTGCTCGGCGACGGCGTCCCGGTCATCGTGCCGTGCCCGATCGAGGACGACTTCAAGCTGACCCCCGCCCGGCTCCGGGCGGCGCTCACCCCGCGCACCCGGTGGCTGATCCTGAACACGCCGTCCAACCCGACCGGCGCGGTCTACACCCACGACGAACTGGCCGGGCTGGCCGCCGTCCTCGACGAGCATCCGGACGTGCTGGTGCTGGTGGACGAGATCTACGACGAGGTCTTCCTGGGCACGGGTCACTGCGCCGGGCTGCTCGAGGTCGCGCCGCGGCTCGCCGACCGGGTGCTGCTGGTCAACGGGGTGTCCAAGACCTACGCCATGACCGGCTGGCGGCTCGGCTACTGTGCCGGGCCGGCCGACGTCGTCCGGGCGATCAACACCCTGCAGTCGCACATGTCGAGCTGCCCGTCGTCCATCTCGCAGGCGGCCGCCGCCGAGGCGCTGACCGGCGACCAGTCGTTCGTCGCCCGCGCCGCCCGGCAGTACCGGGCGCGGCGGGACCTGGTGGTCGACCGGATGAACGCCATCGACGGGCTGCGTGCGCTGGCCGGCGACGGGGCCTTCTACGTGTTCGTCGACTGCTCCGGGGTGATCGGACGCCGCACCCCGTCCGGCGACGTGATCGACTCCGACGACGCGTTCGTGACCTTCCTGCTGGAGCATGCCCGGGTCGCCACCATCACCGGCAGCGCCTACGGGCTGTCGCCGTTCTTCCGAGTCTCCTTCGCCACCGGCGAGGACACCCTGGCCGCCGCGACGGCCGCCATCGCCGACGCCGTCGGCCAGCTCACCGACTGACGCCCGTAGCCAGCCGACGACGGCTCGCCGACTGAAGCCGTCCACCGCAACCACCCACGACTCCCACAGAAGAGGCCCACCAGATGATTCACGTCCGGACCAAGTTCGAGCGGCCCCGCCGCCGAACTGGTCGAGCAGCTCGGCCAGTACTCCAGCGCCACCATCCATGAGGCCCAGGGCCGTCGGGGCGCGCTCAACTCCGACCTGAAGCCGATCGACCGGTCGATGTCGTTCTGCGGTCCGGCGGTGACCGTGGTGTGCGCCCCGCAGGACAACCTGATGCTGCAGGTGGCCATCCACTACGCCCGCGCCGGCGACGTGCTGATGGTCTCCGCGGGGGAGTTCACCGAGGCCGGCACCTTCGGGGACGTGCTGGGCACCGCGATGCACTCCAAGGGCCTGGCCGCGCTGGTCACCGACTCGGGCGTGCGGGACACCGCCGACCTGATCGAGCTGGGGCTGCCGGTGTTCTCCCGCAGCGTCTGCATCAAGGGCACCGTCAAGGAGACGCTGGGCCCGATCAACCACCCGATCGTGCTGGGCGGCCAGTTGGTCGAGCCGGGCGACGTGGTCAAGGGCGACGCGGACGGCGTGGTGCTGGTCAAGGCCGCCGACCTCGCCTGGGTGATCGGCGCGTGCGCCGAGCGGGAGGCCGCCGAGGCCGACCTGCGGGAGCAGTACCGCGCCGGCGGCACCACGATCGAGTTGTGCAACCTGGTGGAGAAGCTGGCCGCGAAGGGTCTGCTGGTCGAGGAGTGAGCCTCGCGAGCGTCCGAATCGTCGCGAAACTGCACCACATCACTGAGCAGTGCACGCGTACGCGAGGCCTAGCGTCCAAGAATCCGGTGCAGATTCGCCACCGTCTGAGTGATCTCGTGCGCCCGCTTCGTGCTGAACTGCGGCGGTGGGTGACGACGACCTGATGGCCCTGACCACCGTGATGGAGATGAACGGCGGCGTGCTGCGCCAACGCGACCATCTCGGCGCCCGGGCGACGTTCGCCCGGCTCGTCCGTTCGGGAGCCATCGTCCGGGTGCTGCCCGGGACCTATGTGGACGCCGCTCGGCTGACCGAGCGGCACGCCCGCTGCGCCGCCGCCCTCGCCTTCGCGCCCGGCTCGCTGCTGTGGGGATCGGACGCGGTGGCCGCGCACACCGGGAGCCTCGCTCAGTCCGAGTTCGGTGAGGGTGACCGGGTGCTGCTGGCGCACGGGCACAGCCGGCGTCCGGCTCCCGGGGTGCGTTGGGTGCGGCGCAGCGTCCCGGCCGACCAGCGCGTCCGGGTGAATGGACTGCGGTGCCCGTCGGCCGCCTATCTCGCCGTGGAGGCGGCCGCCCGCGACGACGGTGACCTGATCCAGCGCTTCCTGCGCGAGCGCCGTACCGACACCGCACAACTCGCCGCGGCGCTGTCCGCGCTGGCCGGGACGCCGGGGCAGGAGACGCGGCGGCGCGTCGTCCGGGCGAGCCGGGACAACCCGTGGTCGGGTGGGGAGCGCGCGTTGCAGGCGCTGTTGCGCAGGCATCGCCTGACCGGCTGGTCGGCGAACCTGGAACTGGTGGTGGCCGGACGCCGCTACTACCCGGACGTCTGCTGGCCCGAACGCCGCCTGATCGTCGAGTTCGACGGCTACGGCGTCCATAGCGAACGGGAGCAGTTCGAGACCGACCGGTGGCGGCAGAACCACCTGGTGCTGGCGGGCTACACGGTGTTGCGGTTCACCTGGAGACAGCTCCAGCAGGCGCCGAACGAACTCATCGGGCAGATCCGAGCGGGTCTGGCGCGCGAAACTGCACCACATCAGTGAGCCTGCCGGGGTAGGTGAGGCGCACAACCTAGGAATCGGGTGCAGTTTCGCCACTCGATCGCCGGCGGATCCAGTGGACGACAAACTGCCCCGCGCCGAAGCGCGGGGCAGTCGCCGGTGGTGCTCAGGCCGGCGCGGGCGAGGACACGGTCGCGGCGGCCACGGCCGCCTTCTCGCGATCGCTCTGCTGCAGGTCGTCGATCTCGTCGAGCGTGCGCCGGGCGGTCTCCTTGGCGGTGAGCGCCGCAGCGGCCGCGAGTCCACCCAACGCGATCGCGAAGATGGACGGGCCGACCCACATCGTGACGTCGTTGCCCGCCAGTGCGGTGGCGATGATCGGGGCGATGGCGCCGGAGAGGGCGAAGCCGATCTGGGTGCCGACCGCGAGTCCCGAGACCCGCACGCGGTTCGGGAACATCTCGGCGAAGAATGCCGGCCAGGCGGCGTTCGCGGTGGAGTAGAAGAAGCCGTTGCACAGAATGCCGAGCGCGAAGATCAGCGGCCAGTTGCCCTGGGTGATCGCCCACAGGTAGGGCGCGGTCGAGACCGCGGCGCCGGCGGCTCCGATGGCGAACACCGTCTTGCGGCCGATCTTGTCGGCCAGGAATCCGGCGGCCGGCGTGTAGACCAGGGCGAGCAGGCTGGCGAGCACCGGAACCCACAGCATGGTCGGCCGGTCCAGCTTGTAGCCGGTGGTGGCGAAGGCCACCGAGAAGGTGGCGAACATGTAGCTCACGCCGGCGACCATGGCGCACAGCGCGATCCGGATGATCGAACCCCAGTGGAACTGCAGGGCCTGCTTGAGCGGGGACAGGCTCACCTCGACGGCCTGGGTCTCGATGAAGGCGGGCGGCTCCTCCAGCGTGCGCCGGATGATGTAGGCGACGATGACGACGACGGCCGAGAGCCAGAACGGGACCCGCCAGCCCCAGCTCATCAGCTGCTCCTGGGGGAGCGCCACGAACGGGATGAAGATCGCCGTCGAGAGCAGGCCGCCGGCGGCGGAGCCGCTGGTCACGAAGCTCGTGGTGAACGCCCGGCGGTTGTCGGGCGAATGCTCCAGGGTCATCGTGATCGCGGCCGCCTGCTCGCCGGACACCGACAGCCCCTGGATCATCCGGATCAGCACCAGCAGGATCGGCGCCCAGATCCCGATGTCGTGGAACGTCGGCAGGCAGCCGATCAGGAAGGTGCAGGCGCCGATGCCGAAGAGGGTCAGCAGCATCACGAACTTGCGACCGTACCGGTCGCCGATGGGCCCCAGGATGAAGGCGCCGAGGGGACGGACCAGGTAGCCCACGCCGAGGGTGGCCAGGCTGAGCATCAGCCGGACGCCCTCCGGCAGCTCCGGTGGGAAGAAGATGACGTTGAAGACCAGCGCCGACGCCGTGGCGTACACGGCGAAGTCGTAGTACTCCAGTGTCGTGCCGACCCAGGACGCGATCGTCGCCTTGACCGGGGTCTTGTGGTGTTCTGTGGTTTCAGTGGATTCGGTGGGTTCAGTCATTGTCGCCTCCATCGGCATTTGTCGGTGAGATCCCGGTGACCGGGGACAAACTCTCGTGCGGCGTCGGTGCCGCTGCCCGGGTGCCGGCCACTACCGGCTCTGGTTGAACGTCAACCCGCCGGGCACCTGGAGCGTCGGCATGATCTCGATCATCCCGACGTTGACGTGCTCGGGGGACTCCAGGGCGAACCTGGCCGCACCGGCGATGTCGGCCGTGGTGACCGACTCGTAGTGCTCGTAGAACTCCTCCCAGGCGCGCTTGAGGTCCTCGGGTGTGCCGCCCAGGTTGCGGCCGAAGATCTCGGTCTCGACGCGTCCGGGGCAGATCTCGGTGACCCGCACCCGGTGCCCGAGCATGTCGTTGCGGAGCTGCCGGGACACCTGGTGGATCGCCGCCTTGGTGGCGTGATAGGCGGTGTGCCCGAAGAAGTTGTAGGTGCCGGCGATCGAGGAGATGTTGACGATGTGTCCCCGGTCGCGGGCCACCATGCCGGGCGCCAGCAGCCGGCACAGGTGCAGCACCGCGCGCAGGTTCACGTCGACCATGGCGTCCACCGACTCGGCGGTGGCGTCCAGGATGTTGCCGGTGGCCGAGACCCCGGCGTTGTTCACCAGGATGTCGACCTCCAGCCCGGCGACGGCGGCCTCGATCGCGGCCGGGTCGGAGATGTCGGCCACGATCGGACGCATGCCGGTGGCGTCGGCCACGTCCTGCAGCTTGGCGGCGTTGCGGGCCACGCCGTAGACCTGCACGCCACCGTCGGTGAGCATGCGGGTGATGGCCTCTCCCATGCCGGTGTTGGCGCCGGTGACCAGAGCGGTCCGGTAATCACTGATGGGCATCAGTCGTTTCCCTCCTCGGGACGGGGCTAAGGGTGGGTGTCGGGCGATCGTGGACGGACAGCAGCCGGGCGACCCGGCCGGCGAGGCCGTCGATCGCGGCCTGCTCGGCGCGGGCCGCGGCGACCGCTTCGGCCAGGGAGACCCGGACGAACTCGACGCTCTGTCCCGGGCGGGCCTGGCCCAGGCGGGACAGTCCGGTGGTGGTGACCACCGCGAGCACCGGGTAGCCGGCGGTGACCCCGCGGCCCCGGTGCAGGATCAGCAGCTCGTCGCCGGCGGGCACCTCGACGGCACCGATCGGAACCCCGCGGGAGAGCACCTCGTCGCTGCGTTCGCGCACCGGGACGGCCGCGCCGGCCGCGGCGCCGAGCCGCAGGCCGATGTGGTTGCTGGCGTTCCCGATCACGAACCGGCCCCGGTGCAGCCGCTCGGCGCTGGCGCTGAACTGGTCGCGGTCGGGACCGTCGGTGACCGGGATCCGCCAGTGGTCGGCGAACCGCATCGGCTGGGCGGCGCCGCGCACCACCGGCGTCCCGATGGGGGAGTGGTAGAGCCGCAGCGGCCCCGGTTCGACGGTGAGCCCGTCGCCGCGGTGCAGCGGGCCGGAGAAGCCGAGCACGCTGTCGGGCGCGCAGCTGCCCAGCAGCCGGGGCACCTGCAGGGTGCCGTGCACGGCCAGGTAGACCCGCGTGCCGAGCCGGATCGAACCGACGCCGAGCTCGGTGCCGGCCGGCCACCAGAACGGCTCCCACTGGCGCATCGGGACGCCGTCGACGGTCACGTCGGCGGGGGCGCCGGTGAGCGCGACCAGCAGGTTGACCGAGGTGACCGCGGCGAAGTCGGCCGCGACGATCTCGATCAGCGGGGAGCGGCGGCCACCAGGGCGTTGGCGACCTTGGCGCCGTAGGCGTCCAGGGCGCCGCCGGTCATCTGGCCGACCGCGCCGCCGGCGGGCCGTCCGAGGTCGGTCACGGCGCTGATCCCGGGACGGGTGACCCGCAGCCGGCCGGTCACGTCAGCACCCCCCGGTGCGCCTCGAAGTCCTCGGCGGCGATCGGGACGAAGTGCAGCGAATCGCCCGGCAGGTAGGGCGCCAGCGGCTCCCGCGAGGGATCCACCAGGCGCAGCGGGGTGGCGCCCAGCACCTGCCAGCCACCGGGCGCCGGGCACGCCGAGACCACCGCCTGGCGTCCCGCGACCGCGACCGCGCCGGCCGGGACGTGCGGGCGCGGGCTGGCCAGCCGGGGTACCGGGCGGCCGAAGTCGGGCCCGTCCATCATCGGGGCGCCCGCCGGGGCGCCGAAGCAGCGGATCAGCAGCGGTTCCGCGGTGTGCCGGGCGACCACCTCGACGGCGCTCAGGCCCAGCAGCGCGGCGACCGCGTCCAGATCGGGGCCGTACTCGCCGCCGTAGGCGACCGGCACCCGGAAGGTGCGCGGCGTCCGCTCCGGGACGCTGTCGATCCGTTCCGCGGCCTCGGCGACCGCCGCCCGGATCGCCGAATGGTCGGTGGCGGTGCAGTCGAACTCGACCAGCAGCGAGTCGTAGGTCGGCAGTGTGCCCAGCAGCCCGTCCGGCGCGGACCGCCGCAGCAGCGCCGCCAGGCCGTGGGCGACCCGCCAGGCGGCATGCGCGCCGGGGCCGTCGACGACGACGCGAACGGCGGAGTCCCCGCAGTCGAGCACCTGGA
>JAGPGQ010000174.1:0-1417 GCA_018055925.1 Micropruina sp.
TCCTCCATGACGACCCGGTAGACCACGTTTGGTGCCGTCGAGATCAGGTCGAGGCCGAACTCGCGCTCGAGCCGCTCGCGGACGATCTCCATGTGCAGCAGGCCCAGGAAGCCGACCCCGAAGCCGAATCCCAGCGCCCCGGACGTCTCCGGCTCGTAGGTGAGCGCGGCGTCGTTGAGCTGCAGCTTGTCCAGCGCCTCACGCAGCTCGGGGAAGTCGGCGCCATCGATCGGGTACAGGCCGGCGTACACCATCGGGTTGGGCTGCCGGTAGCCGCCCAGGTTGGCCGTGGCCGGACGGTTCACCAGGGTGACGGTGTCGCCCACCCGGGACTGCCGGACGTCCTTCACCCCGGTGATCAGGTAGCCCACCTCGCCGACGCCGATCCCCTTGGACGGCTTCGGCTCGGGGCTGATCACGCCCAGTTCGAGCACCTCGTGGGTGGCCCGGGTGGACATCATCAGGATCCGGTCGCGGTGTTCGAGAGCCCCGTCGACCACCCGGACGTAGGTGACCACGCCGCGGTAGGTGTCGTACACGGAGTCGAAGATGAGCGCCCGCGGGGGTGCCGCCGGATCGCCGACCGGGGCCGGGATCTGGCCTACGACGGCGTCCAGCAACTCCGGCACGCCCTCGCCGGTCTTGGCCGAGACGCGGAACACGTCCTCCGGTTCGCAGCCGACCAGGTGGGCGATCTCGGCGGCGAACTTCTCCGGCTGTGCGCTCGGCAGGTCGATCTTGTTCAGCACCGGGACGATGTGCAGGTCGGCGTCCAGCGCCAGGTACAGGTTCGCCAGGGTCTGCGCCTCGATCCCCTGGGCGGCGTCGATCAGCAGGATCGCCCCCTCGCAGGCGGCCAGCGAACGGGACACCTCATAGGTGAAGTCGACGTGGCCGGGGGTGTCGATCATGTTGAGCACGTGCTCGGTGCCGTCGAACGTCCACGGCATCCGGACCGCCTGCGACTTGATGGTGATGCCGCGTTCGCGTTCGATGTCCATCCGGTCGAGGTACTGCGCCCGCATGGAGCGCGCGTCGACCACGCCGGTCAACTGCAGCATCCGGTCGGCCAGGGTGGATTTGCCGTGGTCGATGTGCGCGATGATGCAGAAGTTCCGGATGATCTCCGGCGGGGTCGCACCTGGGCGGAGTCCGCTCATTCACCTGTCCTGTGTCAGTGGGAAGGATCACTCTACCGATCCCCCCGGGGTTCCCGAGCCGCGCGCCGGCCGTCCGCACCGAGCCCGTCCGGCGGGCGTTGGGGATGGGATCAGGTCACGCGGCGGGTCGGGCCATCTATGGTTCTGCCTTGTGACGAACGCACTTCATCCGAACTTCCAGCCCATGTTCGACATCGTGCTGGCCCGCAACCCGGGCGAACCGGAGTTCCATCAGGCCGTGTTCGAGGTCATGCACA